>PWGX01000038.1 GCA_003554615.1 Syntrophomonadaceae bacterium
AGGCCGCGACCGGCCGGGATGTGCCGAGAGGCGCCCGTTCTGCCGAGCTGGGCTGTATTGTGAGAAATGTAGGCACTACGGTTGCTTCTTACGAGGCCTGCATTTACGGCAAACCCCTGATTGAAAGGGTTGTTACCGTCAGCGGTCCCAAGGTTACCAAACCGGGCAACTATGTGGTCAGGATTGGGACACCGGTTAGACATATCCTGGAAGAATGCGGTGTTGAAGAGCTCGAAAACCACAAAGTGGTTATCGGCGGTCCAATGACGGGACTGGCCCAGCCTCACCTCGATGTTCCGGTTGTGAAAAGCTCAACCGGGGTTATCGTTCTTCCGCCGGACATGACCCGTGAATGGATGGAATACGGTGATTGTGTGCGCTGTGACAAGTGCGTCGAGCATTGCCCGATGATGCTTTACCCCAACCAGATCAGCATTTACGCGGAAGCTAATATGTATGATGCTGCAGAGGAATGGGACTTGATGGATTGTATCGAGTGCGGTATCTGCAGTTACGTTTGTCCGGCTGCCCGGCCGATAGTGCACTGGGTCCAGAGAGCCAAACCGGAAATCCAAAAAAGACAGCGTAGCAGAAAGTAAACCCGTTGGGGGAAAAGGAGGAATAAGTAGTGAGTGATACACAAAAGTTAATCATATCGCCGTCGCCGCACCTTAAGACTAAAGACACTGTCTCAGGCGCCATGCGCGATGTCTTTATTGCTTTATTACCGGTTACGGCTGTGGCAATATACTTTTATCATGCCTATGCAGCATTCCTGATTGGCGTCTGCCTGGTAACTGCAGTACTTACTGAGCTTCTTTTTAAGAAACTGCAGAATAAAAAGCCGGCTCTTCATGACTGGAGCGCTTTGCTGACCGGCTTGTTTGTAGCCCTGCTCTTTACTGCCACCACTCCGTGGTGGAAAGCGGCCATTGCTACTTTTATTGCCGTTGGCATTGCCAAGGAATTAATGGGCGGTCTGGGTTGGAACAGGTTTAACCCGGCCCTGTTTGGAAGGGTGGCTATGATTTTACTGGCGCCGTTATTCGCCTATGTAGATGACTGGTTTGCCCCGCTGGCGGTAAACATGGGATCCGTTGATGTGGTAACCCAGGCCACTCCGCTGGCCATGCTCAATGCAGGAATGGAAATGCCGCCGTTGGGGCAGCTGTTCCTGGCTTTCCCGGGAGGAGCTTTGTCTGAAGTTTCTCCGCTTGCCCTTTTGATTGGAGCAGCGTACTTATTTTACACGAAGCACATCACCTGGCATGTTCCGGTATCCATGCTGGCTGCAATAGCAATTCTAACCCTGATTGCCGAACAGAATCCGATCTACCACCTTTTTACCGGTGGTATTATGATCGGCGCCTTCTTTATGGCTACCGACTGGGTAACCAGCCCGTTTACCAACCGGGGCAAGCTGATTTTTGGGGCCTGCATCGGTATCCTGGTTGTAATCTTCAGGCTCGGCCTCTCGCCGACTGAAGGGGTGGCATTCTCAATCCTGATCATGAACGCCTTTGTCCCATATATTGACAAAGCCATGAAGCGGCCGTCCTTCAGCGAACCGAAAAAACAGCCCCAGGCTTCCTAATCTGGGAAACTTGTTTTATAATTGATATAGGATAAAATTAGAAGCGGTGCCGGGAGGATATTCTCCCGGCACTTGCTGTAGCAAGGAGTGAGCAATTGATGATCGGAGCCATTGCCGGAGATATTATCGGTTCGGTTTATGAACACTTCAGTATCAAAACCACAGATTTTGAACTATTTCACCAGGCCTCGAGGTTTACCGATGACACTGTGCTAACTGTAGCCGTGGCCGACTGCATAATAAACGGCAAGGATTATGCCCAAACCTTGAAGGAATATACCCGCCGCTATCCCAATGCTGGCTACGGAGGAAACTTCTTTCAGTGGGCTTTTTCTGAAAGCGAAGAGCCGTACTACAGCTTTGGGAACGGTTCGGCTATGAGGGTCAGCCCGGTGGGGTTTGCTTTTAATGACCTGCAGTCAGTCCTGGAAGAAGCAGAACGGAGCGCCGCCGTTACGCACAACCATCCCGAAGGGATCAAAGGAGCACAGGCTGTAGCAGCGGTTGTCCACCTGGCTCGCAATGATTACGGCAAAAGAAAAATCAAAACTTATATCGTGGAGCAGTTCGGTTATAACCTTGACCGGACCACCGAGCAGATCCGTCCCAACTACCAGTTCGATGTCACCTGCCAGGGATCTGTACCAGAGGCGATCATCGCCTTCCTGGAAGCTGAGAATTTTGAAGATGCTGTCCGTAAGGCGGTATCACTCGGCGGCGACAGCGACACTATTGCCTGCATGAGCGGGGCCATGGCCCAAGCTTACTTTGGCGAGGTTCCCTACCAGATCGGAGAAAAAACCCGCAGCATGCTGCCCCCCGAATTGCTGGCAGTGATGGATGAGTTCAACCGCTTTGCCGGGCTGGATTAACTTTAAATCAGTTGTGTATGTTGTATAGGAAGTATAAAAAATAACCGAAATTTTTATACAATACTCATATTACAAATCGCCGGCTTGAATGCTATCGTATAATTGAATGAGTATTTTTGGCAGGACTTAAGTATACTTTTGTTGCTTTTGCAAGTTAACGCTTAAAAATATTTTTAGGTAAGGAGATGCCTATGAACACTATTATTGATGCTTATGAAGTAAACGGGAAACCAATTAAAGACTGGACGATCAAGGAACACAACGTAGCACTGGATACACTGGGGGCCAGGATTTACAAACCCTTCCATGGGGTTTTGGTTCTTGGAGGCGGCTCAAAACCGTACATGATCAAGATCCGGAAAGAAACTGAAAAGGGCGAAGAAGAACTGGAACTCGTTGACGGGCTTGCCTGTTATTCTGCCGTGCCTTTTGGGCACAGAGACCCTGTTATCACTGAAAACGTCAATAATTTTATCAATCAGATGGCCACCATACCCCGGTCTATATCCCACAGTTACCTGGGTCCCTGGCTGGTTAAACTGCAGGAATTTACCCAGATGGATATGTTCCTACCCAAAAACGGTGGGACCGAAGCAAACGAGGCGGCCATCAAGGCGATTCGGAAATGGGCCAAAAATTACGGTGGCAGGGACGGTAAGGGTATAAAAGGGACTCCGGTGATTATAACCGCCAATAATGCCTTCCATGGCAGGGGCCTTGGATCCACAGCTATGATGGATGATTCGACTACAAGGAAAGATTTGGAACCCCTGATGCCGGGTTTCGAACAAGTTCCTTTCAATGATCTCGGGGCCCTGGAAGCAAAATTCAAAGAGCATGGCGGTGACGTTGCCGCGGTATTTATTGAACCGATTCAGGCAGAAGCGGGAATTTTTATTCCCGATGACAATTACCTCCGCGATGTTCAGAAACTGTGCAAAGAAAACAACGCCCTGTTTGTCCTGGATGAAATCCAGACCGGTTACTGCCGGACAGGTTACGATTTTGCCTGGCAGCTGTACGGATTGGAAAAACCGGACTTGATCACCATCGGTAAGGCAATGAGTTCAGGAGTGATTCCGGTCAGCTCTCTGTGCGGTAAAAAGGAAATTATGGAGCTGTTTGAACCGCATGGCGAAGGGAGCACCTTCGGCGGTTATCCACTGGCCTCTTTTGTCGGTTTGCTAACCATCCATGAACTTGAAAAAAGAGACATTACCAACCTTTCTGCCCAAAACGGCAGCTATTTAAAAGATCAGCTTGAACAGGTAGCCAAGAAATATCCCAACAAGGTCAAAGAAGTCAGGGGCAAGGGAATGCTGATCGGGGTGGAGATTAATCCGGATTATGACGGCCACCAACTGAGCATGAATATGCTTGAAAACGGGGTCTATGCCAAGGAAACCCATGAAACCAACCTGCGTATAGCTCCACCGATTGTTATTGAAAAAGAAGGAATGGATAAAATTGCTTCGGCGCTTGATGCCAGCCTGGCCGCTTTGTAAGAGAAGGTCGGTTGGAATTAGAGCTGTTAAATGCAACACAGTGGAGACTGTTCGAGGAGAGCAGTTTCCACTGTGTTTTTGAAACACAGGTTGATAGGGTTGAGTAAATGTATAAAATATGAATTTATAAAGTTTATTCTAGATGTAGAGGTTTTAAATAGGAGGTAGCAAATAAGGCCTTTATTTATGGCAGTTTTCAAGGAACACCTTTGACGAGTAATCAAATGATGTAAAAATTAATTAACACCAATTTACTGCTGAAAATAATATGGATAAATAATAAAAAGAAGAGGCTAAGTTAATATTTTGTCGAACTAAGTGCTCGTAAGCAAATAACATAATTTACCTGGACAAGCGCCTCCCGACCTGTTATTCTAAAGGGTTCTTACTCATAGGCGTAGATAGCAGTCATATTGGACTTGCCTATGTGCCAAAAAAGCTTAATTTTTGGTGAGGCAAGCAATGATCTTATAGTAAGGAGTTCCGGCAGAGAGCAGCAAGCATATTTCTGCTCAATGCGTATATGGTTTTATCGGACTAAAACAAATGAAAATAGTTATATTATCCTCGTTTATGAGTA
>PWGX01000008.1 GCA_003554615.1 Syntrophomonadaceae bacterium
CAAAAGGAGGTTCGTGGGTTAGTGAAACGGCAATCGCGGTAATCTTTTTTTCCCGGGCCAGGCGGGAAGCCTCCCCGCACAGTTTGACCAGAGGTTGTTTTCCCCGGGAGGTAAAGATTTCCACCTCTTTTAAGGCGGCCGGGCCGATACCGCAGCCGATCGCTTTTAAAACTGCTTCCTTGGCGGCGTACCGGGCGGCAAGGGAAGCAGGCGAAGCCTTTTGGTCCAGGAAGCGCTGTTTTTCCAGGCTTGTAAAAATCCTGTCCATAAAACGCTCAGGGTATTTTTCAAGGATTCTTTTAATTCTTTCTACTGCTACCAAATCCACACCAACACCGAGGAACATTAACTCACCTCCAAGGCAGATTATAGCATATTCATAGTTAAACAACTGAAAAACTCTGAAGGTATATTGATTTTTAATCATGGTTGTGGTAATCTTTAGAAGATATAACACCTCGTTTATCGGGGCTATTTTAGGAGGTAATGTTTTAATGCAAGGTAAGGTTAAATGGTTTAACCCTGAAAAGGGGTACGGCTTCATTGAAGTCGATGAAGGAAAAGATGTTTTTGTGCATTACTCGGAGGTCCAGGAAGAAGGCTTTAAAACTTTGGAAGAAGGACAGGAAGTCGAGTTTGAAATCGTAGAAGGCAACCGCGGCCCGCAGGCTGCAAATGTAGTGAAGATGTAACCCCTTTATTAATCTTTTAACTAATCAAAAAGAACCTGATAAAAAAAATTAAACTGGCCGGCATTAAATGCCGGCTTTATTTTGTTAAAAAATTGATTTAACCGTTGACAGTATTTAATTGAGGTGTTATTCTTTTTTTTGTCGGATACCCGACTTGTTTGGTCGGAATTCTAAAAAAGTGGTGTATACAGGGATGAGGTTATCGGCAAAAGTGGAATATGGCGTAAGGGCCATGGCAATTCTTGCCTATTATTATCAAACCGGCCCTTTACCGTTAAGAGAAATTGCGGAACAGGAAAGCATATCCCTAAATTTCCTGGAGCAAATTGTTCCGGATCTCAGGCGTAATGGTTTGATCTCCAGTGTGCGTGGTTCTCGTGGAGGTTACATGCTTTCCCGGCCCCCGGCCGAGATCAATATTGGAGATATAGTCCGGGCTGTCGAGGGGCCGATTGCCCCGGTGGATTGCCTGGCTGAAAATGCCGATGATCCCTGCTGTAACCGCAAGGATGGATGCCTGACCAGGCAGGTTTGGGAGAAGCTGAGAGATAAAATCAACGATGTTTTGGATGATGTATCTCTTGATGAGCTAATTGATGTTAAGCCGACCAACATAACGTAAAGGGAGGAGTATAAAATGCAAAGTCGGCTGGTTTATATGGATCATGGCGCGACCACTCCAGTTAGGAAAGAAGTTTTTGATTATATGGCGCCTTATTTCCAGGAACAGTATAGCAACCCTTCCAGCCTGCATGCCCCGGGCAGAGAGGTGCGCCAGGCAGTGGAAGAAGCCCGGGAAAAAACAGCCTCTGCGCTGGGAGCAAATGAGGACGAAATTTATTTTACCGCCGGGGGTACGGAGTCCAATAATATAGCCCTGCGCGGTGTGGCAAAAAAACGGACCAAGCCGGGACATATAATTACTTCTTCTGTTGAACACCATGCAGTGCTGGATGTTTGTAAAAACCTGGAAAACGAAGGCCACCGGGTTAAGTACCTGCCGGTAAATCAGTACGGGAGGGTCGATCCGGAATCATTAAAGGAAGCCATAGAAGATGACACCTTTATGATCTCGATCATGGCTGCCAACAATGAAATTGGCACCCTGCAGCCGGTCCGCGAGCTTGGAGCGGTGGCCAGGGAAAAGGGGATCCTTTTTCATACCGATGCCGTCCAGGTTGTTGGACAGCTGCCGTTTAATGTAGCCGATCTAAATGCCGATTTTCTGTCTTTGTCGGCTCACAAGTTTAACGGACCGAAAGGGATTGGAGCTCTTTACATGAGAAAGGGTATAAAAATCGACCCCCTCTACCGGGGAGGGAGCCAGGAGAGGAAACTGCGGCCGGGGACGGAAAATGTTCCCGGTATTATCGGCCTTGGCAAAGCGATTGAACTGGCCGTATCTGAAATTCCTGAAAAGAAAAAGAAGCTGGAGCATTTAAGAGACCGTCTTATAAAAGGCCTGCGTGATATTGGAGAGGTCTATTTGAACGGTCATCCCAAAGAACGCCTGCCCGGCAATGTAAACGTAAGCTTTCAATACATAGAAGGGGAATCGGTGCTTCTCAGTCTTGACATGGAAGGTATTGCTGCTTCCAGCGGTTCGGCCTGTTCTTCTGGTTCACTGGAACCGTCTCATGTTTTATCGGCGATGGGGCTCGATCATTCCATGGCCCATGGATCTGTGCGATTTAGCCTTGGTTATGGCAACAGTGAAGAAGATATTGATTATGTGCTGGAAAAAGCCTCACCGATTGTAGAGAGGCTGCGCAGCATGTCTCCGACTTATCATGCCCGCTGAAGGTTTAAAAGACGAAAGGAGAAACGTTGGATGTACAGCGAGAAAGTAATGGATCACTTTACCAATCCCCGCAATGTGGGTGAACTTCCTGACGCAGATGCAATTGGCGAAACTGGCAGTTTTAAATGCGGCGATACCATGAAGCTTTACCTCAAGGTCAAAGATGATCGGATCGAGGATATAAAGTTCCAGACCTTTGGCTGTGGGGCGGCGATTGCCAGCAGCAGCATGTTGACTGAGATGGTAAAAGGCAGAACCATCGATGAAGCGGCCCGGGTGACCAACCAGGATGTTGCCGATCAATTGGGCGGACTGCCGCCCCTTAAGCTGCACTGTTCAAACCTGGCGGCGGATGCCCTCCAGAATGCAATTGGCGATTATAAAAGCAGGCAGCATTCAAGATAAGCAATTGGCATGGATTGTTTCTGTTTGTACTGTGATCAGCTTGACAAAACCCCCTCAAAAATGATATTTTTTTAGTAGCTTTAGCACTCTATAGTTTGGAGTGCTAAAGAGCGAAACGGGGGGGATTAAGAATGACTGCTGAATTGAACGATAGAAAAGAGCAGATTCTTCGATCCGTAGTTATTAATTATATTAAAACAGCTGAGCCTGTCGGTTCACGTACAATATCCAGATCCCATCCCGGCGGCCTCAGCTCAGCAACAATCAGGAATGAGATGGCCGACCTGGAGGAAATGGGGTACCTGGCTCAGCCTCATACTTCCGCCGGAAGAATTCCATCCCAGCGGGGATATCGTTATTATGTCGACGACTTAATGGATTTGAACGAATTAAGTGAGGATGTTGAAGAGAAGATCAGCACCTCCCTTAGCGCAGGCAAGATGCGAGAGATCGAACAGATTATTATGAACTCGACCAGGGTATTGTCATCTGCCACCAATCAGACTTCCTTGATTATGGGCCCGCAGTTCAAGAAAAGCGCTTTTCATCAACTTAGAATACTACCCCTGGATGAAAAAAGGGGACTGGTAGTTTTAATTACCGATACTGGTTTTATAAAGAACAAGGTCATCGATTTTCAGCATCAGTTAAGCCAGACTGAACTGCAGCAGATTGTTTCCTATTTGAACCAAAAACTGTACGGGTTAACTATTGACCAGGTTACCACTTCACTAATTAACGAGCTGAAAAGAGATCTGTTCCGGCGCCTGGAAATCCTGGAACAGGCATTTATCCTCCTTGAAGAAAGCCTCAAGGAAGAAAAGCAGATCCGGGTATTCCTCGGAGGGACAACCAATATCCTGAATCAGCCTGAATTTAAAGATGTAGATAAGATCCGCAGGATGCTTAACCTGTTTGAACAGGAACCGCTCCTGTTCAAAATCCTTGAGGACACTTCAAGCGAAGACAATATCGTGGTGCGGATAGGCTCTGAGAATGAATTTGAAGACATTAAAGAATGTACCCTGATCACGGGCACCTACCGGATCCATGATAAAACCCTGGGGACTGTAGGAGTTCTCGGGCCGACCAGGATGGATTACGGGAAGGTGATCAGCGTTATGCGCCGTCTTGTCGATCAGCTTAACCAGAGTCTCAGCAGTTCCTGACCGGGTTAAACTACAGGCGGGGGGTACGGCAGTACACTGAATTTATTTAGGACTGTGGACTCTTTATTACCATCAATCTTATACGAGCAGGTGAAATTTTTTATGTCCGGGAAAAAACGGAAAGAACAACAAGCAGAACAATCTGCAGAACAGGAAGAACGACAGCAGGGACAAATGGAACAGGAAACAGTGCTCGAAAGAGAACCTGGCAAGTCCGGAGTGGAACAAGAGCTGCCGGATCAAAATGATAATGATCTAGCAGCTGAAAAGGACGGGTTAACTGAAGAAGAACCAGGGCAGGAAGAAGAAACGGCAGAAGCGGAATGGATGCAGGAAAAAGAAGAACTCCTGGACCGGCTGAAGCGAAAGCAGGCCGAAATGGACAATTTACGGCGGATTAGCAAGATGGAACAGGCTGAAGCAAAGGATTACGCCCTTCACGATTTTTTGAGCAGGCTCCTGCCGGTAGTGGATAACCTGGAACGGGCCCTGGAATCTGCCCGTTCTGATCAAAAAGTCCCCGATACCCATGTTGACGGACTGGAAATGATCTATAAGCAAATCTTTCAGATCCTGGAGCAGGAAGGGGTTAGTGTCATAGAGGCGGAAGGAAATCCTTTTGATCCGCACTGCCATCATGCCGTGATGGCAGTGGAAAGTGATGAAACAGAACCAGGAAACGTCGTAGAAGAGCTTCAGCGGGGTTACCGTCACCGGGAAAGGGTCCTTCGGCCGGCCATGGTTAAAGTTTGCCGTGAATAAATTGCAGTCATATACTTTACAAGGAGGACAGGAAAAATGGGAAAAGTTGTAGGAATTGACCTTGGAACCACCAACTCAGCAGTTGCCGCTCTAATTGGTAGCGAACCTGAAATTATTGCAAATGCCGAGGGCAGCAGGGTGACGCCCTCTGTAGTGGCTTTTACAAAAGACGGCCAGCGTTTATTGGGCCAGGTAGCAAAGCGCCAGGCTGTGACCAACCCTGAACGGACCATCGTCTCGATCAAGCGTGAAATGGGAACCAATCACAAGGTAAAAATTGATGATAAAGAATATACACCTCAGGAAATTTCAGCAATGGTTTTGCAAAAATTGAAAGCCGATGCCGAAAGCTATCTTGGCGAAGAAGTTACCCAGGCGGTTATCACGGTCCCCGCTTATTTTACCGACAGCCAGCGTCAGGCCACGAAGGACGCGGGGACGATTGCCGGGATGGAAGTGCTTAGGATTATAAACGAACCGACAGCGGCAGCCCTTGCCTATGGGCTGGATAAAAAAGGTGAAGACCAGAAGATAATGGTTTTTGACCTGGGCGGAGGAACTTTTGACGTGTCCGTTTTGGAACTCGGAGACGATGTGGTTGAAGTTAAAGCCAGCAGCGGCAATAACCGCCTGGGCGGTGACGATTTTGATCAGCGCGTTGTCGATTATATTGCCGACGAATTTAAAAAAGACCACGGTATTGACCTGCGCCAGGACAGGATGGCCCTCCAGCGTTTAATGGAAGCGGCGGAAAAAGCGAAAGTGGAACTATCTTCAGTAACTTCCACCGATATCAACCTGCCTTTTGTTACCGCCACCCAGGAGGGGCCAAAACACCTTCATATGACCCTGACCAGGGCCAAGTTTGATGAATTAACCGGCGATCTTGTCGAAAAGACCATGGGCCCGACCAGGCAGGCATTAGCCGATGCTGAATTGAGCACCGATGAGATTGATAAAATTATCCTGGTGGGAGGGTCGACCAGGATTCCTGCTGTCCAGGATGCCATCCGCAACCTGCTAGGCAAGGAACCGCATAAAGGCGTAAACCCCGATGAGGTTGTGGCCATGGGGGCGGCTTACCAGGCGGCTGTCCTGGGCGGCGAAGCAAAAGATGTTCTGCTTCTTGATGTAACTCCCCTGTCACTGGGCATCGAAACTCTTGGCGGTGTTTTTACAAAGATTATTGAGCGTAATACAACCATTCCCACCGAGAAAAAACAAATTTTCTCCACCGCCGCCGACAACCAGACCAGTGTTGATATTCACATCTTGCAGGGAGAAAGAGCCATGGCAGCCGATAATAAGACCCTGGGGCGGTTTATGCTCGATGGAATTCCCCCGGCGCCCCGCGGTGTTCCTCAGATTGAGGTAAGTTTTAATATTGATGCCAATGGCATTGTCAATGTTTCCGCCAAGGACCTGGCCACGAACCGCGAACAAAAAATATCTATTACGGCTTCCAGCGGGCTGGAAAAAGATCAAATTGACGAAATGGTTAACGAGGCCGAGAAATTTGCCGAGGAAGACCGCAAGCGCAAGGAATTGGCCGAAGCTCGCAACCAGGCCGACAGCCTGGCCTACAGCGCAGAAAAAGCTCTGAAGGATCTGGGTGATAAAGTAGAACCAGACAAAGCAGAAGAAGTCAAAAAGGCTGCCGAAGAACTGCGTGAAGCGGCCCGTGGAGAGGACCTGGAAAAGATCAAGGAAGCCACCGAAAAGGTGAATGGTTTTATGCATGAATTGTCTTCGAAGCTATATGAACAACAGCAGGCTGAAGCCCAGGAGGCGGGCGCCGAAAGCGGCAGCTCTCAGCCCGGTGGGGAAACAGCTGAAGATGAAAATGTAGTAGACGCCGAGTATGATATTCATGAGGCGGATGCCGAAGAGAGCGAGGATAAGCAGGAGCAGTAGAATTAACTCCATGCTAATAGCATTTCTAATGCCGGGTTTTTGCCTGAATAACCGATCCGGTTGTCATAATCACCAACTGACCTTATAATTGATCAGGGCAAGATTTTGAGTTAGGCAGAAACCCGGCGTTAGTGTTATACTATATGTGTGAGTCCAGCCTTTTTTAAAAGTTGGATGGAGCTAGACGGTTTTAGAAAACCATAAAATAATTACCAGGGCGAAAAGGATGATATTTGAGTATGGAAAGACGGGATTATTATGAAATTTTAGGACTGAACCGCAATGCCAGTGAAGCCGAAGTGAAAAAAGCGTACAGGAGGCTGGCCAAGCAGTATCATCCCGATTTAAACAAGGATGATCCTGACGCCGAAAATAAATTTAAAGAGATGAAAGAAGCTTATGATGTCCTGAGCGATCCCCGGAAGAGAGAGCACTATGATCGCTTCGGCCATCAAGCCGGCGGCCCGGGTGGATTTGAAGGTTTTGGCGGCACCGGTTTTGGCCAGGCTGGTTTCGGCGGCATCGATGAAATATTTGAACAGTTTTTCGGTGGAATGGGCGGTATGGGTGCACGCCGCAGGCAGCGCGGACCCGAACAGGGGGACCACCTGCGCTATGATCTGGAGATTACCCTGGAAGAAGCTTTTCATGGCGGTGAAAAAGTAATTACCATACCGCGAACCGAAACCTGCCCTGATTGCGAAGGCAAGAAAACTAAATCCGCCGGCGGTTCCGAGACCTGTCCTTCATGCGGCGGCAGCGGACAGCAGCAGTATACCCGGAGCACACCTTTCGGCCGTTTTGTCAGCATGCAGGTCTGTGGTAACTGCAGGGGTGAAGGTGTAATTATAAGCGACCCCTGTCCCACCTGCAGTGCCCAGGGCCGGATTGTGCAGGAAAGAAAAATTGAAATTAAAATACCACCCGGGGTGGAAGACGGTTCAAGGCTCAGGGTCAGCGGTGGTGGCGAAGCCGGTGTCCGCGGCGGACCTTCCGGAGATTTATATGTGGTGTTCCGGATCCGTCCCCACAAGGTGTTTCAGAGAAAAGGCAGTGATTTGTGGATAGAAGAAACAATAAGCATTAGCCAGGCTGCCCTCGGCGTGGAAAAGGAAGTGCCGACTCTCGAGGGGACGGCTACCCTCAGGATCCCTGAAGGGACCCAGCACGGTACGACCTTCCGCTTAAAAGGGCAGGGTATGCCTCACCTGCGTGGTTCTGGACGGGGCGACTTGCGCGCAACAGTCAAGGTAAGTGTTCCCAAACGCCTCACACCTCGTCAGAAGGAGCTATTGGAAGAATTTGCTTATCTTAACGGTGAAGAAGTGGGGGTTGAAAACAAAGGTTTTTTTGACCGGATGAAAGATGCTTTTGGCGGCGGATAGTAACCGGCAGCCCGGAGGTATAAATGCACTACTTCTTTTTAGAAGGATACACCTTGACCGGTGGGCTGGAAGTAGACCTGCACGAACAAGATCTGAACCATGCTTACCGTGTCCTTCGCTTGAAACCCGGAGATAGGGTAGCCGTGGCCGATGCCCTGGGCAAGGCCTTAAGCGCAGTGATAACCGTATCCGAACCGCAGCGGGTCAGAGTCAGGCTTGGTGACGAACTTCCTTCAACTGAATCCCCGTTAAATATAACTTTGTTTCAATCATTGTCCAGGGGCGAAAAAATGGACCTGGTCATCAGGCAGGCCGTGGAGTTGGGAGTTAAAAAGATCGTTCCTGTGGCTGTGTCGAGAAGTATACCCAACCTGGGCGGCTCTAAAGCGGAGAAAAAAATCAGGCGCTGGCAGAATATAGCCCGTTCAGCCGCAGCGCAGTGCCGCCGGGCTTTCCTGCCCCCGGTTGAACAGGCCCTTGACTTAAAAGATACCCTGGTCGAATTCAACAGATACCGGACCCTGGTTCCCTGGGAAGATGAATCAAGAATTTCATTATCCGGCGCTTTAAAACAGCCTTGTCCGGAAGATAAGGCTGTTTTATTGTTTATTGGGCCCGAGGGAGGTTTTGAGAAAAGCGAAATAGAAGCGATCAGGGATTCCGGGGCCCAAATAATCCACCTGGGGCCCAGGATTATGCGGACAGAAACAGCCGCCACCGCCGTTGTTGCTGTGATCCAGGCGGCATGGGGCGATCTGGGGAAAGAAAGGGAAATATAGTGAAGAAAAAAGCTGCTTTTTTCACTCTCGGGTGCAAAGTTAATTTTTGCGAAACAGAAGCGCTGCAAGCGCTTTTTGAGCAGGCCGGTTACAAAATTACCGATTTTGACAACCAGGCTGATGTTTATGTGATCAACACCTGTACAGTGACCGGCAGCAGCGACCACAAATCAAGAAAAGCAATTCGGCGGGCCCGGAAACGTTCGCCCGGGGCCATCGTAATTGCTACAGGATGTTATGCCCAGGGTGCTCCAGAAAAAATTAAAGAAATGGAACAGGCCGATCTGATTGTCGGTAACCGGGAGCGAGAAAAACTACCCCAAATCTTAACTTCTCTGGAACCAGGTACTGCCCTGGATCTTGTATCGCCCCATCCTGCAGACAGCCGCTTTGAAATGCTCCCCCCGGTTAAAAGAAGGAATCGGACCAGGGGTTTCCTTAAAATCCAGGAAGGCTGCGATCAGCACTGCAGTTACTGTGTCGTGCCGTCGGTGAGGGGCCCTCTGCGAAGCCTTCATCCGGAAGAGGCAGTTCTAAGGGCTAAGAACCTGGTAGCTTCCGGGTGCCGGGAAATTGTTTTAACCGGCATCCATTTAGGGTTTTACGGCGCCGAACTGGAGGATGTTTCCCTGCCTTCACTTTTGAAGGATCTGGAAGAAATACCGAATCTGTTCAGGCTTCGTCTGAGTTCCCTTGAACCCTCCGATATAAACGCAGAGCTCGTGGACCATATCACCGGATCCTGGATTGTCTGCCCGCATCTGCATATTCCTCTCCAGAGCGGTGACGGGGAAATACTGCGGCTGATGAACCGGCCCTACGAGCCAGTGGAATATCTTTACCTGGCCAAATGGTTGAAACAGGAAATCCCGGCCCTGGCCTTGAGCACCGATATTATTGTGGGTTTCCCGGGTGAAACAGAAAAGCATCACCGGCGCAGTATGAAATTGATCAAAGATATTGGCTTTAGCCGGCTCCATGTATTCAAATATTCACCGCGGCCTGGCACCCCGGCGGCCGATTATTCCGGCCAGGTCCCCAACAAAGTTAAAGACCGGCGCAGCAAAGAGGTGATCGAGCTGGGCGAAGAAATGGCTTCTGCTTACCGGCGTCAATTTTTAGGCACTGTCCAACCGGTGCTTGTTGAAAAAGTAGTGCCTTACTCTTACGGTGAAGGTTTTACCCAACATTACCTGCGGGTTAAAATTGATATGGATATAAAAGGCCTGCACTGGCGCGGCAAATTGATCAATGCCCGATTGGAAAAAGAAGACGGTTCTGAGATCAAGGCCATTCGGGTTAAAAAGAAATAAGGCGTCGGCATTTTTACGGTTTCTACATTATCAATTCCTTCTTACAGGTTCTAAACTTTTTATCAGGACAGCCAGGTCCTTTAACTTTCCCCTGTAGGTACTGACGGGTTCTTTGTCAGTACGGTGCAGGAGTAAGTCTTCGACCAGGAAAGTATCTAACCCCGCTTTTGATGCACTGAGGTCTTCCAGGGTATCATTGCCTGCCATCAGGCACTTTTCTGGAGGACATTTAATAATCCGGGTGATTTCTGTAAAATAAGATGGGTTTGGCTTGCAGAAATGCATATTTTCCATGGTGGTTACCAGGTCAAAATCATCCGGGGAGAATCCGCTCCAGGACAGGCGCTGTAAAATAGCGGCAGCCGGAAAAATAGGATTTGTAGCCAAAACCAGGATCAAGTTTTTTTCCCGGGCATATTCGACAACTGCCCGGGCATGGGGATGTACTTTGCCCCAGCATTGCAAGCTCGGAAAAACGTTACGATAAAAGTCATCAACTATAGGTTGGATCTGTTTCTGGTTTTTGCCAATTCTTTTACAGAATTCCTTGTAAAAAATAGTTTCGTTTTTCTTATCCGGATCATTGTCTTCGACCATGATCCTTGTTGCCTCAAAGAGATGCCTGATAAAATCATCACGGCTGAGATGGACGATAAATTGTTTGGACAGGGCTTCGAGATAGGCCGGTATGAATTTTTCAATATCCAGGTCAAGCAGTGTGCCGTCTAAATCAATCAGCAGGGCTTCGTATTTCCCGGTCCTTCCTGCAGCCATTATTCTTGTTCACCCTGGCTTTCACTTTCAGGAAAGTTCATTAATTCTTCGTCGTATATTTCATTGGTGGCATCGCCGATGATTTTTTGTACATCCTGCAGAAGAACTATGGCCTTGTATTCCGCCTGTAAAAAACGTTTTGCTACCATGTTCATATTTACCACTTCCAGCAGTTTTTCCAGCTTTTCCTCCTGCTCTTTGGATACTTCAATTCCGGACAGTTTTTGCCTCTGCAGCTCCATCTGTTTACCGCGCAGGTCGAGAATCATTTTTTTTGCTGTTTGATCAGCTTTTAATTCTTGCTGTGCCTTTTTAAGCTCCTTGAATTCTTCCGATTCTCGTAAAGCCCCTGCCAGTTTGTGAGCAGCGTCGTAAGGATTCATAACTTTTATTTCTCCTTTGGAAGTTTAGGATTTTTATTTAACAGCCGGGTCAGTAATACACAGTCCGTTAATTGTTTACATATATAAATAAGGGAATTTTTATGCGGGAGCGGTAAATTTTTGGACTATCACAGCCATAACCTGGTCCGCTGCTTGATTCAGATCTGTAGCGTCTATTGTTTCTGTAAACCTGGAAGCCCCCGGCCTGGAGTCACTGTAAAAGTGATCGTAATAATCCCTGCATAATAATTCTGCAACAGTGTAATAATTTCCTTTTTTGATCATAGCTGTCAGCATCTCTGTTTTTCTTTTTCCCAAACGCCGTTCCAGAGATTTTAACGAGGATTCAAGCTGCCTTTGTATTTCATCACCCAGAGCAGCTTTGACATATGTATCAACAATGCGCTTTACCCTGACTTCAAACGGGGCGGTCAAAAGGATATGCTCTCCCTGTTTCATCGCTTCCACGAAAAAGTGGGGGAGATAGATGTTGCCGATCCTTTGCCCTTCTCCCTCGGTAACCAGGTAGAGTTCGCTCCGGGCTTGATCGAGCTGTTCCAGCAGGAGGGCATCAAAATCTTTCTGGGACCGGGGTTTGTCAAAACCAACCGCCCCAAAAACGGATCCGCGGTGCCTGGCCAGCCCTTCCAGATCTATGACCGGCACACCGCACTGTTCCAGTTTTTTTAAAACCAACGTTTTTCCTACACCCGTCAGGCCGTTCAGGACGTACAGCTTGCTTTTTAGGTTATAACCCCGGAGGCGTTCATTTACGTAACGTCGGTAAGCTTTATAGCCGTTTTTGAGCCTGTAAACCGGCACCCCGACCAGCGATAAGACCTGGTCCAGGCTCAAGCTGCGCATACCGCCCCTTTTGCAATAAAGGAGGGGCTTTTTGCTGCCGCTTGCCTTTGTTATGCTTTTGACCAGGGCCGGCAGCCTGGGGGCCACCATATCCAGGGCCGCTCTCCTGGCTTCATGTTCACCCATCTGGTAAAAAATGATGCTTAACTGGTAATACTCCCTGTCATCAAAAAGAGGAATGTTGACTGCCCCGGGTATTGAAGCTTCATAGTATTCGCCGGGTGAGCGGACGTCGATAAACAGCACATTATTTTGTTCCAGGGCTTCCCGGATATCTATTTCCATAATCTCTTCCCCCGAATACCAGCAGTTTTTTGTCTTATTTTATGCAGTAGATTTTGTTTCCTGATCCCGTTGCAATTAAGTTCGGCCTGATCATTGATTAAGTATGGCTTAAATACATAATAGCATAGAACCGGGGTTAACAAAATGATTGCAGCTTCTGCCTGCAGTCAACTTACAGGTAATTATCCGGGGCAAATAAAAAGAATTATTCTAAGGTATTAAGCGGATTGAGTAGGGATTATCTATCTACCAGCCATTATTACAAAAATTTTTTGCCGGAAAAAGGTAATAAAGGATCATTTAGCGAACTAATCACTATCATAGCTCGATCAAGGGGCTGTTTGCTTCTCAAGGCAATAGGGCTGTGTTATAATAGCGGTCAGGAGGAATCAGTATGTCGGCAGAATGCGTTTTTTGCAAGATCATTAACCGGGAGCTGGATGCAGATATTGTTTATGATGACGAAAAAACGGTTGCTTTTAAGGATATCAACCCCGCTGCTCCCGTCCATATCCTGGTAGTCCCGCGCAAGCATATTCCCACCCTTCTGGATATGGAAAAAGATGACGAGGGCCTGATTGGCCATTTACACTCAGTTGCAAATGAAATTGCCAAAGCTTTTAAGATCGATAAGAAAGGATACCGGATTGTGCTCAACTGCGGTGCTGATGCTGGACAAATTGTTTTTCATCTCCACCTCCACCTCCTGGGAGGAAGACCTTTGCTGCAGACCATAGCCAAGGGCAGGGGTGTTTAAACTCAATGAATTACAGTCCCTGGGTATTGGTTTTAAGGAGAGGGGGGAAGAGTTATGGCAGAAATAAAAATTGGCAAAAACGAGACCTTAGATAAAGCTTTGAAGAGGTTTAAGAAACAATGTGCCCGCGCCGGGGTTATCTCTGAAGCCCGCCGGAGGGAGCATTATGAAAAGCCTAGTGTGCGCCGGAAAAAGAAAGCCGATGCTGCACGGAAAAGGCGCCGTTAATAAACAGGGAGGCAGTTGTATGGCGGAAAAATCTCTATCAGAAAAGCTTGTAGAAGATCAAAAAGAAGCCCAAAAAGCCAAGGATAGGTTCCGTTTATCGGTAATCCGAATGCTCCGGTCAGAATTGCAAAACAGCACTATTGCCAAGAATGCTCCGCTTGATGCCGAAGAAGAACTGACAGCTCTGACGAGGGAAGTAAAAAAACGCCAGGAATCCTTGGGCGATTATCAAAAAGCCAACCGCCAGGAGCTGCTTGATGACCTGGAACGTGAAATAGAAATTCTTAAAGAATATATGCCCGAACAGCTTTCTGAAGAAGAACTGGAAAGTATGGTTCGGGACGCAATCTCTGAAACCGGGGCTGAAACAAAGCGGGACATGGGCAAGGTAATGGGTCTGCTGATGCCTCGTGTTAAAGGCAAAGCCGAAGGCAATGTCGTTCGCCGGATGGTTGAAGAAAAACTGCAATAACTGAAATAAAGGCCCGGCTTTTTAAGCCGGGCCTTTATGTCTGGAGGACGGGTTGTGTCGGTAATAAAAAGAACTTTTTTATGGCTGGCTTGTCTGTTCTGCGGACTGCTTATTTTTATGCCTTTTGGCAGCGGAGCAGCCGATAATAACACGGTAGTGGTTATTGAAATTAAGGGGACGATCAATCCGGGTACCACGAGCTATGTTGCTTATGCCTTCGAAGAGGCACTGAACATGGAAGCAGAAGCAGTGATCCTGGAACTTGATACTCCCGGCGGCTTTATCCACTCTGCCGAAGCAATCAGGCGAATCATGGACGATCATGATCTACCGGTTTATGCTTTTGTCCGCCCCAATGCCATATCGGCGGGAGCATACCTGGCCCTGGCCGCCGATGAGATTTATATGGTCCCGGGCAGCACAATTGGCGCCGCCGAACCCAGCTACCTGGGAGTAGGTGAAGTTGATGAAAAGATGCTATCTGTCTGGGAAAAAGAGATGGCCGGGGTGGCCGAGCGCAGGGGCAGGGATCCGCTAATCGCTTCGGCCATGGTCCGCAGGGATATCGCCGTTGAAGGCCTGGTTGAGGAGGGTGTTTTGCTGACCCTGACTGCCGGAGAAGCCCTGGAAGTAGGGTACAGCGAAGGTACTGTAAATGACCATGCTTCATTGTTAACAGCAGTTGGCCTTGAAGAGGCCGAATGGCGCCCGGTTGAGCAGCGGGCTGTCGACGGTCTGGTAAGCTGGACGACCAATCCCGTGGTGGGTACTATTTTGCTGATGATCGGGTTGGGCGGATTGGCCCTGGAGGTTATAACGGCCGGTTTTGGCGCCGCCGGGGCCATCAGCCTTGGTGCCTTTGCCCTTTATTTTGGGGGCAATATTGCTGCCGGGATGGCCGAGTACTGGGTTTTGATCCTGTTCGCTTTCGGGATTGGATTGATGTTAATAGAGGCGGTGATGCCCGGATTTGGGGTTTTTGGCGTCGCCGGTTTAATTGCTACCATTTTTTCCATAGTGCTGGCGGCGGTCTCGGTTCAGACCGGGATGGTAATGCTGTTAATCTCAATAGTACTGGCTGCAGTTTTTTCCATCATTGCTTTCCGCTTTTTTGCTCGCCGGGGAGCCCTGCGCCATATTATTTTGTTTGAAGAAGAGACGTCCGACCTGGGTTATGTGGCCCCTCCCGACCAAAAAGATTTATCCGGAAGGACGGGGGTGGCCGTTACTTCGCTGCGTCCTTCCGGCGCGGCGGAAATTGATGGCAAACGAATTGATGTGGTCAGCGACGGCTCCTACATTGCCAAAGGGGAACCGGTTCGGGTTGACCGGGTTGAGGGTGTGCGGGTTATCGTTCGCAGCATCAAAGAGGATAAAGATGAGGGTGAGTAAAATTGAGGTTTGAATGGCGATTCAGAAAACCAGAAGCAGGAGGTTTGTTCGATGATTGAAGGTTTAATTCCCCTGCTTGCGCTTATAATCGTTGTTGTAATATTTGTTGCAATTATTTTTAGTTTTATTCCCCTGGGCCTGTGGATTTCCGCCCTTGCCGCCCGGGTGCCTGTGGGAATTTTTTCACTGATTGGGATGCGGCTGCGCCGGGTAATCCCGGTCAAAATTGTAGCCCCGTTGATTAAAGCCACCAAGGCCGGGCTTGACCTGAGCGTTAATAAACTTGAAGGGCACTTCCTGGCCGGGGGCAATGTCGACCGGGTTGTCAATGCCCTTATTGCCGCCCAGCGCGCCGAAATACCCCTGCAGTTTGAAAGGGCTGCCGCTATTGACCTGGCCGGGCGCGATGTCCTGGAAGCGGTTCAAATGAGTGTCAACCCCAAGGTCATTGAAACCCCTGTGGTAGCTGCTGTGGCCAAAGACGGGATTGAAGTCAAGGCCCGGGCCAAGGTTACAGTAAGGGCCAACATTGATCGCCTGGTCGGCGGGGCCGGTGAAGAAACCATCATTGCCAGGGTTGGCGAAGGTATTGTTACCACCATCGGTTCTTCGGACAACCACAAGGTGGTTTTGGAAAACCCGGATAAAATATCCAATACGGTATTGGAAAAAGGACTGGATTCGGGAACTGCTTATGAAATATTATCGATTGACGTAGCCGATGTCGATGTGGGCAAAAATATCGGGGCCCAACTCCAAACAGACCAGGCTGAAGCCGACAAGCGTATTGCCCAGGCCAAGGCTGAAGAGCGTCGGGCCATGGCTGTGGCCAAAGAACAGGAAATGATTGCCTCCGTCCAGGAAATGAGGGCCAAAGTTACCGAAGCAGAAGCAGAAGTGCCAAAGGCCCTTTCCCAGGCTTTGCGGGAAGGAAACATGGGAGTAATGGATTATTACCAGCTGAAAAATGTAATGGCTGATACCGATATGAGAGAAAGCATCGGTAAAATGGGCCAGGAAGATCAGGAAGAAGACAATAATAATTAAAAGCAGGAGGCTTTCCAATGGAAGGGATTATTACTTTTATTGTAATAATTATTATATTTAACCTGCTGAACCGGCTGGCAGGCGCTGCTAAAAGAAAGCAGCAACCTGTTTCCCGGAGGAGGACATATGATCAGTCCCGCCCGCTGCCCGAAAGGCCTGTTGAAAGAAAGGAAGAGGAGCCCCGCTATTTTCGATCCGCCAGGCCGGAAGATTTATTTGCCGGGTTAGAAGAAGATGACGAAAATGAAGAAGATGAAGAAGATGATGAAAGCGGCTACGAAGTGGATCGGCAAGAGGAATGGCAGGCTGAAACCGGGACTGAAGAAGCTCTTATCAAGAAGAGAAGGGCAGAAAAAAGCGCTCCAACGGCCCTTTCTTCCAATAAGCTGGGGCAGTTGTTAAGCGATAAGGATTCTTTGGTGGCAGCCTTTATTTTCCACGAAGCCATATCGGGGCCACCGGCCCTGCGCAGAAAAGGGAAGACCGTTTTCAGCCGGCTGAGATAAGCGGGGAGGGTATGATAATGTCCGGTAAAAAGTGCTGGGAAGGTATAAAAACTGGTGCTCCGGGGAACAGCGATATCTTAATTATGGGAGTGCCTTTTGACGGGGCTGTTAGCGGTGCCCGGGGGGCAGCTGAGGCCCCTGGCAGGTTGAGAGAACTCTCCAAAAGTGCTACGCCTTTGTCTGAAGAAGGAGTGGACCTGCGCAATTTGGTTATTTATGACCGGGACAATGTTCAGTTTAACCATGATTGGGCCGGCTATTTTATGGAGGTTGAAAAGCAAGCTTCAAACCTGCTTCAAACCGGCGGGTTACCCCTGTTCCTGGGCGGCGATCATTCAGTTACCATTCCCCTGGCCGGGGCTTTTGCCAGGTATTATTACCCAAAGCCGGTAGGAATGGTCCATCTCGATGCCCACAGTGACCTGATGGATATCTACCAGGGTGAAAAATGGTCTCATGCGTGCCCTCAAAGGCGCTTTCTTGAACAGGATAATGTGAGCCCTGAAAATATGTTTTTAGTGGGGATCAGGGAATTTGAGCTTGAAGAGATAGAATTTATAAAGGATAATCCGGGCCTGGGCCTGGTAACTGCCCGCCGCTATTACCGGGAAGGACATAAGGCGATACTGGAGGAAATGGTCTCAAAATTAAAAAGCCTGGAAGCAATTTATCTTTCCATTGACATAGATATCCTTGATCCCGCTTATGCCCCGGGAACGGGTACTCCCCAGGCCGGGGGTGTTTCAACCAGGGAATTAATCGAGCTGGTGCGGGGTACGATGACCGGGCTGCCGGTCAAAACAATCGATCTTGTTGAAGTGGCTCCGCCGATTGACCCCTCCGATATTACTTCCAGGGCCGCCTTAAAAGTGATCTACGAAATTTTTGCCGCTGTCGTTTCCTCAAAGGAACAAAATAATTAAACCCGCACCCGGCAATTTTCCAACTATCTAAGTTTAACAACAAGTGTTAAAATAGAATCTGCAAAGAATAGAAAGGAGAATGCTGCTTATTGGCAGATAGTATTACGAGCAGGACCATAACGCTTGCCAGCGGAGATGAAGCGGTTCAGCTGCTGGGAAAACAGGATCGTCATTTCAGCCTGATCGAAGATAAGTTTGATGTTCGCCTGATCCCAAAAGGCCATGAATTAGTGATCGAAGGCAATTCTGAAGATGTGGAAGCGCTTTATGCCATGCTCCAGGAACTGCTTGCCCATATTCGTAAAGGCCATATGCTGAGCGGGCGGGAATTTGAATATGCCCTTAAACTTACCGCGCAGGGGGATGTTGGCTCGATCCGCTCCTTGTTCAGCGATTTAATCCTGGTGACGCCACGCGGCAAGCAGATCAGGCCGAAAACAATTGGCCAAAAAAAATACCTGGAAGCAATCCGTTCGCATGATATCGTTTTGTCAATTGGACCGGCCGGGACAGGCAAAACTTATCTGGCCCTGGCCATGGCGGTTGATGCCCTTAAGAGCAAGCAGGTGCAGCGCTTAATCCTGACCCGTCCCGCAGTGGAGGCGGGTGAGCATCTCGGCTTTTTGCCGGGCGACTTTCAGGAAAAAGTGGATCCGTACCTGCGGCCTATTTATGATGGGTTGTATGATCTTTTAGGAGTGGATGTTTTCCAAAAATACAGGGAAAAAGGAATTATTGAAATTGCCCCCCTGGCATACATGCGTGGACGGACCCTGGATGATTCATTTGTCATTCTTGATGAAGGCCAGAATGCCACTTCCGAACAAATGAAAATGCTTTTAACCAGGCTTGGTTTTGGCTCCAAGGCGGTGGTCACCGGGGACGTAACCCAGGTTGATCTGCCCGGCGGCAGATATTCGGGTTTAGAAGAAGCTTCCCGTATTTTGTCAGGCATCGAAGGGATTGCCCTTATATATCTCAGTGAAAAAGATGTAGTCCGACACCCCCTGGTTCAAAGCATCATCAAAGCCTACGAAGCATACAAGGGCTCAAAGGAAAGGGGTAGCAATGAAAAAGAAAACAAGGCTCAGTGATATTTTTGACCGGTCTGTCTCATTTAAAGACAACGTCCGGTTGCAAAAACTTGTCCTGGTTGCTGTCCTCTTTTTTACTGTCTACCTGATCCTGGTTGTAGTCAGCATGCCGGCACGCCTGGATATATCGGTTGGCAGGCCCAGCCCCAGGACTATTTATGCTCCCCGCGATGCTGAGGATTCATATGCTACTGAGCAGTTGCGCGAGGAGGCAGCCGAAAACGTGCCCGAAGTTTATGACTATGATCCCCTGGCCCTGGAAGGAGCTCTGGCGGAGATAGATCGATTTTTTGATCAAGTCGTGGAGATTAACGACATGAACGATGAACTGGAAACTGCAGACAAGGTGGAGATGATCCAGGACCTCCTGCCCGAGGAAGTGGCGGCCGATACAGCGGCATCCCTGCTCACCAGCGAGGGCAACCTGAGGGATCTGCAGGAACGGTTGAATAATTCAGTCAGGGAAGTATTTGAAAATGGCATCAAAGAAAACGAAGTTGAGGCAGTCAGAAGAAGGCTTAGCCAGGAAATAGCTCTTTACCCTTCCAGTCCCGGTTTGAAGAGGGTTGCTGAAATCCTGGTGAACCCCCTGGTTGAGGTCAACCAATTTTATAATGAAGAAGCGACGGAAGAGGCAAGAGAACGAGCCCGTGAAGAAGTAGAACCGGTTATTATCATGCGCAACACCCTTATTGTCAGCGAAGGCGAGCCGGTTACCGAGCACCAGTATTCCCAGCTGGAAGATCTGGGTCTGATCAGGGGGCATAGGGCTGATTACCCCGCCTATATCGGTCTATTTCTGCTTCTTGTGATCGTATTTGTGCTGGTGGGCATTTATATGTCCATTTTTGCCAAGGAAGTGTTTGTCAGCCCCAGGCTCCTCATGTTGATGGGGATAGTATTTTTGATCACCCTTCTGTTCTGCGTAGCGGCCAACTATTTTTCCGGATACCTGATCCCGGTGGCTATCGGGGTGATCCTGATTACAGTAATGTTTGGTTACAAACTGGCCCTGATTATTAACCTGATCCTTGTCCTGACAGTGGGTCTGATTACCGGGGGCAACTTTTCATATATGACGGTTGCCCTGACCGGGGGCCTTGTTTCAATATATGCCGTTACCAGGCTGAGCCAGACAAGCGACCTGGCCCGGGCCGGGTTCTTTGTAGCTGTGACCAATGCCTTTGTTATCATATCCACCTACCTTTTCTTCGGCAATGTCAGCCTGGAATATGACTCTTTGATTAACTTCAGTTACAGCATGATGGCCGGGATTGGAAGCGGCATATTCTCAGCTGTTGTCGCTATTGGTTTACTGCCGTACCTGGAAAGTTTCTTCGGGGTTACCACGGCCATTACTTTGCTGGAATTATCAAACCCCAACCATCCGCTCTTGAAAGAAATGCTTTTAAAAGCACCGGGTACCTATTATCACAGCATGATGGTGTCCAACCTGGCCGAATCGGCTGCGGAAACAGTTAATGCCGATGCCCTGCTGACCAGGGTGGGTGCCTATTATCATGATATCGGCAAACTTAAAAGACCCTATTTTTTCTCGGAAAACCAGTTATCGGGCGATAACCCCCATACAAGGCTTACGCCAAATTTGAGTTCCCTGGTGATCAGTTCCCATCCCAAGGACGGGTTGGAGATTGGCAGGAAACACCGTCTGCCGGAGCCGATTCTCGAGATCGTGGCCCAGCATCATGGCAGCAGCATGGTTTCGTTCTTTTATCAGAAGGCCCTGGAAAGCGGCACCCAGGAAAAAGTATCTATGGACAAATTCCGCTATGAAGGGCCGAAACCGCAATCCAAGGAAGCGGCAATTGTTATGCTGGCCGACGCCGTCGAAGCGGGAGTCCGCTCCCTTAATAAGCCTTCCAGCAGCAGGGTGGAAACGATGGTTCGGCGGATGATCAAGGATAAACTTGAAGACGGCCAGCTGGATCAATCCGATTTGACCCTGAAAGAACTGGATCAGATCGCAGAATCTTTTATCTATATTATGTCGGGGATTTATCATCAGCGGATAGAGTACCCGGAAAAAACCCTCAAAGCGGAACTGGAAAGCGGAACCTAAGCATGAAGGGAGCGCTGTATGGTAGTGGGCTTATATATTAACTGTCTGAACGAGGATTACAGGTTATCCAAACTCTTGACTGATGCGTTAACAGCAAACGTTGAGCGAATCTTGGAAGAATATAATCTTTCCGGCGGCGAGGTTGGTTTGATCCTGGTTGATGATCGGTATATAAGGTCGCTTAATAAACAGTACCGGGATAAAGATGCCCCCACTGATGTACTCTCATTCTCTTTTCTTGAACCTGACAGCGCAGACAGTGCCGGTGATAAGGAATTTGCCGTGGGCGATATTTATGTCTCGGTGGACAGGGCCCGCGGGCAGGCACTAGATGCCGGGCACAGCCTGGAAAGAGAAATTATCCTTCTTGCCGTTCATGGCCTGCTTCATCTTCTTGGATACGATCACGAAGAGGAAGAAGAAAAGCAGCTGATGCAAAATAAAGAGCGAGAAATAATCGAACGATTTGACTTTTAGGCAGGCGGTGGGAGCAGGATGCAAAAGGTACTTTTCAGCCTTAAGAATGCCTGTATAGGCCTGAGGCACTGCTTTTGTACCCAGCGCAATATGGTTGTACATGCAGTTATCGGCGCCGTTGTGCTTTTAACGGCATTTTACCTGCATATACCGCTTACCGGAATGCTTTTTTTGCTCACAGCAATTATGGCTGTTATGGTAACAGAAGTGCTTAATACCGCCCTTGAACAGGTGATTGACCTGTTTACTACAGAGCGCAATTACTTTGCCCAAAAAGCAAAAGATCTAGCCGCCGGGGCCGTCCTGCTCACCTCTTTGTTTGCTGTCGTGGTGGGCCTGTGTATCCTTGGACCGCCCCTGCTGGAGCTGTTCAGGGACTTTTTGCTGCTTTATTAGGAGGTGGAATTATGCTAAATGAAAGCCTCCTGGCAACGGCGCGGGCGGCCAGGATCAGGGCTTATGCCCCTTATTCCGGATTTCCGGTCGGCGCCGCCCTGCTTACTGAAGAAGGCGCGGTTATAACCGGGGCAAATGTTGAAAATTCTTCTTCCGGCATGACTGTTTGCGCTGAAAGGGCAGCTGTCATGGCGGCAGTCCATGCCGGTTACCGTTCCTTTAAAAAAATTGCCGTTGTGGCCGATTGTTCGCCGCCTCCTTCTCCCTGTGGGGCCTGCAGGCAGGTTTTATGGGAATTGGCCGGCCCTGTTGAAGTAATTATGGGGAACCTGGAGAATGAAATATTGACGGAATCGCTGCAGGATTTATACCCCAACCCCTTTGGTTGTGGGAAGTGGATTGATAATCCTGTGGATGAGAGTTTGTTTAATTCTGTGGAAGGCTGGCGGATACCGGTATCTTTTCATCCAATCGGTTACGTGGCCAATGATTTTAATGATTCCGATCATATTCCCGGCAATTACAAAGAGCTGCTGTCCAGGGTTGTCATCGCCCCGGAATTTGAAGAAGGCCTTTACCGGATCGAGGAAGAAGAGAAAATAAATATCATATCTTACCTGCACCGGGCCCGGGGATATACATTGAAAGGCAGGCGGCCGGGCCGGGGAAACGAAGTTTACGGCGTTTTTGTCTGCCGGGCTCCTTTAAGGCCCAATTCCATTGCCCAGACCACGGTAGACCTGGTTGACAGGGACAATAATGTTCTGACAGTGAGAGGTGCGGATCTGGCCAACGGGACGCCGATCCTTGATTTGAAGACGATCATGCCGGGCAATTAAACGGCGGCCTTCACTGCTCTTGCCGATCATCATTGCAGTGGTATAATTATTTCGCGATACCCTGATCCACGATAGCAGCAGAGAGAAGAAAAGAAGGGTTATAACTATGCACCGTTCGGGTTTTGTGGCCTTGATTGGCCGGCCTAATGTCGGAAAATCGACCTTGCTCAATGCCCTGGTCAAAGAGAAAGTGGCTATTATATCTGAACGCCCCCAGACCACGAGGAATCAAATCAGGGCGGTATTGACCAGGCCTGAAGATCAACTGATCTTTATAGATACGCCCGGCCTGCACAAACCGAAGCATAAGCTTGGCTCGGCGATGGTCCAAAAAGCTCGCAATACAATCCACGAGGTGGATCTGATTTACTTTATTGTTGAAGCCCATTATCCACCGGGCGGGGGAGACCATTACATAGCTGAGATCCTGCAAAATTCTGTCACCCCTGTATTTTTAATCATGAACAAAACTGACCTTGCAGCGCCGGAAAAGCTCGATACCCACAGGGATCTATATCAGAGGCTGTGTCCTTTCACAGAGCATTTTTCCGTTTCTGCCCTTCAAGGTCATAATTTGGCGTATTTGGTGGAAACCACCGCTTCGTATTTTCCGGAAGGGCCGCAATACTATCCTCCGGATATGGTTACCGATCAACCGGAACGCTTTATTGCCGCGGAAATTATCCGGGAAAAGCTTATTACCCTGACCAGGCAGGAAATCCCCTTTTCCGTAGCAGTGGTCATCGAAGAAATGAAGCCCAGGGAAGATGGCGAATTACTTGACATTTGGGCGGAAATATACGTGGAAAGGAAATCCCAGGTAGGAATAATTGTTGGTAAAGGCGGGGCCATGCTAAAGGAGGCCGGAACCAGGGCCAGGCAGGAACTGGAGGCCCTGTTCGGACAGCATATTTTTCTTGACCTGAGGGTTAAAGTGAAGCGAGAATGGCGCAATCGCGATGAGGAATTGCGCCGCCTGGGTTACAGCGACTAAAAAGGACTGGGGAGAAAAAATGGCCGGCCGAATATTTAAAGATGAAGGCCTTGTGCTGCGGACCCGGATCCTCGGTGAAGCGGACCGCCTGGTCACCCTGCTGACCTGCGGAGGAGGGAAGTTTGAAGCCGTGGCCCGGGGCGCCCGTAAAATGAAAAGCAAACTGGCGGCCGGGATTGACCTTTTTACCCGCGGTGAATACACTTTTCACCGGGGCAAAACATGGCCGATTGTTACGGGACAGTTTCCCCTGGAACGATTTTTATGGTTCAGGGAAGACCCGGAGCTTTATCCTTACGGCCTTTACCTGGCCGAACTGACTGACCGCCTTGTCGCTGGAGAAGAACCGTCCCCGGAGCTTTACCGGCTGCTGCTCGAAGGATGGCGCCTTTTGGGCAAAAATTGTGATCGGGTGCTGGTTTTAAGAGCTTTTGAGCTTAAATTTGCCCATTACCTGGGATACAGTCCCGGCTTGCATTATTGTGCGGGATGCGGTTCCTCAGATACCGGCGGTTTTAGTCCAAGGGAAGGCAGCCTGTTATGCTTAGAGTGCCGTCCCGCTGATTATATCAACCTGGACAGCGGCACGATTGCCCTGGCCCGGCGCTTGCTGGAAACCCCGCTGCAGCAGGTGGCCATGATCAGGCCGAGCGGCCGGCAAAAGGAAGAACTGGCCCGGATGAATAACAGTTTTTTTGCGTATCATCTTGATCTGGGTGAATTAAAATCGAAGCGGCTGTTGAAGGAGTAATTTTAGCGGCTGATAGGTAAAGACCTGCTGAAGAGCCGGCAGCAAAGGCTCTCGCCGGATAAAGGGGGATAACAGGAATGAAAGTCGGAATAATAATTTACTCACAGACCGGGCACACCAGGGAAGTCGCCGGCCTGCTGCAGCAAAATCTTGCAGAAAAAGGACACCAGGCCAGTATCGAAGAGATTACTATTAACGGTAAAACGCCCGCCCAACCGGGGCAGTTCGAGTTTTTGACCAAACCTGATCCGGTTCAGTATGATGCTGTGATCTTTGGCTCTCCGGTTCAAGCATTTAACCTCAACCCGGTCATGAGGGCCTACCTGGATCAGCTGCCATCGCTGCGCGGCAAAGAAGCGGCCTGCTTTATAACCAAGCAGCTTCCCGTAAAGTGGAGCGGCGGGACCCAGGCTGTTGGTAAAATCAAGTCCGCCTGCGAAGCGAAAGGGGCGATGGTTAAAGGTGCGGAAATTGTCTTTTGGACAGAAGGCAAACGCACCGAAAGCATTAATAAAGCCGTTGAAACCCTGGGCGGGTTATTTTAATCCGGATTATTCACAATCTGCCTGTTCATTTTTTAGTCATTATATATTATTCGGGATGCAGCGCTGTTCATGATTAATTGGCAGGGCAAATATGACTTGACAATGATGTGGCCAGTTGTTAGTATCTTTATAATCAAATAGGTATTTGGCAAAGATGGAAAGAAGTAACCGGATCAATCCTTTTTAGCAGCGAGTCGGAGTTGGTGGGAGACCGGCAGGAAATTCGGTGAATGGCGTTCCTGAGCCAATCCCCAATTAAGCGGGTCGTGTCTTGATGGAAGCACGGCCAAGTAGGGTGGAACCGCGGGAACATCTCCCGTCCCTATGGCTTTTGAAAGCCACAGGGTGGGAGATTTTTATATGCTGTAAGCATGCTCAAAGTAGCTGTAAGCATGCTCAAAGTAAAGGAGGAATTTTTTTTGGACTTACAGACACTGATGATCAAATTCCAGGATTACTGGGCCTCACGCGGTTGCCTGATCTGGCAGCCCTATGATGTCGAAAAAGGGGCGGGAACCATGAACCCGGCAACTTTTTTAAAATCGCTGGGGCCTGAGCCGTGGTCGGTAGCTTACGTGGAACCGTCCAGGAGGCCTGCGGACGGCCGGTACGGCGAAAACCCGAACCGCCTCTATCAGCACCTGCAGTACCAGGTCATAATTAAGCCCACGCCGGCGGATATCCAACAGCAGTACCTGGACAGCCTGGCCTACCTGGGTCTTGACCCGTTGGAGCATGATATCCGTTTTGTAGAAGACAACTGGGAAGCCCCGACCCTCGGGGCCTGGGGCCTGGGCTGGGAAGTATGGCTGGACGGTATGGAAATTACCCAGTTTACATATTTTCAGCAAGTAGGCGGCTATGATGTGGAAGAAGTCCCGGTAGAGCTGACCTACGGGCTGGAAAGGATCGCCATGTACCTGCAGGATCGCGATAACGTTTTTGATCTGATCTGGACCGGGAACATTACCTACGGCGAAGTATATAAAAGAGTGGAGTGGGAGCAATCCAGTTACAGTTTTGATTATGCTGACCGGGAGCTTTTATTTAAGCTGTTTGGGTTGTACGAAACCGAGGCCAAGCGGCTGCTGGAATTGAACCTGGTCTACCCGGCTTATGATTATATTTTGAAGTGTTCGCATACTTTCAACAACCTTGATGCCAGGGGGGCGATCAGCGTTACTGAAAGAGCCGCCTATATTGGCCGGGTCCGGACCCTGGCCAGGCTTTGTGCCGAATGTTACCTGGAGCAGCGTGAAGCTGCCGGATACCCGTTAATGGCTGGAGGTGGAGTTAAGTGACAGTAAACAGAGATTTTTTAATGGAGATCGGATGCGAGGAGATTCCGTCCCGGTTCTTGCCGGGGGCCATGGAACAGCTGGAACAGGGCGCCGCTTCCCTCCTGGAAGAAAAAAGGCTCGGGTACGGAAAAATTGAAACTTTTGCCACTCCCCGCCGCCTGGTTGTGTTGATCAAAGATCTGGATTCTGAGCAGGCTGACCTGGTGGAAAAGATCAAGGGTCCTCCCGTGGACAAGGCCTATGATGAAAAGGGCGAACCAACCAGGGCCCTGCACGGGTTTGTTAAGAACCAGGATATTACCATGGAACAGGTGGAAGAAGAAGTAATTAAAAATGCCCCGTACGTGATGGCCCGTAAAGAGACCCCGGGCCGGCCGGCCGAAGAGCTTCTTCCGGAACTGATGCCGCAGTTAATAAAGAAACTGTCTTTCCCGAGACCCATGTACTGGCAGAGCAAAGATGTCCGCTTTGCACGCCCGATCCGCTGGCTCCTGGCCCTTTACGGCGATAAGCCGGTCCGATTTAGGTTTGCCGGCTTGAAAGCGGATAATAAAACCTACGGTCATCGTTTTCTGGCTCCGGGCCCATTTGAAATAAGCAATGTGGAAAACTTTTTTGAATGCCTGGAGGAAAACTATATCGTCCTGGACCATAACCGCCGCCGGGATATGATCCTGGAACAGCTTAAGGAAAAAGCTGAAGAAATTGGCGGGGTGGCCCTGGTTGACGACGATCTCCTTGAAGAGGTTACTTACCTGGTCGAATACCCTGTTGCCGTCGATGGTTGGTTTGACGAAGCCTACCTGGACCTTCCTCAGGAAGTGCCCATTACTTCCATGCAGAACCATCAACGTTATTTTCCAATTGTTGAGAAAGAGAGCGGACGGCTGCTCCCTTATTTTATCGGGATCAGCAATAACCGGTTTAATCCTAATATCCGAAAAGGCTATGCCAAGGTCCTACAGGCCCGCCTTGCCGACGGGCGGTTCTTCTTTAACGAAGATCGCAAAGAACCGCTGGAAAATTACGTGGAACAGTTGAAAAGCGTGATTTTCCTGGAGTCACTGGGTAATCTGGACCAAAAAAGGGCCCGCCTGGTCGACCTGGCCGGCAAGCTGGGAGACGAGCTTAATTTACCGGCGGAAAGGATTGAAAAAACGCAGCGTATTGCCCACCTTTGCAAGGCCGACCTGGTTACCAGCATGGTCAAGGAGTTTACTGAACTCCAGGGGGTGATGGGCCGAGAATACGCCAGGCTCAGCGGTGAACCGGAAGAGGTGGCTGTGGGGATATACGAACACTATCTCCCCCGTTACCCGGGAGATGAGCTTCCCTCTTATACCGAATCAGCCCTTGTTTCCCTGGCTGATCGGCTTGATACCCTGGCCGGATGTTTTGCGATCGGGATTCAGCCCACCGGTTCCCAGGATCCATATGGGCTGCGCAGGCAGGCCCAGGGAGCGGTCAATATCCTCTTAAACCTGGAACTGGATTTAGCGCTAAACAGTTATATTGGCCACGCCCTCGACGTCCTTTCCGGTGCACTCGAATTAGATTCTGAAAAAAAGCAGCAGGTTAAACAAAACCTGCAGGATTTTCTGTTCCAGAGGATCCGCTTTGCTTTCCAGGAACGGGGTATAGCTAATGATGTTATCGAGGCTGTCCTGACAGTGCCTCTTAATACTGTCACTGAGTTATTCAACAGGGCTGCGGTACTGGATCAGCAGCAGCAAGGGCCGCTTTTGAATGATGTAATTGCAGCTTACAACCGGGTTGCCAACCTGGCCAGGAATGCACCGGGCAGCGAGCCGGATCCCTCCTTACTCGAAGAAGCGGCGGAAAAAGAACTGTATCAGCAGTGGCGGGAAGCCGAAACCAAATTTAACGGTGCTACCGGTCCTGTTGATAAACTGACAGTCTTGAGAGATTTGAAAAAACCGATTGACAGTTTTTTTGATCATGTGATGGTCAGGGTTGATAATGAAAAGTTGCGCTCCAACCGCTTAAACCTTCTGTCCGGGGTAACAAAATTGTTTAAACGGCTGGCTGACTTTTCAAAAATGCAAGCTCCTTAAAATAACCGGGTTTTAAGCAGGAACAGGACTGATCTGTATAGTATATTAAGATACAATAAGAAAATAATTGTACCTGTTTGGTATTCGGGAGCCGGGTTTTCGTGTTCAGGGGTGATAATCACTGAGGCTCCCGTATACTTAACCCAAAAATGGCGGACCTGTTTTTATTCCGGCGATAGTCCTGTTTAAGGTCCAGAAGAGGGGTTTATGAATGGAATATTCCGGGGAAAAACCGGTAGTATATATAGTATCAGATTCTGTCGGCGAGACGGCTGAATTTGTGGTAAAAGCTGTGGCCAGCCAGTTTGATTCCGGCGAGATTGAAATGCGCCGGGTTCCTTTTGTTGAAACGAGGGAACAGATTGAAAAAGTTTTTAAGGAAGCAAAAACCTGCAATGCTATCATTGCCTATACGATTGTGATCCCCGACCTGCGGCAGATGATTGCTGAAGAAGCCCCCAAACACTCTGTCCTCACCGCCGATATCCTCGGCTCGCTGATGGGCGCTTTTGCCCGCGCTACCTGTAAAGAACCGCACTTTGAAGCCGGCCGGCTTCGGCAGCTTGATGAGGAATATTTTCGCCGGGTGGCGGCGATCGAATTCGCCGTAAAACATGATGACGGCAAAGACCCTCGCGGCCTCCTGGAAGCTGATGTAGTCCTGATCGGCGTTTCCCGCACTTCAAAAACGCCCCTCAGCATGTACCTTGCTCACCAGGGAATCAAGGTGGCCAACCTGCCGTTGGTTCCTGAGGTGGAACCACCTGAAGAATTGTTCTGGTTCCCGCCGCAGAAAATTATGGGTTTGATCATAACCCCCCGCCACCTTCAACAAATCAGGAAGGAGCGCCTCAAGGCGCTGGGCCTTGATGAACACGCTGATTATGGGGCCGTAGGAAGGATCGAGGAAGAACTCGTTTATGCCCGAAGGCTCATGAAAAAAATTGGCTGTACTATTTTTGAGGTATCCGATAAAGCTGTGGAAGAGGTGGCTAATCGGATTATCCGGATGCTCGAAGAAAGAGGAGGCGAAAGTTGATGACCGGGCAGTATGTTTACACCTTCGAAGAAGGAGACCGATCAATGAAAGGCTTGCTGGGCGGGAAAGGGGCCAACCTGGCTGAAATGGCCGGAATAGGCCTTCCTGTTCCCCCGGGATTTACGGTTACGACCGAGGCCTGCAACCGCTATTTAAGCAGCGGTGAGAAACTCTGGCCGGAATTGAAAGAAGTGATACTGGATAATTTAAAAAAACTGGAAAAGAAAACCGGGCGCGAATTTGGAGGTGAAAACCCGCTCCTGCTGTCTGTTCGTTCCGGAGCGGTTGTTTCCATGCCCGGGATGATGGATACCATCTTAAATCTCGGTTTGAACCCCGAAACGGTCGAACATCTGGCCAAAGAATCCGGGGATCGCCATTTTGCCCTTGATTGTTACCGCCGGTTCCTGCAGATGTTTGGCGATGTGGTTTTAGAGGTTGAACACCATCACTTTGAAAATATATTAACGGAGGCCAGGCAAAAAAAACAGGTTGCCACAGATGCTGAACTGGAAGAAAAAGACCTGGAACAAATCGTTGCTGATTTCCTGGATCTGGTTAGAAAAGAAGTTGGCCGGGAATTTCCCCTGGACGTCGAAGATCAGCTTTTTATGGCCGTGGAGGCGGTCTTTAAATCATGGAATACTCCCCGGGCGACAGTTTACCGCCAGGCCAATAAGATTCCTGCTGATCTCGGAACAGCGGTCAATGTCCAGGCCATGGTTTTTGGCAACATCGGCAATGACAGCGGAACCGGGGTTGCCTTCACCCGCAACCCTTCTACGGGAGAGCCAAAAATATACGGGGAATACCTGCTTGACGCCCAGGGTGAAGATGTTGTAGCCGGGATCCGTAACCCCAAGCCCCTGGAAGGCCTGAAAGAAGATTTGCCGGAAGCGTATGATCAGTTTATTGAAACCTGCCGGAATCTGGAAAGGCACTACCTGGATATGCAGGACATCGAATTTACGATTGAAAGAGGAAAGCTGTACATGCTTCAGACCCGCACCGGTAAGCGAACGGCCCAAGCAGCCCTGCGGATAGCTGTGGACATGGTTGAAGAGGGCCTGATCGATAAAGAACAGGCTCTTGAAAAAGTGGAACCGGCCCAGCTGGAACAGCTCCTGCACTGGCAGATCGATCCCGAGGCCAAAATGAACTATATCGCCAAAGGGCTTCCTGCATCACCGGGCGCGGCATCGGGAAAAGTTGTTTTTGATGCCGATCGGGCTCACGAAATGGCTCAGGAGGGGGAAAGAGTGCTTCTGGTCCGCCCTGAGACCACTCCTGATGATATTCACGGCATTATTGCCGCCCAGGGGGTATTGACCAGCCGGGGCGGCATGACCAGCCACGCCGCTGTAGTGGCCCGCGGTATGGGTAAACCCTGTGTCAGCGGCTGTGAAGATTTAAAGATCGACCTGACCAGGGGAATTTTTTATGTTGGAGGCCAGCAGTATTCCGAGGGAGAAATCCTTTCCATTGACGGCACTACCGGCCAGGTTATCCTCGGTGAAGCGCCCCTGATTGAACCCCAGTTTAGCGAACAATTTTATGAACTGCTCGGCTGGGCGGACGAAATTCGCCGCCTCAGGGTAAGGGCCAATGCAGACACCCCTGAAGACGCGCGCCGCTCGGTGGAACTGGGGGCGCAGGGTATCGGCCTGTGCCGGACTGAGCATATGTTCATGGCAGCCAACAGGATTCCGTCAGTCCAGAAGATGATTTTGTCAGCCGATTCGGAAAAACGCAAAGAAGCCCTGGAAGAGCTGTTACCGATGCAGCAGGGGGACTTTAAGGGAATCTTATGGGAAATGGCCGGTTTACCGGTTACCATCCGCCTGCTTGACCCGCCCCTGCATGAATTTTTGCCAGACCGGGAAGAACTTCTTCTCGAGGTTGACAAAATGCGCCGGGAAGGCGGTGATCCGGAAAAACTCCGGAGAAAAGAAGAACTGCTTCAGAAAGTGCAGTCTCTTTCAGAATTTAATCCCATGCTCGGGCACCGCGGCTGCCGGTTGGGTTTGGTATACCCGGAAATATACCAGATGCAGGTCAGGGCAATTTTTTACGCTGCTTTTGAACTTCTCGATGCAGGGATCGATGCCGGGAAGCTGCAACCTGAAGTAATGATCCCCCTGGTAGGGCATTTTGAAGAAATGAAACGGATGAGAAAACTGGTAGAAGAAACAGTGGAAGAACTGTTTGAGGAGAAGGGAGCCAGGATTCCTTACTTGGTCGGGACTATGATCGAGCTCCCCCGGGCCTGCCTGGTGGCAGACCACCTGGCAAGTGCGGCAGAGTTTTTCTCCTTTGGGACCAATGATTTGACCCAGACCACCCTTGGTTACAGCAGGGACGACTCGGAAGGTAAATTTTTACCCTTCTATATTCAACAAAAGGTTCTGAAAGCCAACCCCTTTGCCGAGATTGATGTTGAGGGGGTGGGCCGGTTAGTAGAAACTGCCATTGAAAAAGGCCGGAAAACCCGCCCTGATCTAAAACTTGGCATATGCGGAGAACACGGCGGCGATCCGGCCTCGATTCACTTCTTTAACTCGGCCGGCCTTGACTACGTGAGCTGTTCTCCATATCGCCTGCCAATTGCCAGGCTTTCTGCAGCCAGGGCTGTAATTTCTGAAAAAGATCATAACTAAAGCTGTTTTTATAAAATTGCCTTTACCTGCAAACAGGAGAATAACTTTTTATGGCGAATAATTTATAAGTTAAAATTGTTGCAAGGAGTGATCTAATTGACTCAACATGGAAACCAGGATTTAGCTTTAGAAAATATTCACCCGCCCTGTCAATCAGCCTGCCCGCTGCACCAGGGGGTCCGTGATTACTTGCTGGCCATTGCCACCGGTGATTTTGATCGGTCGCTGGCAATAATCAAAGAAACAAACCCTTTACCGTTTGTTTGCGGCACTATCTGCGCCCATCACTGTGAAGATGAATGCCGCCGCAATGATGTCGACAAGCCGCCTTCAATCAGGGGGTTAAAACGGTTTGCCATTGAATACGGCAATGCGAAAGCACAGCCCCTGGCTGAAGGGCCAAAAATCGAAGGGAAGGTGGCAGTAATCGGAGCCGGCCCTTCCGGCCTCACCGCCGCTTATGATCTGGCCCGGATGGGAGCAAATGTAACAGTATTTGACAATGATAACATGCCTGGAGGCGCCGTCCGCCACTATATCCCCCTTTACCGGCTGCCTGATGAAGTGGTAGATCAGGATATCGATGAAATCGCCGAACAGGGGGTTAAGTTTAAGTCCGGAGTTGAACTGGGTAAAGATATAACCATAGAGCAGCTGGAAAAAGAAGGTTACCAGTCTATTCTGCTGGCTATGGGGTTGCCGGTAAGCAGGGGCCTGAATTTGCCCGGTACCGAAGGAGAAGGTATATTATATGCTCTGCCTTTCTTGAAGAAGGTCAAGCGGGAAGGTTTTAAATTTGAAGGAAGCCCAACCGTGATCGTAATCGGAGGCGGAAATGTGGCCATGGACGTATCCCGTTCGGCTTTGCGGGCGGGCGCGGGCAAAGTCAAGCTGGCCTGCCTGGAGTGCGATGAAGAAATGCCCGCTTTCAGCTGGGAAATTGAAGAAGCCCAGGAAGAAGGAGTCGAAATGAACCCTTCCTGGGGTCCGGACGAAATTGTCAGGGAAAATGGCAAGATCAAAGGGCTCCAGCTGGTTGAGTGCACCTGCGTGTTTGATGAGCAGGGGCGTTTTAGTCCGGACTTTAACAAGGAAAATAAAAATCTTCTTGAAGGAGATATAGTGATCTTCGCTATCGGCCAGGGCGGCGATGCCGGGCCTGTCCGCGGCGAAGTTGACGTTGATGAACGCGGCCGGATCGTTTTTAATAACCGGACTATGGCTACCAGCCGTCCCGGAGTTTTCGCCTGTGGAGAAATGGTTGTCGGTCCCAGTACTGCCGTACAGTCCATGGGCAACGGCCGGGTGGCCGCAAAAGCGATTGCCAGTTATCTGCAGGGAGTACCTTTTGACAGTGCTGCCCTGGAAGAGGTGACTGAACTCGAAAAACTGGACTCCCAGGTGGCCGAAGAAATCGATCAGGTAGAGCGTAATCCCATCCCGATGATGACTCCGGAAGAACGGGTGCGCCACTTCAATCAGGCGGAACTGGGCTATGATCCTGAAACAGCAGTTTGTGAAGCCCGCCGCTGTCTGACCTGTGCCGCAGGGGCTCAGCGAATTGATGAACTTTGCGTTAACTGCCTGACCTGCGTCCGGATCTGCCCTTATGATGTCCCTGTCATCAACGAAGAAGGCACGGTTACCATCCGCAATGAACACTGCCAGGCCTGTGGCCTGTGCATGGGGATCTGCCCGGTCTATGCCATCAAATTCCGCTCCTCTTATGTGGACGAAGCAGCCGATGCTATAGAACCGGCCGTGAAAGAACTGACTGACAACCGCAATGGAGAGCCGGCCATGCTGGCTATAACCTGTGCTTACGGAGCCTTTGCCCTGCCGGAATTTGTAAACAAGGAGCATAAAAACACCGTGGTAGTCCGTTATCCATGTGTGGGTAAAGTTGATTCCCTCCACCTGCTTAAGGCGATCGAAGAGGGCGCTGACGGTGTGGTTGTGGTCGGCTGCAGCGAAAGCGATAAATTTAAGTGCCAGTATAAAGAAATCAGCCAGTGGGCGGAAAAACGAGTTAACCATGCTGCTGATTTGATGGAGTCAATCGGCCTGGAACGGGAAAGAATTTCCTTTGCCGAACTGGCCGGTGAAGAAATTGACAAGTTTGATCAGGTGGTAGCCGAAGCTGTTAAAAACCTTAAAGAAGGCGGCTCATCATCCGAGGGTGAAGAAGAATAAGCCACCCTATAAATTCAGGACTTAACAGCCCCGGGTGCCTGGTGGTGCACCGGGGCTGTTGTAGTGTGCCCTGCATGTTTTTTAGCCTGGCTTTGAAAGCCCGTTGTGAGCGTGGCTTTACCACGTGAAAAGATGGTTCATTTATGTTTCCGTTTGGGTTGGTTTCAAACAAAAAATGAAGGCAGGAATTCAAACATAACTGTCGAATAGAATATACCTGAATGAAACCGGGCCGGGTTCTAATTTGTCTCCAATAAGAAAACAAATGATCACCAGAAGCACTCATGTTTAAATACGGTCAGGATTTAAAAATATACCTGGAGTTGAAAGGAAGGAAATAACTCTTAATAGGCATTAGTTTTAACCTGAATAAATAAGTCGATCGGGTTTACCTCGTCTCTGTTTTCGAGATGGGGTTTTTGTTATCTTGATATCCTGGATTAACTGCAGCTTTAGGGACTGGATTGTGAATTTGAAGCTAAGATCAGACGGCAGGGGTTTTTATGAGCCGGGGCATACCGGAAAATGTTATCGAGGAAATCAGGCAGCACACTGACCTGGTAGAAGTGGTAGGGGAATATCTGAGCCTTGAAAGGAGAGGGAAAAACATGATCGGCCTCTGCCCCTTTCATAGTGAAAAAACCCCGTCTCTTACAGTTTCGCCCGAGAAACAGCTTTTTCACTGCTTTGGCTGTGGGGCTTCCGGTAATGTTTTTAGCTTTATCATGCAGATTGACAACTTGACATTCCCGGAAGCGGCCCGATTTTTGGCCGGGCGAGCCGGGGTAAAAATCCCGGAACAGAAAAAATCAGCACCGGCCGAAGACGATTTGAAAGCTAAAATATATCAGCTCAACCAGCTGGCTGCTAAATATTATGTTTATTGCTTAAACAACACCGGTGCCGGTAAAAAGGCTCTTGACTATTTGTATCGGAGGGGAATAGAACAAAAAACAATAGAGCAATTCATGATCGGTTATGCACCGGTGGATTGGACCGGCTTTTTCAGCTTTGCCCAAAAGAAAGGATTTAGTGCCGAGCTGCTGGTAAAAGCCGGCCTTGCATCGCCGGGTCGGCAGAAAGGTTTTTATGATCGGTTTCGAAACAGGATCGTTTTTCCGATCCTTGACATCAGCGGGAAAGTGGCCGGTTTTGGAGGCAGGCTTTTGAACGGTGAAGAAAAACAGGGTCCGAAGTATCTAAATTCGCCGGAAACGCCGGTTTTTGACAAAGGGTCAATCCTGTACGGGATGAACCTGGCCCGGGAATGGATCAGGCGGGAGAAGCTGGCCATTATGATGGAAGGTTACACCGATGTGGTTACAGCTTATCAGGCCGGGATAAAGAATGCAGTTGCTTCTCTTGGCACATCATTAACGACCAGCCAGGCCCGCAGCCTCAGATCCCAGGCTGATACAGTAGTTACGGCCTATGATTCAGATAGTGCCGGCGAGGCTGCAACCTGGAGAGGATTGAGCATTCTGCAATCCACCGGATGCCTGGTTCAGGTAGCCGAGATGCCGGAAGGAAGTGATCCTGACGATTTTATCCGGGAACAGGGAGCGGATAAATTTCTGGAGATCACCCGCAATGCCTGCCCCCTGATGGAATACCGGCTGAGGCAGTTAAAGAAAAGGTACGATCTGTCCTCAGACCGAGGCCGTCGCGAATACACAGAAGAACTACTGGAGATATTGGTCACGGCTGGTAATCAGATTGAACAAAATTACTATTTAAAAAAAGCTGCTGAAGAACTCGGTGTTGATGAAGATGCACTGCGCAGCGAACTGAAAAAACGCCGTTACAGGGGAAACCGGTCCATGCAGGCAGGAAAACAGGAAGTGCCGGAGAAGAAACAACATATTAATATCAAACCTGCCGAAAAAATATTGATATCTTTAATGCTTCAGAGCAAGGAAATAGCAAAACAAGGTCGAAATCAATTACAATTGGATTTTATTGAAGATGAACGGGTCAGGAATATTTTTACCTTAATATTTGAACAAACAAAAGATGAAAAAATGGCCTCTGTAGACAGGATATTAGATCATTTTGAAGATCCGCAGACAATTAATTTAATAACCGAGGCTGTAACCGATCCTGCTTTGCAGGATTTGTTACCCCAAACCGCGAAGCGTATGACAGAAGATTGTATCAACAAGTTGTACACGATTTGGGCAAAACGGAAACAAATAGAATTGCAGAAAAAACTAAAAGAACTGGAGCAGCAGGGTTCTGAAGAGCAGTTAGAGGAACTGCTGAAAGAACATCAGCACTTGTTGAAAAGAAAAGAAATTAACCCTTGCCGGATGGAATAAGGAGGGGATATCAATGGCTAAAGATATAGAAAAAACAATTTCCCTGGAAGACGCGCAGCAGGAATTAATCGAGCGCGGTAAAAATAAAGGCTCAATTAGTTATAAAGAGATCATTGAGACCCTTCAGCCGTATGATCTTTCAGTGGATGCACTCGACAACTTTTACGATAAACTGGCCCAGCACGGGATAGAAATAACTGATGATACCACAGCCGACGTTAAGGAAGATGCTAAACCTGCCCATACGGATGAAGAGGTAAAAGAGGAAGCAAGCAATCTTTTAGCGGTGCCGGAGGGAGTCACGGTAAATGATCCGGTTCGGATGTACTTGAAGGAGATTGGCAAAATTCCTCTGCTCACTTCGGAAGAGGAGGTTGAGCTGGCCAAGGCTATTGAGCAAAACGATGAGAACGCCAAAAGGCGTCTTGCCGAGGCTAACCTCCGCCTTGTAGTCAGCATAGCGAAAAAATATGTGGGACGGGGAATGCTGTTCCTGGACCTGATCCAGGAGGGCAACCTTGGCTTGATTAAGGCTGTAGAAAAATTTGATTATCGTAAAGGCTATAAATTCAGCACTTACGCTACCTGGTGGATCAGGCAGGCCATAACCAGGGCTATAGCCGATCAGGCCCGGACAATCCGCATCCCGGTCCACATGGTTGAAACCATCAACAAATTGATCCGTATTTCCAGGCAGCTGGTCCAGGATCTGGGCAGAGAGCCCTTGCCGGAAGAAATTGCTGAGGAGATGAATATCACTGAAGAGCGAGTCAGGGAAATCTTGAAAATAGCCCAGGAACCGGTTTCACTCGAAACGCCCATTGGTGAAGAAGATGACAGTCATCTCGGCGATTTTATTGAAGACCACGAAGCACAAGCTCCGGCAGATGCCGCCGCCTTCGAACTGCTCAAAGAGCAGCTTGAGGACGTGTTGGATACCCTTTCTGCGCGGGAAGAAAAAGTGCTGCGACTGCGTTTTGGCTTAGATGATGGACGCTCAAGAACGCTTGAAGAAGTTGGACAGTACTTTGGAGTGACCAGGGAAAGGATCCGCCAGATAGAAGCTAAAGCGCTTCGCAAACTGCGCCATCCCATGCGCAGCAAGCGCCTGCGCGACTACCTTGAATAAACTAAAAAGGAGCAAATATTTGAGACAAGCCCTTGACGGGTTTGTCTCTATTCAGTATAATACAAATGCCGATAAGGTTCCTCAGTAGCTCAACGGCAGAGCGACCGGCTGTTAACCGGTAGGTTGCAGGTTCGAATCCTGCCTGGGGAGCCAATTTTATGTACTTTTTTAACTGCTTTGCTTCTGCTTTCTCCAATCACAGCGATTCCTTTTGGAACAGAAGTCACAGGGAATCATACTGCTGTCGAGATCTTTCCCCCTGGGAATGATAAAAGAAACTGATTTCCTGGGGATCATCAGGCAGCTGTCTGATAAGCGGATTCCAATTTTATCGGCCGGTAAAATAGAAAAAACCAATCGCTGCTGCTCAATTGGCCATCCTTCCTGGCCGGGTTGAGCACGCATGCCCAGGGACAAGTCCAATTCGCAGGCTTTCTTGCTGATTATATCTTCTACAGTCTCCGAAACTTTGCGCACGGCCGCAATGCCGGCACCGTCTAGAGCTACTCCCATGATCGGATTTTCAGCCATTAGCTCCTGGACCCTTTGTTCAAGATCGCCGCCGATTGTGCATATGGCAATATTCAGGTGTTCTGCCCCGGCCATTGCTTTGCCAACCAGCGGCCCTTCAAAGCTTCCTCCCTCGAAGGTGATTTTCTGGTGTTCAAAGTCGGTTACCTCGATGATAGTATACATAGCCGCAGGATTGATCAGGGAATGGGTTTCTTCAATTACATCCCTTGCATTTTCAAAGAGCTTTGGTGAAGCCCTTTCCGGATCTATACCCTGGCCTTTTAGCACATCCTCCTCTGTAAGGGTAAAATCAAATTCAGTGACCAGTTCATACATGCAGTTTACCTCCTATATATAGAACAATCTGTTTATCATTTTAACTTGCTTCCACGTTCTTGACAACAATCTTTATGGTGTGTTAAACTCATATAGCCGTAGGAGGTTAAGCTGATGGCAGGCGATGTGGGCCCATAGCTCAGCTGGAAGAGCTACCGGCTCATAACCGGTTGGTCCCAGGTTCGAGTCCTGGTGGGCCCACCAAGAATCCTGGCCCCTTCGTCTAATCGGTTAGGACACCAGCCTTTCAAGCTGGCAACAGGGGTTCGAATCCCCTAGGGGTCACCAATTAGCTGAGCTAATGCTCAGCGAGAGAACAGCTGCCTTACAAGGCAAATTTTTTTGCACGCACGGGATATAAAAGTTCCGTGTGTGTTGTTTTTTTATAGCGGCAATTTTCTTTTAAGGCTTTACCTGCAGAAAGCCGCTGCCATAGATATTTTAAAGCAAGGGTACAATACAAAAGATACCGGACAAGCCAGTATCTTTAAATTGGATTTATGATGGCCTTTTCCAGACCTGGTTTAGGTTGACATCTGCAGGATTACCGAATAGATCCGGCCAAAGTTGCCCAGTAATACAAGGTAAGGAACTAACACTTAAGAATTGTTTTACTTGACAATCAGGACGTTGCATTCAGCACAGTGAGCGACTTTGTTGCTGACACTTCCCAGGAAAGCTTCTTTGATGCCTCTCAGGCCATGGCTGCCTAAAACAACCAGGTTAAAATCTTTTTTATTGACCATTTCGCATATCGCATCCGATGGTGTTTTTTGACCAAAAATTACACTGGTATTTACTTGTAACCCTTTTTCCCTGAAGGTTTCAGCTGCTTTTTCGACAATTGCCTCAGCCTCTCCCTGGATATTTTTTAAAATCCTGTTCCATTCCTCATCCGTGAAGTGAATACTGACTCCGGGACTTACAATGTTTCCCCAGGTTACAGTTATAATAGTCACTTCGGCTTTTAGAGCTTCTGCAATAGGCAGGGCTTCGTCAACAACTTTTTTTGAATGATCAGAACCATCAATAGCCAGTAAAATTCGATACATTTTCTTCACTCCTGTTTGATAAATTTAATTATTTTGTTTTAATACTTCGACAAGCGTGGTATATACTCCTACAGGACGCACCGCAATAAACATATCTTTTGGTTCTTTACAATTAATTCAAAAACCCTTACAATAACAAATACAAGGGCGAATAGCTCAGCGGGAGAGCACCTGCCTTACAAGCAGGGGGTCGCAGGTTCAAAACCTGCTTCGCCCACCATAGGGTTAACTGAATTAGGGCCTTGCATAATGCCAGGCCCTAATATTTTGCCTCCGCTGCAGGCATTGCCCTGTCAATAGAAACCAACCTTGATTCATCTCTTGTTATATTCGTTGTTACTCTCATGGAGTCTCAATCTTTGAAGCGACTTCTTCTTCCCGCAGGTTCAACCCTGTTTTTATATCTTTCAGCTGATCATAAATATTAAAGAACAGGATGACCAACTCCAGGTAAACTCTTAAAAAAATAACAGCGACTAACGCTCCAATCGGGGCTGTAATCAGGGCAATAAACACTCTCCCAAAACCGGTGGCTCCAACAGCTATTATGGATGAAATTATGGCAGTAAACATTCCCAGTCCGATGCCCAGTAATCCCAGGATATACAGAGCTTTTATGATTTTGGGTGTGACCATTTCGGTCATATTTACATCAAAAAGAGATGCTAAAAACCCTTTCCCCCTGGAACTAAAATTTTCCTCAGGCTCCTGGAATGCTTTTTGCGGTTCCGGCGGGATTTCCTCCGTGGGGGGGACTTGTTCCGGTGGGGTTTCCCTTCCTTCGTATGGCCCCGAAGTGCCCGCGGGTTCGTCCGTCCGGTCTAAAAAAGAATGACAGTGCTTGCATTTGATTGCCTTAATTTTGATTTCTTCCCCGCAATGGGGGCATTCCTTGTATTCCTGGTCGTTCATTTCCCGGCCTCCCTTTAATATTAGATTGTTTTAGCCTTATAAGCAGATGTCCTTCATTATGATAATGGTGCTACTTGTAAAGTATAATTTAACCGGTGGAGGTTTACAATATCTAGATTTGGCTGTTCGGACGGTATTTGTATTAAACAGCCCGGCAGGCCTTTATTATTAGCGGTTTTTTAAAGCAGGATTTTACGGCCCAAAAAAGAAGAAGATTTATTAGCGCTTTAAAATATTTATCTTACGTGTAAATACTAGTGGTTTAATCAAAAGAAACCGGAATTTGATGGATTATCCCCGGAATGTTTAGGCGGCTTGTTAAACATTAAAAAAGGAAGTGAAAGACTATGGAAGTAAAAAAACCTGATCGGGAAGAAGCAATGGCCCTGCTGAGAAAACACAATCAGAATGAGGCTTTAATCAAACATGCTTTGGCGGTTGAAGCAGTCATGGGGCATTTTGCTGAGAAGTTTGGTGAAGATCCGGAAAAATGGCGGGCAATAGGTTTAATCCATGACCTGGATTATGAAAAATACCCCGACGAGCACTGCCATAAAACAAGGGAAATGCTGGAGGAAGAAGGATGGCCTGAAGACTATATCCGGGCGGTGCAAAGCCATGGCTGGAAAATCTGCACAGATGTAGAACCCAGGGAGCCTATGGAAAAAATCCTTTATGCCATAGATGAATTAACCGGCCTGATCGTGGCTACTGTTTTAATGCGGCCCAGCAAAAGCATTATGGATCTAAATGCCAAGTCGGTAAAAAAGAAATGGAAGCAAAAAGGTTTTGCAGCCGGTGTCGACCGCGGTATCATAGAAGAGGGGGCCAACCTTCTCGGCATGGATGTTACCGAACTTATAGAGGAAACAATCAAGGGAATGCAGAATGCGGCAGACGAACTTGATTTAAAGGGCAACCTTTAAACTTTGCTTATAAAAAATTACTTCCAGTAGAGGGCCTGCTTGATTTAATCAGCCAGGTTCTTCATTTTGGATCGGATATTTAAAACTTATCCCCTCCTGTTCATTTCTTTGCTATGGCTTGATGCTGAAAATGGGCTCGTCCCTGACAATAAGCCGTTAAGTTATTTCTTAAATTGTGTATTTCCCCCTGGAATCATGTATAATTTATTACAGTTCTAAAGAATAACCATGTAACCTTGTATTACAGTAAATCCGGTTATGTTAAAAGCAAAAATAGGACTAATTTGCGGGAAGTGTTTTTTTGGGTGTATCAGCGAATAATCATAAAGTAATTGTCGCCATGAGCGGTGGAGTAGATAGCTCTGTAGCGGCCTTTTTATTGAAGGAAGCCGGCTATGATGTAGTTGGTGTTACCCTTCGGATGTGGGTTGATCCTTTGTCCGAAGCACAGGCAGGGGAAGAGGCTAAAAGCTGTTGTTCTTATGAAGCCGTCCTTGATGCTCAAAAAGTGGCCGCCCTGCTTGATATTCCCCATTACGTCTTAAACATGAAGGATGAATTCTATGAAAACGTTGTTTGTGATTTTACGTCCGAATACCTGCTGGGCAGAACCCCCAATCCCTGTGTTGAATGTAACCGGACCGTTAAATTCTCTTTTCTGCTGCAAAAAGCAAGGGGACTGGGAATTAACCGCCTGGCTACAGGGCATTATGCCCGCATAAAATATGATGAAACAAGTGGCAGCTATAAACTTTACCGGGGGGTTGACAGGCAGAAAGACCAGAGTTATATGCTTTATGTCCTCACCCAGGAAGAACTAAGAGCAAGCCTGTTTCCGGTTGGAGATAAGACCAAGCAGGAAATCCGGGAAATTGCAGAAAGAGGAAAGCTTAAGGTGGCAGGTAAAGAAGAGAGCCAGGAAATATGTTTTATTCCCGACAACGATTACCGTTCTTTCATGGAGAGGATGTGCCCGGAAGCCGCCCGGCCGGGCGACATTTTTTCTACTTCCGGTGAAAAACTTGGCCGTCACCAGGGGATAGCCTTTTATACGATCGGGCAGCGCAAAGGGCTGGGCATAACTTATTCTGAGCCTTTATATGTCATCGATATTGATCCTTCCGGGAACCGTATAATTGTAGGAACAGAACCGGAAACTTACAGCTCGGGGATGATCGTAGAAAAACTCAATTATATTTCCGGTACTGCTCCCTCAAAACCCTTTAAAATCGAGGTCAAGATACGTTATCGAGCCCTGGCTGTACCGGCCACCTTATACCCGCCGGAAAATGGTCATGCCAGGGTGGATTTTGAGTCAAAACAGAAAGCGGTTACTCCCGGCCAGTCGGCGGTTTTTTATGACGGCGATGAAGTTTTGGGCGGCGGTTTAATTAATGGGCCCATAAAAAAATAAGATAATCCGATTATAGGCATTACCGGGAATAATATCCTAAGATAGTTGGTCAAGGAGGAAAGGTGTCATGAAAAAGGTAGTTGTATTCGGAGCCGGCAGAATAGCAGCCCCGTGTGTTCGACACATGCTCAAAGATCCTGATTTACAAGTGGTAGTAGTAGATAAGGTAATTGAAAACGCCCAAAAGATTATTGCCAATCATCCCGGTGGCGAAGCGGTTTCTTTGGACCTGCAGGATGCCGACAACTTAATAGATGAGGCAGATCTGGTGGTGAGCCTGCTGCCTCGCTTTTTAGATCTGCAGGTGATTAATAAGTGTATTGAGCATAAGACATCTCTTGTTTTCCCTAATTTTTTATCGCCCGAAATAAAAGATCTGGATCAAAAAGCAAAGGAAGCCGGGATTACTGTTCTTGGTGAAATTGGCTTGGATCCGGGAATTGATCACATGTCAGCCGTAAAAGTAATTGATGAAATTAAGGAAAAAGGCGGAGCAGTAAAAAAATTTAGTTCATGGTGCGGGGGGCTTCCCGCTCCGGATGCGGCAAATGAGCCGGTGAGGTACAAGTTTTCCTGGTCTCCAGAAGAGGCTATCGAAGCCTGCACCTGCCCGGCTCGTTTCCAGAAGCAAGGGAAAGAAATAAATATCTCCGGCAGTGAATTAATGAAACACTATTCTTTTAAAAATGTGGCGGGATGCGGTTGGTTTGAAGAATATCCTAACAGCGATGCTATTTTTTATATTGATATATACGGTATACCGGAAGTTGACACGATTTACCGGGGCACTTTTCGCTATCCCGGCTGGTGTGAAACCATAGCCTGTCTATATGAAGTTGGAATGTTTGACACCCGTGTTGAAGACGTCGGGAATATGACTTATAAGGAATATATTTGTAAGCGGATTGGTTTGTCAAGCAATGAAAATATTGCCAGGGCCCTGGCTGAATACCTGGGGGTCCGGGAGTATTCAGTGGTGATTAAAAATATTGAGTGGCTTGGGTTTTTTAACAATGAGCCTCTACCGTTTGAACAGGCTGCAGCAAAAGAAATTTTGTCAGATCTTTTATTAAAAAAACTCAGCTATGGTAAAGGGGAAAGAGACCTGGTGGTTATGGTCCATGAATTTGATGTTCTTCAACCGGGCGGAAAAGCGGGGCGAATTACATCGACCCTGGTTGAATACGGAGAACCGGACGGCGATTCGGCAATGGCCAGGACTACCGGACTTCCGGTGGCGATTGCCGCCAAAATTATTGTCAGGGGGAAATACGGCAAGCCGGGAGTGCAAATTCCTGTAGACAGGGAATTGTATCGGCCTGTGCTAAAAGAACTGGAAGAATTAGGTATTTACTTGAAGGACACTTATGTTGAACTATAGAAGGTAATTTATTCTGGTTTAATCGGAGGTTGAAGTTCATTATTGTTCAGGACTTTAATTATGGCATAAGCATCAGAAATGGGATGAGGTTCAGGTAGTAATTACAACAACTATTTCATCTGCTGCTTACAGGGTTCTCTTTTATTGTTTCCGGTTTAATGTTTCTTTTTAGTACAAGCCAAATCGGCAGGCGCTGTTTAAGCAGGATTGCCGGCAGGTGTTTTTAAACAGTTAAATTGATTGTATTGTGCGGATTTCAAGCCTGAACAATGCTGAAAAAGACGGATCTACACTGCGGTTCAGGGCTAAAAAAGATTCAAAGCTGTGGCAGGTAGAAGTTGTTGATATTAGAAACAATGAAGTAGTCCACGAAATACCTACTGAACGGGCCTTTGAAGTGGCAAACCGAATCCAGGGTCTTTATGGAATTCTAATGGATGAAAAATGGATGAAAAAAGGTAAGGTTGTTTTGACCTGGAGCTGCCAGGCTTTCCGTCCAGCTTTTTTAAAATCCCGGTTATAAAATAGGAATACTTAAATTTACGCTTGACACCAGGGGCACAGCCCATCGGTACGGCTGGTTTTTCGCTCCCCACGCCTGGAGTTGTCCCATCAATATGATCTACTGCCCGACTGCCCGGCACCGGTAGATCATATTTGCCAAAATCAAGTTACATTTGACAAATCGGTTCTCTACAAGAAATAAAACCAGGTAACCCCTTAGGATCTAAAAATAAGGTGAAAAATATTTGCCTGTATCAATATTTGATATATGCAATAAAAATTACTCCCTTCCTTCCCGGCATTGTCAGTTGTTTTAATTTCCCCGGAAATATTCTAATGAGAGCCCGGATATGATAAGATTAGATCATAAAAGTCCGGTTTTATCGGTATGGGATGGGGTGTTTTAGTGTCAGGGTATACAGCCGGTTTGAACCGATTAATTATTTTAGCTTTCTCCTTAATATTAACCACTAGTTTATTTGCTTTGATTCCTGCTTCCGGTGCTCGAGCTTCAAATAACGATCTGCCTGATCATGGGAACGAATTAAGCCTGACCATCCTTTACACCAATGATGAACACGGTGCCTTGATCCCCCATTCCCCGGCCGTCGATTTTCACCCTTACAGGGAAAACCCTGCTGTTGGCGGATATGCCCGCCTGGCAGCAGTTGTTGAGGAGGTCAGGCAGAAAAAAGAGGCTGCAGGAGAACCTGTGTTATTGTTTTCCGGCGGCGATTTTATAGGAGGGACAGCCTACAGCTGGCTGGCTCCCCTGGGCTATGCACCTGAATTAAGTATAAAACAAAAGATCGGTTATGATGCGGTGATAATCGGCAACCATGAGTACGATTACGGTCCTGGTGTTTTAGCTAAATATCTTAAAGAGGCCGGGTACCCGGAAGCCCACCAGGAAACAGCAGTCCTGGCTTCAAATACCCTGGCGCCCCCCGATCACCCCCTGGCCCGGGAACAGTTATACCGGGAAAACCACCTTATCTCCCTTGACAACGGCCTGAAGGTGGGATTGTTTGGATTAATGGGCAAAGACGCCGTTGCAGTCACCACGGCCAACGAACCGGTTGAATTTTCCGATCAGCACCAAGCAGCCCGCCGGATGGTGGAAACACTTGAACAGCAGGGAGCTGACCTGATCATTGCTCTTACCCATTCCGGGGTGGAGGAAGATCGGGGCCTGGCTGCCGATGTTGCAGGGATCGATGTTATAGTTGGCGGGCACTGCCACACCGCCCTGGAAGAACCGGTTATTGTAAATGATACGATCATTGTCCAGGCCGGCGCGCACCTGGAGTATGTGGGGCATCTCGAACTGACCCTTGACCTGTCTTCCGGCACGGTAAGCATTCGTAACGATCCTGATCAAGCCCCTTTCCTAAAAAAACTGGATCACTCGATCCCTCTTCATCCCGGCATTGATGAAGCGATCGGGGCCTATACGGACATATTAAACGAATATATCGAGGAAAAAACGCAGGGGCGCTTCCAGCATATACTGGATCCGGTTGCTTTTTCCGAATTTAAACTTCCGGATTACCCCCCGCTGCAGGAAACACCGATGGGGAATTTTGTTGCCGATGCGATGCGCCTGGTGACCGCTGAGAAAACCGGCCACGATCCTGATTTTGCCGTTCAGGCCAACGGTGTAATCAGGGGCAGTATTATACCGGGCGCCATGCCCCATTCTTACGGCAAAATATCTTTCTACGATCTGGTTGAGCTGGTGGGGTTGGGGATGGGAGAAGATGGTCATGCTGGTTACCCTCTTATTGCCGCTTACCTGACGGGAGATGAAATAAGGCGCATTCTCGAGGTAGCTGTTTTGATGGAAGAAGTAATGGGCAATACATATTTCCTCCAGTTTTCCGGATTGCGCTATGATTATAACCCCCATAACGCTGTTTTATTCACGGTGCCTTTTTTAAACCTCCCGGTTCCCACGACCAGGGCGGTTGTCAACGCCGAAAAATATACGGGAGAAGGCCGGCAGGTGCCGGGAGAAGGCCCTTATGTTCCGATTGAAAAAGGAGACGAAGAACTGTACTGCCTGGTTACGGATGCCTATATCGCTTCTTTCCTGCCGATGGTCGGCGAAATGATTCCCCGGCTGGACGTGGTTTTAAAAGACCGGGACGGCACCCCTGTCGCAGTTGAAGATATTGAGAAACTGATCGTTCATATCAATGATGAGGAACTTAAAGTATGGCAGGCTGTGGTGGAATATGCCGCCGATCAGCCGGTGGGAGATTCGGGCCTGCCTGAAATCGAACCCTATTATGCTGCCCCTGCCGGCAGGATTAACCCGGTGTGGACGATACCGCTGATCATGTGGCCGCTGGTATTTTTCCTGACCCTGGCCCTGGGAGGATGCTACCTGTACAGGAGAAGAAAGAAGGGCCGCACCAGGCTGCAATAAGTGCCCGTCGGTAGACACTTTCCGGTAATTATGCTAACTTTAAGCAAGAAACTACCCATAAGATTGGAGCTGATGAGGTTTGAAATGCCTGGCCTGGATCGACGGTTATGTGTGTGATATCTCCGAAGGCCAAGTTCCCCTGGAAGACAGGGGGTACCTATTCGGGGACGGGGTTTATGAAGTGATTAAGATTTACAATGAGAAACCGTTTTACCTGCACCCTCACCTGCAAAGACTGCAAAACAGCGCCAATGCCATTGATATTGAGATTCCCTATTCGATGGAAGAAATTGAAACAGAAATTAACGGTTTGATCGAGAAAAGCGAATGCAGGGGCGGTTATTTATATATGCAGTTGACCAGGGGCAGTGCAAAGAGAGATCACCTTTTACCTGAGGGCACCAGGCCCTCCATGGTGATGTATGTGAGGGAATTTACCTCTCCGGCCTCCATAGAAGATATCAAACCATCTTCATGTATAACCCTGCCTGACGAAAGATGGATGAATTGCTATATCAAGTCGGTCAACCTTTTACCAAACGTTTTAGCCCGGCATAAAGCTGCTGAAGCCGGAGCGGAAGAAGCAATATTTTATCGCTCCGGCGGGATAGTCACCGAAGGCACCCGGACCAATATTTTTGCAGTTATAGATGGCGTGGTCCGGACCCATCCGGAATCAAAGCTGATTTTATCCGGGATCACCAGGATGATAGCGCTTGATATTTTAAAGAAACTTGATGTTACAGTATCTGAAGCGGCCTTTAAACTCGAAGATTTGGAAAATGCAGCGGAGGTGTGGACTACATCTACAGGCATGGAGATAGCCCCGGTGGCGAAAATTAACGGGCGCCCGGTTAGTGATACGGTTCCCGGCCCGATCTGTAAGAAATTAATTGAAGAATTCTGGAAAAAAGTCGAAGCTGAATGTTACGATGGCGGTAAGCGCCGGGATTAACCGGCGGTGATAACTGCAAAGACTCCTCTAGCATTGTCGATAAGGGGTGTAAAAATGCTGGCTAAAGTTAAAACGGTAGCCGCTTACATGGAAGAACTTGCGCCTTCCACGATTGCCATGTCCGGCGATCCGGTCGGGCTCCAGCTCGGCCATCCTGAAGCGGAGGTCAAAAAAATACTGGTCGCCCTTGATCCGGGCTTCGATGCTATCCGGGAAGCCGCAGAGGCTGAAGCTGATATGCTGGTAACCCACCACCCCCTGTTTTACAATAAGATTGTTTCCCTGGATGAAAGCAATCCATCCGGACACCTGGCTGCGGAAGCACTGAGAAAAGGCATGTGCATATTCAGCGCTCATACCAATTATGATATTGCTCCCCGCGGTGTTAACTACCGCCTGGCAGAGGCGCTGGGCCTTCCGGCCGAACAGGGCCGGGTGGTAGAGGTGACCGGCAGTGAACAGCTTTTAAAACTGGTGGTATTTATACCGGCCGGCCATGAAGACAATATTCGCGGCGCTCTATCCAGGGCGGGGGCCGGCCAGATAGGCAATTACAGCCACTGTACTTTTCAAGTGCCGGGAACAGGAACGTTTATGCCCGGCGAGGGCACCGATCCCTATATCGGCAGCCGGGACAGGCTCGAAAAAGTTGAGGAAATGCGCATGGAAACTATTCTTCCGGCGACCAGGAAAAAGGAAGTAATTAAGGCCTTGATTGAAGCTCATCCTTATGAAGAGGTTGCCTATGATCTTTACCCGCTGGCCCTGGAGGGCGGAAGCATAGGCCTTGGCCTGCAGTTTGAACTGGAAACACCGATTTCAATGGAATTCATTCTAGATAAGTGCCGGGTTACATTAAAGGCGGAATCCCTGCGCAGCTGGGATGCCGGTAAAAGCAGCTTCAACCGGGTGGCATTATGTGGAGGCAGTGGAGGGTCTTTGATTGAGCCGGTGGTCCGGCAGGGGGCAGAACTCCTCATCTCAGGTGATTTCCGGTACCATGATTTAAAACTGGCCCAGGCTTACGACCTGGCCCTGGTTGATGCCGGCCATGATGCAACCGAGTGGCCGGGAGTGGTGTACCTCCACAAATACCTGGAGGAACGTTTGAAAGCTGATCGGTACGAAACCGGAGTTAACCTGCAAACTTCGGTTTCCCCGGGCTGGAAATAACTTTTTAAAAAGGTAGGTTTACACCTACCTTTTTCATTAACCGAGAGGGGTGTATAAGGGTGCAATTGAAGCTGCTTTGGGAATTACAGGAACTTGACCTCTCCATTAAAGGCCTTCAATTAAAAATTGAAGAAGCTCCCGGGTTGAGCGGGGTGCAGGAGGTAAAAGAAGACCTGGAAAACCTGGAAAATAATTATGCTGAAAAAGAAAACCGGCTTAAGTCAGCCCGTAAAGAGTTAAAACAGATGGAATTTGAAGAACAATCTATTGTTGAAACCAGCAATGAGCTAAAGGACAACATGTACGGCGGCAAAGTCAGCAATGTTAAAGAGCTTGAACAAATGCAGCGACGGCTGGACAATTTGGCTGATAACAAGAAACAGCTGGAAGAAAAAATTATTAATTCAATGGAATTAATCGAGTCCCTGGAAGAAGAGCTGGGCGAGCTCGGGGAAAAAATTAGCCGGGCCAGGGAAGATCTTGAAATTAAGGAAAAGCAGCTTGCAGATGAGCTGGATCAATATAACCGGGAAGTTGAAAGGTTGCAGGTCCAAAGAGATGAACTAACAGAAAAGCTTGATCAGAAATACCTTGAAAAATATTTGCTCCTGGCCCAAAAATACCAGGGCAAAGCCCTGGCCAGGGTTGTCGATGAGATCTGCGGCGGTTGTCGGGTGTTTATTTCTTCAGCCCAGCGGGGTCATCTTTACAATCCGAGCTCGATGGTGTATTGTGAAAACTGCGGGCGATTGCTGGTCAAACTGGACTAGCCATGCAGCACAATAATTGCCTGAACTATTTTTAATAGAACCTGTAAAATTGATCCGGAGGTTTTTATTTTGGCTAAGAAAAATGAAAGACCAAAAGACCTGAAAAGACAACGCTGGGCGGCTATCGTAGCTGCTTTCCTGGCTTTTGGAATGGTGGCATCCGTAGTAGGGGGGTATCTCGGGCATACCCTTGGTGGAGAAGGCGCGGGCATCCCCCAGGAGCAGGCTGATCCTGAGCCCGAAGATTACCTGGACTACTATGAAGGTGAAGTAGAACGCCTGGAAGAGCACCTGGAAGAACATGATCCCAGTCCTGCAGTGCTCCAGGAGCTGGCCGAGAATTATCGCTATTTGAGCCTGATCAAGCAAATGTACTTCAATGATCATGAAGCGGTGGAAGAATACCAGGAAAGGCTGCTGTCCATCTATGAAACCCTGGCCGATATGGAACCTGAGAACCCCAGGTTTCGGCTGGAGCTGATCGGTTTTTATAAAGAACTGGAGAAAGATGAAGACCTGATATCTGATCAAATTACTATTTTGCAGGAATTGCTCCGCGAAAACCCTGATCCCGCGGTCCACCTTTCTTTTGTTACCCTGCTTGATACCGGGAATATGGAAGAACTGCAGCAGGAAGAAATTGGATGGCTTTTTAATTATCTCGAAACGAGGGTAACAGAAGGCACGGCCGATAATGAAGAACGCTTATACTATACTTTTTTACTTGGCGAATACCTGGGTGACCAGGCCACGGCCGAATCAATGCTCGAGGATATCCTGGAAGATGAAACAGAGGACAGCTGGATTTACAGGGAAGCCCAGAACTATTTGCGCTATCTTCAGAGCGAAGATGACGTCGAAGAAGATATTTACTTTGAATAATTACCCGGAGAGGAAGCGTAATATACCCCTATTATGGAAAGAGAAAGGTTAATTCGTCTTTTTGAAGAGCTGCGTGTACGCTTGATGATCATTGCGGGGGCAGTTTTTCTTTTTGCCATTATCAGCTTTACTTTTAGCGATCAAATCAGGCATATTTTGTTGATGCCCGCCGATATGGCATATGCAGGCCTCGATGCAGAGGGTCTGGATCTTCAACTCATCTTTTTGACTCCCTCAGAAGCGCTCCTGGCCAATCTGCGCCTGGCATTTATTACCAGTGGAATTGTAACCCTGCCCTTGATTCTTTATCAGCTGCTGGCCACTGCCATAACTGCCGTCGGAAAGACTAAACGGTCTGCTGTGCTGTTAACCCTGGTTATGTACATCCTTTTTGCCATGGGGCTTTCATTCGCCTATTTTGTGGTTCTTCCCTTTGCTTTGAATTTTTTTGTGGGCTTTTCCGGAGCCGACCTGGTTCCAAGCTTCAGCATTGCCCGTTATTTAACTTTTACCACTTCCTTTATGCTGTCTTTTGGCCTGGTATTTCAAATGCCGGTGCTATTCTGGTTTCTGGGCAGTATAGGTCTGCTGACAACTGCATATTTACGAAAAAACCGCAAGTTTGCCCTGCTGATTATCATCATTTTTGCTTCGGTTCTGACCCCGCCCGATATATTTTCCCAGGTCTTAATGGCCATTCCCCTGATGTTATTGTACGAGCTGGGGATATTCATGGTTTACCTGTCTCGGCGCAAGAAGAAAGATCAGGACTTGCCCGATGCGACCGCCGGTTAGTTGGGTCTTATATTTCTCATGAAGGGATAATGCGTTGATCTGTAGAAATATGTTCCAGATACTTCTGGGAAAGGCTGGATCTAGATTATGAAACTGGCCGGAAATGGAGAATACCGGGGAGAATTATTAAATAATAAGCCGCACGGCCGGGGCACGGTTACCTGGCCGGACGGGAGCAGGTATAGCGGCGAATGGAAAAACGGGCGTTTCCACGGCGAAGGTACTTTTGTCTGGTCCAATGGCGATAAGTACGAAGGCCACTGGAAAGAAGATAAGATGCACGGCCGGGGTACGTATCTGTTTGCCGACTGGCGTAAATATGTCGGAGAGTGGAAGAATGATCAAATGCACGGGCTGGGTACTTATTACTGGCCCACCGGTGAAAAATATGAAGGCGAATTTGTAGACGGCTTATATGAAAGGCATGGCACTTTTACCTGGCCCGATGGAAAAAAATATACCGGTGAATGGAGGCAGGCCTACCGCCACGGTCAAGGCATGATGGTATGGCCGAATGGCAAGAGCTATAAAGGGCAGTGGGTTGAAGACCGCCGCGAGGGGACAGGAACCCAAATCTGGCCCGACGGACGCAGGTATGAAGGCGAGTGGAGAGACAACCGGATGCACGGCCGGGGCACCTATACTTTTGCCGATGGGGCGAGATACGTAGGCACCTTTAAGCAGGGGCAGTTTACCGATAAAGGCCGTTACTTTTTCCCGGACGGCGCTGAATACAAAGGCAGGTTACAGGAAGGCTTGCCCCACGGCAGCGGCTCCGCCCTGTTGCCGGATAGGACCCGGTTTAAAGGAACTTATGAACATGGTAGAAATACCGGAACCGGCCGGTGTATTTTACCCGATGGAACAAAATATGTCGGGGAATGTAAAAATAACCGGCCCCATGGAAAAGGGACTTTGTATTTCCAGGATCAGTCTCGTTTTGTCGGAACCTTTAACCAGGGCGCGCTCCTGGACGAAGGGACCTTTTTTTTCCCCGATGGATCTCTATACAGTGGAGAGCTGGCCGGCGGCCGGCCCACTGGCGGGGGCGAGGTCGCCTATAAAGATGGAACGGCCTACAAGGGCGAGTTCAAGAATGGCAAAAAACACGGTTACGGGATCATGACCTGGAAGGATGGCTCTGAATATAAAGGTTACTGGCAGGATGATTTAATGGAAGGATCCGGCCTGTACCGTAGTACCGCTGGTGATCGTTACGAAGGATCTTTTAAAAAAGGGCTGTATCATGGTGAAGGCTGCCTTGAAAAGCCTGATCGATCAATCTGGCGCGGCAGCTGGGAATCGGGCCTGATGCATGGGCGCGGTTACTGTGAAATGGATGGAAAAGGTTCATACGAGGGCGAATTTGCCGCCGGCAAGTTCCTCGGCTGGGGCATCCGGACCTGGCCCGGGGAAAGCACCTACCGGGGACGGTGGTGGAAAGGTTACCCTCACGGGTACGGCACCTATAAACCGCTGGTTGGGGAACGGTTTACCGGAAACTGGTTTCTAGGGCGCCGGCATGGCTTTGGGCGGCTGGTGCCGGTAAATGATAAGGCCAAAAGAGGGTTCTGGTTCATAGGCATGGGCCCCTTTAAGCTTAAAACAGATGCTCCTTTATGAGCAGGGGCAGTGGGATAAAGCTTTTTCCCTGGCTGCCGAGAAGTATAACCTCGATGAAGTTGAAGTTATGTCTTACTACCTGGAATCCCTCGAATTAGCTGATATGGCCGGTAACTGGAATAATTCTTAATTTGACATCAAAAGTGAACCGTGATAAAGTTTACCTATATTTATGTGCATATTTATTATTTATTTTGCCTATTTCGGCCCTGATCTAACTGGAAATCCAGATCCGGCCGGGGCATGATTCCCTCTTTTTGCTATGCCGCCCAGGCTAACTCGTGCCGGTTTATAAAACTGCACTCTACTTCAACCAAATAAATATCTGAAAGGGGATTATAAAATTGATTACTGAAAATGAGCAAAAAATATATGACCTCATGGACCAGCTGGGCATTCAATACACCCGTTATGAACATCCTCCGGTTTACACGGTCGAAGAAGCGCAGCAATACTGGAAAGATATCGAAGGAGCCCATTCAAAAAACCTGTTTTTAAGAAATAACAAGGGAAACCGCCATTTCCTGGTAGTCCTGGAGCAATCTAAATCGGCCGATTTGAAAGACCTTTCCGCCAAACTGGCTGCGGGCAAACTTAGTTTTGCTTCTGAGCGCCGCTTGCAGGAGCACCTTGGACTTGAGACGGGGGCTGTTTCACCTTTCGGTATTATAAATGACGAGAAAAAAGCAGTTGCCCTGGTAATTGACCGCGCTTTGCAGAAAAAGGAATATGTCAATTTTCACCCCAATGTTAATACGGCCACGGTTAATCTTTCATTCAAGGATTTTGAAAAGTTCCTCAAGCACTGTGGCAACGAGGTTATCTATATTTAGCCGGGAACCGGTGACTTAAAGCTATAAAGGTGGCATGTCTCTTTTGAAAGAATTAAAGAGTATTCAAAGCTTTTTACAGCAGGTCACAGGAGCTTTTGCAGGGGTAGTAGGTATAGAAATCGGCATTATCAGCAGCAACCTCGAAGTTATTGCCGGTAGCGGCTACTTCGAAAAAGAGGTGGGGACCGTATATGGCGAGGGCTGCATGACCCATAAAATAGTATCTTCTACCAGCGAGGAATCTATTTTTGTTGAGAACACGTCCCATGTAGTTTGCTGTGCGGAATGTGAATACTCGGAAAGATGCGAAGTGCTTGCTTTTGTAATGCGCCCCATCGTCTACGGGGATGAAAAAATTGGCAGTATATCACTGCTGGCTCTGACCGAACAGCACCGCCGGAAACTGCTTAACCATTATGAAAAGATGCAGGATTTCCTGAGTAAATTGGGCAACATCATTTTGATTTCACTCAATGAAAAAAGAATGGAATCCAAGGTTACCAGCCTGATGAACCAGTTTAAAGATGTCATCAACTCTATTTATGAGGGCGTTATTGCCATTAATAACCAGGGCATAATTACTAATATGAACCATGCTGCAGAAGAGATGCTGGATCTTGAGTATAACAGCGAAAACGGCTGTCATATTAACGACCTTTTCCCCGATTTTGTAGTAGAAGATGCCATCAGCAAGCATAACAGCGCCGGAGAAGATCTTTATTACGTAAATGAAGTGAGCTATACCGGTCCCGAAAACAAAACCTTATACCTGTTTTATAATGTCACCCCTATGTATGAAGACGGAAGGGTTTCGGGGGCGGTTTTGACATTTCGTAAGAAAGAAGAAGTAGAGGAAATGGCCACCCGGATTATGAAAGAAAACAAAAAATCGACTTTTTCCGGTATTATCGGAGCCAGCGCGGAAATCAATGAAATCAAGGAAAAAATGAGGTTGATTGCTGCCACTGATTCGACCGTTTTAATTAGAGGCGAAACCGGAACCGGAAAGAGCATCTTTGCGCGCGCCATACATGAGGAAAGTCCTCGCCGGAAAAACCCTTTTGTTTCTGTGAGTTGTGCGGCCATACCCGCCACGCTGCTTGAATCGGAACTGTTTGGCTACGAAGAAGGAGCATTTACCGGGGCCCGCAAAGGCGGCAAACCCGGAAAATTCGAGATGGCTCACGGCGGCACAATTTTTCTTGATGAAATCGGTGATATGCCTCTTGATTTTCAGGTAAAACTGCTGCACGTGATTGAGAATAAAAGCATAGCCCGGATCGGTGGAGTTTCATTTCGTGATGTCGATGTGCGCATTATTGCCGCTACCAACAGGGACCTGGAAGAATTGATTAAAGAAGGGAAATTCCGTGAAGATCTTTTTTACCGGATTAACGTTATCCCCTTTATCCTGCCCGGATTACGGGATCGTAAAGACGATATCATTCTTTTAATGCACCACTTCCTCGATTATTACTCGGTGCGCCTTAATAAAAAGATTAAAGGGTTTGAAGAAGAAGCCCGTGAAGCCCTGCTTGCCTACCCCTGGCCGGGCAATGTCCGGGAATTGGAAAATGCTATCGAATATGCCATTAATATAGAGTCCGGAACTCAAATTAGCAAAAGCAGTTTGCCCGAAAAAATAACCAGGTATTACAGCAGAAGCGACTCAATTGGGATTGAAGATATTTCCTCGCTGGAGCAAAAAGCCATTAAAGCTGCCCTGCAAAAATACGGGTACAGCACCCGGGGCAAAGAAAAAGCTGCCAGCGCCCTCGGTATAAGCAGGGCTACCCTCTATCGAAAGCTAAAAGATATTGAAGTGGACGCTTCTTAATTTGATAAAAATTATCATTTTGATAATACGCTGATCTTTCTTCATGTTTTCCGTCACTGCTATCCATTTTGCAGTATATCGCCGCACAGTGTTTCTAATTATGAGAAAGAACACCGTTATCAATAATAAGCACGGTTTCTTTTTTTCCATATAACAAGGGCAGGATTGAGTTTTCGGGTAAATTTTAACGTATGGCATGAATATTGCTTTATTTATAAAGTAGATTAATAATTTCCTCATGTAATGTTCGTTTTTAGATGCCAAAAAACAAGTTAGGGGGTTGATAAATGTAGCATGAAAACTCACCTTTTATCCCGCACTGATAATCTTATTTTGAAGGAGGTATCCTAAGTGGTTGAGAAACAAACGGAACAAGAAAAAAGCATGTATGCCAAGCGAACGTTTTGGATTGCCCTTATTATCATGCTTGTATTCGTGGTTTTTGGTATTGCCGCCCCGGATGCTTTTGGTGAGGCAGCCGGAACAGTTTTTGACTACATGGTGGAACAGTGGGGATGGTCTTTCATCCTCGGGGCTAGTCTTTTCCTGATTATGATTGTCTACCTGCTGTTGAGCCCGGTGGGTGAGATTAAGCTGGGTAAAGATGACGAAGAACCGGAGTACGGTAACTTTACCTGGTTTGCGATGCTGTTTAGCTGCGGGATGGGTATCGGCCTCCTCTTCTGGGGAGTATCGGAGCCGATCTGGCACTACATGTGGCCGCCTTATGGCGAAGCGGGCATTCCCGCCGCTGTTCACATGGCGATGCGCTACTCATATTTCCACTGGGGCTTACATCCCTGGGCTATCTATG
>PWGX01000055.1 GCA_003554615.1 Syntrophomonadaceae bacterium
GCGGTCGCCTGCTAAGCGATTAAGCGGGTAAAACCCCGCTTCGAGGGTTCGAATCCCTCTCTCTCCGCCACATGCGCCCGTAGCTCAGCCCGGATAGAGTAACTGACTACGAATCAGGAGGCCGCAGGTTCAAATCCTGCCGGGCGCACCAGCAAAATAAGGGTTCCGGGGTTATCAACCCCGGAACCCTTTTTAGGTTCCGAATAGTGCGTGGAATATTGTTATTGCTCATTTGTAAACGCCTGATTGCTGACTTTAAATCAGATTTCCAAAGTGAAATATCATCAAACGATCCCAAAGTAAAAAACCTGCGTGTACTTTCAGGTGATTTGGTTCAACTACAAAGGAGCTACCGGAAAGACTTCTGATACTCCTATAAGCATTGAGGATGAAACTTTGCCTTTCCACATCTGCAGCTGCTACAAGGTCCGTTTTATTGAGAATTTCACCTTTCGTGTTGGTTACGATTATTCCTCCCAGCACATCTCCTTTAGTGATAGGGGCTGAAACTCTTTTTATGTTTGCTTCTGTTTTAAGATCATAACCTTGATCGGCCGGCATCAATACATCAAGGTTTTCAGCTACGACCAGGTCTACTTCTGTATCTTTTCCATTGGGCACTGAAGCCTGACCTGCTATCTCTCCTTGATAAGCAACTGTATCAAAGCTGTACTCATTGAAACCATAATTCATTAGAGCTTCTGTATCAGCCTTGCGCGCGCTGCCGGTGGGAGAACCCAGGACTACAGAAATTAGGCGCAACCCATCCCGCTCAACCGTTCCTGCAAAGCAGTCGCCTGCCCTCTTGGTCCAACCGGTTTTCAGACCGTCGGCTCCTTCATAGTTGTCCAACAGAGGGTTAAAGTTGGGCTGGGTGACTCCGCTAAAGGTGAATTCTCTCTGGGATGCCAGATCCAAAATGCCTGGCTGTGTATCAATAGCAAAAGCTGAAAGGACGGCAATATCCCTGGCGCTCATGTAATGATTCTCATCCGGCCAGCCGGAAGTATTTTGAAAATTACTGTTGGCCATTCCCAATTCGGCTGCTTTTTCATTCATATTTTGAACAAAGGCTTGCTCTGTCCCATATAAGCGTTCTGCTATTGCTACAGCACCATCGTTAGCAGAAACGATGGATATCCCTTTTATAATGTCTTCTATGGGTACTTCCTGTCCAGCTTCCAGAGTCATTTGGGAACCCCCCATTCCCTCGGCGTTTCTACTGACGACTAACTCCTCATCCCACCTTATTTTACCCTCATCGATAGCTTCCAGGGCCAGAAGGAGTGTCATAATTTTTGTAACACTGGCCGGAGCAGACCTTTCGTAAGCATTTTTGTCATATAAAACTTTACCTGTAGAAGCTTCCATTAAAATAGCTGCCTCAGCTTCTATCTCAATAAACACCTCTTTCGGGTCTCTATTCGCAATATCTTCTGGTAAAGGTTCAGCCCCTACGGCTGTTATCCCAATAACGGAAACCTTAAAGGCTATTATGATTAAAATAACAAGTATTTTTTTCAGTTTATCCATGCTGCCAAGTCTAATCATGTTGCCACTTCCTTCCATAGATTTTGACACAAAATATTTGCTTTTATCCAGAGTAATTACAGCCAGATAAAAGCAAATGATAGTAATTCTATCTTAAAGACAGCATTGGAACAATTTTTATAAAGCGTTAAACCCTCAAAAAAGATATAAACACTCTTGGTTCCTCTTAAAAAAACGGACAAAGCAAAATAAAAAAACTTATTTCGGAAGCCAGCCTGTCATAGTTCTTTGTATAAAGAACCTTAGACTCTTCGCTTTGCGCCCCTGTCTTTCAACAGGTTTGCCTTTTCGGTTAAGTTTTAGTTTGGTAATATAAAGCCTATTACCTGATGTTCATTGTACAGCATTTTATGTTTTATGTCACTAATAATAGACCTTTGTATTTAAGGGTAGTGCCGGCATGACCTAATTGCTCGCTTTAGCATACTGGCCCCATCGACCAAAGCCTTTGAACCTCAACTCGGGGTAAAACCAATCGTTACATTTTCCCACACAACTACTTTATCGTTTACTTTAGTGATAATGCGAACACCACCATCTTGAGATATTACAAAACCAATGCTGTCTTCCTATTTCGAACAGTAGCGCATCATGGATCTATGGCGTGTTCCGAAATCTTCTGCATCAAAAGGCTTTAGTAGTTCAGTCGTTGCTAAACTATCACCAGCAATATATACATTATCTAATTCAATATCACTCGTAATTTCCACTCCAAACCCTTTTACTTCCAGCTTTTTATCTAATATAACCAGCCCATCAACATAAGATAATGATGAAATGAATCGGACACACCCAGTAATGCCATTATTCGCAATTATTATCTCATTCCGGCTTATACTTACCTCCAAATATGATTTAAGTGGCGAATTCTTTTTACCCTTACTTGCATATCTCTCGTTTATCTAATCTTCATGGGTAACTGAAATAAATTTGAGCATGATCTTGCCGGGCGGCGGGTCATGGTTTCTCGTTTCCCATAAGTCAAGGTGTTACAGGATCTTCTTTATCACGTCAACATCATCGATTAGGGCAATCACCTTCATCTTCCCGCTGTATTTGGGACAGACCAGCGGGTCTCTGCTGTAGATCTTCTGAATCAAGCGGCTTCAGCTTTTGCGGAACTCTCTGCTGTCTATGTCGGTATCAATTAAATGCGGCAATGTATCATCAAGGGCGGCTTTTTTACGCAGGCCCCGGGATTTTAAGTAACTGCTGCCTTTTATTTCCTTTAGGACGCGGGAGAGGATAGGCTCTATCTTCTATTTTTTACCTTGACCGGAAAAAGATACTGTTATAGACTTTAATAAGAGTATAAATCACTTACGTAAGGAGGTAGCCAAGTGTCAAACTATATAGAACCAACAGATCAGCTTAGCACTGAAGCAAAAAACTTCGTCCGTGCTCTCCACAGCCTCAGGGAAGAAGTGGAAGCGGTGATCTGGTATCATCAAAGGATAGATGTCTCTGATGATGAGGCCCTGAAAGAAATCCTGAAACATAACCGCGACGAAGAGATTGAGCATGTCTGCATGGTTTTGGAATGGCTAAGAAGAAACATGCCAGGTTGGGACGAAGAGCTGCGAAAAAACCTTTTTACAGAAGGCCCCATCGGTCATTCGGAAGAGGGCAATGATCACCATGCAAATAACCCCGATACCCCGGGTAGCCTGAATTTGGGCAGTATGAAAAAATAACAGGAGGTATTGTTATGGATTTCTTGAAACGCCAGTTGGCGCCTTTAACGGAAGAAGCATGGCATGGGATAGATGAAAGAGCAACGGAGGTATTGAAAAGCATTCTTACCGCCCGTAGAGTCGTACATGTAGACGGCCCCAAGGGGTTGAACCATACTGTGGTTTCAGAAGGCCGTTTGACAATTCTTGAGGAAGTCTCAGGTGAGGTCTCTACCGGCCTGTTTAAGGTCAAGCCTTTAGTTGAAACCAGGACCGGCTTTACCCTGAACCGCTGGGAAATGGACAATTTAACCAGGGGTGCCCGCGACGTAGATCTGGGGCCGCTGGAAGACGCGGCCCGGAAAGCGGCACTGTTTGAGGAGAACGCTATTTTCAATGGTTATGAAAAAGGCAATATTGAAGGCCTCGCTCAGGCGGCCGACAGGACCCTTGAATTCGGGCAGGACAGTTCTTCAATAATGGATGCCGTTACAGACGGTGTTCTCACCCTCCAGAATAACTTTGCCAACCCTCCACTCACCCTGGTTGCCGGGGAAAAAGTTTGGCATCAGATCAACCATGAAGCCGGGGTATACCCCTTATACAAGCAGATCACTGAATTAATCGAAGGTGATATCCTGTTTTCCTCCGCTCTGGAAGGCGCATTACTGCTCCCCTATAACCACGAAGACCTGGAATTAAACCTGGGTATCGATTTTTCGATCGGCTATCAGGACCATGACAGTAAGAATCTCAGGCTGTATATCGCCGAATCTTTCACTTTCAGGGTCCTCGATCCGGCCTTGATAGTTAAATTCACCCTCTAAAGCCGGAAGGCTGCCCCAAAAGGGGCAGCCTTTTTGTCCGACGGGTAGTCGCGTTCATCGTGTCGTAACACGACTGTGGTTTCCCTGTTCTATTGTGCGGCGAAACCGCCGGGTGCCAGTTTCACCTGGCTCCGGCTGCTTATAGTCCGCTAAATTTTTACCTGCCATGTGTAATAAAACGAAATAATGCTGGGGTATAACAATAAAAAGTTCAGGTATCCTCTTCTACGAATCAGGAGGTCGCAGGCTCAAATCCTGCCGGGCGCACCAGGACATAAAGGACTTGGGTATTACCAAACATCCCTAGGCCTTTTTAGTGTACAGCTAGCGTGTTAAATAGCGATAAAAGGGCTGACCCATCTCAACGAATAACTAATCGATATGTTTATATAAGCCAACAAAATCAGTAAGTTTCAAAGATATTGCCATATATATGCGTGGTCTATTTAACTTTAACATCAATCAATCCTGATTAATATATTTGACCGGCGTAGAAAAAAGCATTATAATCAGTAACACAAAGGAAGTAATAAGTAACACTGTTGTGTTAACCTGGAGTGTCCGCCGAAGAGTAGATCCGGAAACGGGTGCCCGAATAAATAAACCGGCCTGAATAAATGTAAAAATGGAGGTAGAGCAGATGAAAGTAAAGTATACTGTGATCCTGACGATCATTATGGTTATCGGCCTGGTTTTTGCCGGCTGCGAGGCCGAACCGGTTCCAGATGATACCGCTGATGACCCTGTGGAATTGGATGAAACCGAACAGGCTGAAGCTGAACCGGACGATGGTTACATAACTGTTACAGATATGGCCGGCCGGGAAGTCCAGGTTCCGGTTGATGTAAACAGGGTTTCCACCCTCTGCGGATGCGCCCACCGTTTTTTGGTTCATCTGGATGCTTCGGAAATGATAACCGGGGTCAGGGAAAGCGAGAAACGGGAGCCGCTTCGATCGCCCTGGAACATGGCCATGGTTCCTGAAATATTCGAAATTCCCGTTGTGAGCGGGGAAGATGCGGAAACGCTTATTGTCGTTGAACCCGAACTCATGATGGCCACCCAGGCTGCTGACGGATTTGACTTTTTTGAGCATGAAGACCTGGCCGATAAAGTCGGTGTTCCGCTTCTGATCTTGAGGCCCTATGTCAGTTTTTCCGCCCATAAAGATAATGTTTTTGAATCCTACAGGATTCTTGGTGAAGCCATCGGGCGGGAAGATCGGGCCGATGACCTCGTTTCCGGTATTGAGGCCATAATCGAGGACCTTGATGCAAGAACCGCTTCTATTCCGGAAGAGGAAAAGCCTTCGGTTTATGTCGGCGGTAAAGCCTGGGCCGGTTCAATGGGGCTGACCTCGACATCCTCGATGTATACCGCTTTCGATTTTGTCAATGCCAAAAATGTAGCTGCTGAAGTGGGCGAAGAGAATGTTTTTATCGACAGTGAAGCTCTACTGAGCTGGGATCCCGATTATATATTTCTTGAATCAACCGGTTTTGACCAGGCCTTTGAGGAACTGCAGAGCCCCGAATTCGAAACACTTTCCGCTGTTCAGGATAATAACATATATCGGATCCACCCCAAAATATGGACCAATACCAACCATGAGACCGTGCTGGTAAATGCTTACTATATAGGTTCAGTCATCTACCCCGGGCAGTTTGCCGATATCGACTTTATCGAAACAGCCGATCAAATCTATACCCTGTTTTTGGGAAAAACTGTCCTGGAAGATATGATCGAAATGCAAGGCAACTATGAGCGGGTGGCGGTTGAATAAATAGCTGGAGGGTAAAGAGAAACATTTGAGCCATGTCGGAACTCAGCATCCTTAAGCAGTATAGAAAAAGTATTATTTTTAAAATATTGCTGGGCCTTGTTTTTTTTGCCCTGCTGGTTGTTGCTGCCTTATATGCCCTTGCTGTAGGCTCATACAACCTGCCCGTAGCTGAAGTGGCTGGCATCCTGCTCCTGGGCGAGACGGATGCCACCGCCTACAATGTGATCTGGAATATCCGCATACCGCGTATTTTAACCGCGGTTGCCGCAGGGGCCGGCCTTGCGGTGGCCGGGGCGGCCATGCAGAGCATTCTCAGGAATCCCCTCGGCTCTCCTTTTACCCTGGGCATTTCCAGTGCAGCTGCTTTCGGCGCCGCCGTTGCCCTTGGAGTGCTCGGGGCGGGAGAAATGACTTCAAGCGCCGCGGAAGCCTCAATAATTGTCAATAACCCCTATGTTGTAACAATCTGTGCTTTTATAAGCTCGCTTGCTGCGACAGCGGTTATCCTGGTCCTGGCCCGGGTGAGGGGAGCCGCGCCGGAGACCATGATCCTGACCGGGGTTGCCCTCGGTTCGCTGTTTACGGCCGGTACAACTTTTATTCAATATTTTTCCGATCATGTCAGGATCGCGGCGATTATATTCTGGACTTTCGGAGATGTCGGCAAAACCGGTTGGAGCGATCTTGGCGTTATTTCGGTAGTAACCGTCCCTGCCGTGGTTTATTTTATTATTAACAGCTGGAACTATAACACCTTCAAAGCCGGTGATGAAACGGCAAAAAGCCTCGGTGTCAATGTGGACAGGGTCAGGCTTTACGGGATGCTGGCTTCCTCACTGCTGACGGCTGTAATTGTATCCTTTATCGGGATTATCGGCTTTGTCGGCCTGGTTATACCGCACATCGTCAGGCGCCTGGCGGGCGGCAATGAAATATACCTGATTCCCCTTTCCGCAGCAGCGGGAGGCCTGCTGCTGCTTGGGGCGGATACCGTGGCCAGGACGGTTATTGCTCCCGTGGTCCTGCCGGTCGGCATCCTGACCTCATTCCTGGGTGCGCCTCTATTTATATACCTTGTTGTCAGGGGGAGGAATTACTGGTGAAAATAACAGTAAACGGCCTTACCTTCAGCTATAACAGCCGCCCGGTTTTAAAAAACGCCGCCCTGGAGCTGGGCGCTGGAGAAATCCTGGGGATAATCGGGCCAAACGGCTCGGGGAAAAGTACCCTTTTGAAGTGTATTGATCGGATCTTAAAGCCCGGAGCCGGCTGCATTTTCCTTGATGGAAAAGAGATCGGGAACTTTTCAATGGTTGAACTGGCCCGGCTAATCGGTTATGTGCCCCAGCAGGAAGAGAGCAGATTTCCGGTTAAGGTGTTTGATGCTATCCTGATGGGCAGGAAGCCGTTTTTAAACTGGAAGCCGTCACAGGCGGATCTGGATAAAGTCTCGGAAATTATCGAAATCCTTAAACTGGAAGATATCGCTATGCGGGATATCGGCTCGATCAGCGGTGGCGAAAGGCAGAAAGTGATCATTGCCCGGGCGATTGCCCAGGAGCCGGATTTGCTTCTGCTTGATGAACCCACCAGTAATCTTGATTTAAGGCATCAGCTCGAAGTCATGGATATAATTGAGGCTATGACCGACGAAGGGCCCTCCTCCATTGTTGCCGTCCACGATTTGAACCTGGCTGCCAGGTACTGCCACAAACTGATACTGCTCCAGGATGGTGCTGTCTTCGCAGCCGGAAAGCAGGAAGTCCTGCGGCCGGAGAACATTGAACCAGTCTACCGGGTTAGGGTAAAGACATATGAAAACGGTGGACGGACGGTAATCTTTGCCGACCGTCCGATTTAATTTGTTAATCAAACAAATATTACAATAACATTAGCCCTTACTTTTTTTTAATTCTTTACTGTCGAAAAAGACCCGGTGATGTGGGCCGGCACTGCGCAGGCGAGGGTTAAGAATTTCTTCAAGGGTGTAACCGGTTAAAGCAAAAGCCAAAACGGTAAAAGTGATTAACAGTCCCGGCGGCAGAATCCACCAGACCCAGGCTCCGGTTAAAAATGCTCCCCTGGTTTGGGCATAGTAAAGAACTGTACCCCAGCTTTTTGCAGTGGGATCGCCCAGGCCAAGGAAGGCCAGTGAAGATTCGATCAATATTACAGTCGAAACTGCCCGGATAAACTGGGCCAGGGCAATCGGCATTACCCCGGGCATAATATGGCGGATCATGATCTTAAAGTCGGTTCCGCCCAGGGAGCGGGCCGCCTGGACATAACCCAGTTCGCGGATGCTTAAAACCTGCGATCGGATTATCCGGGCCGGGCCGGCCCAGGTAAGGATGCCAATTACTATAATGATATTAGTAAGCTGCGGCCCCAGGTAGGCGGCCAGGAGGATCATCAGCGGTAAAAAAGGGATCACCAATACTACATCTACGAAGCGCATCAGTACAGTATCGAGCCAGCGCCGGTAATACCCGCTTAAAATGCCGATTGCAGTTCCCAGGATTAGTGCAATTGCAGCAGCAATAACTCCGATTGAAAGAGATATGCGGGTACCCCAGATCATTTCACTTAATATATCCTGGCCGATATCGTTTGTTCCAAGCAGGTGCTCCAAAGAAGGCTCCTGAAAAGGTTGTGCAACCCGCTCGTATGGATCAAAGGGTGCCACCCAGGGGGCAAAAAGGGCTGTAAATATTATTATGGCCAACAGGATGATGCCTATTCGGCCGGTTTTGTTTTTCAAAATAGCATTTAATATGTTTTTGGGAGACACGGATCAATGCCTCCCTTCGGCCTTGATCCGTGGATCGGCCAGAGGGTAGAGTAAATCAGCTGCAAAGTTGGCTAAAATCACGCAAACAGTAACAATCATAAAGGTAGCCTGCAGCACCGGGTAATCACGCTGCATAACAGCTTCAAACATTAACCTGCCCAGCCCGGGCCAGGCAAAGACTGTTTCAATTACCGTGGTTCCGCTAACAACGTAACCCAGGCTGAGCATGAAAACAGTAATGGCCGGCAGCATAGCGTTGCGCAGCACGTGACGGAATATAATCAATTTTTCAGGCAGCCCCTTGGCCCGGGCTACGGTAATATACTGCTCGCCCAAAGTTTCCAGCGTGGAGTAGCGGATGATCAAAAATAAACCGGCAATGGTGACCAGGGTTAAGGTTAGCAGGGGCAGGGTCAGGTGATGCAGTACATCAACCGCTCCGGCCCAACCGGTATAGTCGGCAAAAGGCGTTTTAGCTCCGAATACCGGAAACCAGCGCAGCCTGGCCCCAAAGAGGGCCACCAGGATCATTCCCAGCCAGAATGATGGCATCGAATCGAGGAAAATAAATAGTGACATGGATCCGACATCACTGAAGCGGCCCCGTCGCCAGGCGGCTATAGTGCCGAAGATAACCCCGATGATGCTGGAAAGAACCAGGGCCGATCCGGTTAAAAGCAGGGTCCAGGGCAGCCTTTCCCAGATGATAGTGGCAACCGGCCGATTCTGCCGGTATGAATAACCAAGATCGCCTTCTCCCAGTTGACCCAGATAGATTATAAACTGCTGATGTACAGGCTGATCAAGGCCGTGCCGGCTCATTACTTCCTGCCGTTCTTCAGCGGTTAACCGTCCCACATCTTCACCGGCCAGCAGTTCCATAGGTGAGCCGGGCATTAACCGGGGCAGTGAAAAATTGATGATCAGGGTAATCAAAAGAACCAGGCTGTATTGTAATAGCTTCTTCCCCCAAAATCGGAACATTAATGTCACCTTTCAATTGATCAGTTATGGCATATCTACAAAAGAAAGCTTGTTCAAAATACCCTGCCCGTTCTGATAGGTCCAGTTGTCGTAAGCGCCCGGACGGTAAGCATAGATGCCGTCGGGATAATAAAGGGTGACAAAAGGTACCGAATCGGCAAGTAATACCTGAAGCTGGTTAAATATTTCTTCCTGGTGCTTCGGGTCAGCCGTAACCGAGAGCTCTTCAACCAGAGTATCAACTTCACTATTGGCATATGCCCCGATGTTAAGGGTGCCGTGGTTTTCCAGGTCGGAATGAAATAGACCTCCCAAACGATCCGGGTCGATCATTACCGGGGCTGACCAGCCCCAGATTGACAAATCGTAGTCGCGTCCCTGGGTAGTGTCAAATTCCGGCCAGACCATATCGTCCAGGGTGGCTGAATCAAGGGCCTGAACGCTGACAGTAATCCCTACTGCATTAAGGTTGTCAGCAATCATTTCGGCAGTGCGCACCCGCAGCGGGTTATTAGAATGAGTTAAAAGTTTAAAATCGAGATCCCCGTACGCTTCGCCAAAACCTGCTTCTTCCAGCAGGGCAGCGGCTTCGTCGGGGTCATAAACATGTTCAACTTCAGGATTATAATGCGGCAGATCGGGATGGATATAGCCGGGATTGCCGGCAGTTCCGTAGCCTAGCATTACAGTATCAACCAGGTCATCAAGGTCAATAGCCATGGAAATGGCTTTACGAACCAGGGGGTCATCAAAAGGTTCGCGTTCATTGTTAATTTGCAGCAGGGTGCTTGTGAAGCCCGGCCCGGTTATGATGTCAGTTTCATCTTCCCCGGAAAAATCTTCAACCAGTTCGGGCTGTAAGCTGCGAGAGGCAAAATCAATATCACCGATCCGCAGGGCGGTAAATGTAGCCGTCTGGTCTTCAATGATGACCATACCGATTTCTTCAACTGCAGGTTTACTCAGAAAGTAATCAGCGTTTGCTTCCAGCTTATAAGTCTGGTCGGGAACATATTCGGCAATCCGGAACGGCCCGCTGCCGGTGTGATCTGTAAAACTGTCCGGGTCGGAAACATCCTGCCAGATATGCTTCGGGATGATCGGAACATCACTTAAAGGGCTGTTCAAAAAAGCAGGCACCGGTTCACTCAAGGTAATCGTGAAGTTCAGTTCTTCTTCGATAACAACTTCTTCAATGGCTGAAACTGCATTTGTCCACCGGCTGTGGCTGTGTTCCCGGTAATATTCAAAGCTAAACTTAATATCTTCTGCAGTCAGTGGTGCTCCGTCATGCCAGGTGATGCCGTCGTGCAGGGTGAAGCTCCAGTTAAGCCCGTCCGGATCAATTTCGTGGTCGGTAACAAGCCAGGGTTGCGGCACATTATCTTCGTCAAGCTGAAATAATGTATCGTAAATCAGCAGCATCAAGTTGTGACCAGGATAGCCTGTAACATAGGTGTAAGGGTTCAACGGCCCTTCGTCCCTTGGGATTGCCATGCTCAGGCTGACTGCTTCTTTTTCATTTAGCCGGTCAGCTTCAGTATCATCAGCCGGATCTGCCTCCGGGGGTTGCTCGGCCGGAGAACAGGCTGTTGCTGCTAAAAAGATAAACAGCAGGATTATTGTCAAATGAGACAGTTGCATTTTCCTGTGCTTTTTTACATCAAATATATTTCCCACCAGTATAAATCCTCCTCTTTAAAATAGGTATTCAAGTTCAAATCTCTCGGCCTTGCGGTAAGGCTCGGCCAGCGCGAAACCGGTGTGACAGAGCAGGCCATGATAAAGGTGATAAGCACGGTCCATTTCGCGATGCAGTGCGTTGCCCAGCTTAGCCGGGTCATCCTTGACATCTTCGTAGTCTTTAAGGAGGACTTTCAGCGCCTCATGGGTCACTTTGCCACTCAAGACTTTAGCACTGAAAGCAAGCTGGCTGGTCAGCTCGGACATGGCTTCTTCCTTCAATGAAAAATAATCTGCGATATTGACCACACAGTTTGGCTTTTCCGGGGTCATAAAGTAAATACTGTTAATGGAATGAGGAGGAAAACCACCGCACTCTTTAACCTGCCAGTCCCTGGCGGCCAGGCTGATAGCTTCCAGGTACAATATCATGGCTGTCCTGCGATCGGGGTCAAGATCGAGAAATGAATGTTCGGGATCCTGGGTGATGATAATACCAGGCCGGGTTTCCCTGATCACACGAACGATTTTTTCTTTTGAAGGTTTATCTGGATTCAGGTCCCCGCTTGTAAAATCCAGAAAGCGAACGTTTACACTTAGGACTGCGGCAGCATTTTTAATCTGCTCCTTGCTCTCGGGCCTGGACAGGGCTACAGCGGCGTCAGCGCCGCCTCCGTTTTGGGCATGCTTGGCCAGTGCACCGCCGCATTCAACTATTTCCATTCCGTATGTTGCCAGTAACAAAACCTTTTTCGCTTCCATTTTTATAGCCTCCTCAGGGTGGGTATTTTACAAAAGATGGCAGGCAGCATAATGCTGGCTTTCAAATTTTCTTAATCCTGGTTTTTCAATCCGGCACCTCTCCTCCGCGCGGGGACAGCGCGGGTGAAAACGGCAGCCGGGCGGGGGATTTGATGGATCGGGCGGTTCACCTCGCACAGCAGGCCTGAGCAGTGCTCCAGCCCGGTGCGGATCCGGCACCGGTACAGATTCAATCAAAACCCTGGTGTACGGATGAGTGCCTGCTTTTTCCAGGCCTGCTGCAGGGAGTATTTCTACAATTTGTCCCAGGTACATTACTGCAACCCTGTCCGCAATATTACTGACAGCAGCAAGGTCGTGGGAAATAAAGAGGTAAGAAAGGAGGAGCTTTTGCTGTAATCTCTGCATCAGTTTTAAAACCTGGGCTCTGATTGATACATCCAGGCTTGATACAGGCTCATCACATACCAGCAGGGCCGGCTCAAGGGCCAGGGCCCTGGCGATATTAACCCGTTGACGCTGCCCACCGCTTAATTCATGTGGATATTTTTCTGCATCACTTTTATCCAATCCGACCAGGTCTAAAAGTTCAAGGCATTTGTTGTGCCTGAAAGATTCCGCCATTCCGAAATTAAGCATTGGCTCCTCGATGATCGGACTGATTTTCCAGCGGGGATTGAGGGATGAGGATGTGTCCTGGAACATAATTTGGAAATTTCGGCGCATAAGGCGTAATTTGCTGCCCCTGAGGCTGCTGATTTCTTCTTCCCGGAAGTATATTTCCCCGCCTGTTGTTTCCTCAAGCCGGGTTATTAAACGACCGAGGGTGCTTTTTCCGCAGCCGCTTTCTCCGACCAGTCCCAATACCTCTCCTTTGGCTATTGAAAAGGATACTCCATCTACGGCATGGACGATCAGCTTTAAATTATTGGTCAGGGATTTCCGCCTGGTATAATGTTTGACCAGGTCTTTAACCTCGAGTAAACTCACTGACTGGAAACCCCCGGCAGTTCAAAGTTATTTGCCAGGAGGCATGCTGAAAAATGCCCTGGAGATATTTCCCCTAAAGAAGGCATATAATCAAAACATTTGCTGAAAACCTCAGGGCAGCGCTTTAGAAAAGGACAGCCTGGGGGAAGATTAAACAGCGAAGGAGGTTGCCCTTCAATAGGAGAAAGGTTGTTCTGGCCTAAACGGGGTATAGAGCTTAGCAGGGCCCGGGTATAGGGGTGAGCTGGGTTGTCAAAAAGTTTTTTTACCGGTGCTTTTTCTGTAATTGAACCGGCGTACATTACAGCTACCGTATCGGCCATCTGAGCAATTACTCCCATATCGTGAGTTATCATCAGCAGTGACATATTCATTTCCCGCTGCAGCCGTTTTAGTTCTGCCAGAATTTGGGTTTGGACGGTAGTATCCAGGGCAGTAGTCGGTTCATCAACGATCAGGACTTTAGGTTCAAGGAGCAGGGCCATGGCCAGCATGACCCGCTGGCACATTCCCACGGATAGTTCGAACGAATAACTGCGCATTATTCGTTCAGGATCGGGCAGTCCGATTTGATCCAGCTGTAAAAGGGCCTGCCGTTCAGCTTCCCTTCTGCTGGTTTTTTTGTGAGTTTGGATAGTTTCAATCATTTGCAGGCCTATCCTTAACACCGGATTTAATGAAGAGAGGGGATCTTGAAAAACCATGGCTAGCTCCCGGCCCCTTAACTTTTCCAGTTTTTTTGTTTCAGCCTGCAGCAAGTTGGTGTTATCTAAAAGAATCTCCCCTGTTACAATTTCTCCGGGCGGCTCGATCAAACCAAGAATGGATCGTGCAGTAACGCTTTTTCCGCAACCGCTTTCTCCGACCAGGCCCAGGGTTTCGCCTTTTTTGATAGTAAAACTGACATCATTAGCCGCCCTGACGATCCCTTTGTCTGTATAAAACCAGGTTGATAAATTATTAACTTCCAATGCCGGTTTTGCTATTGTTTTTGAGTCAGCCATAACACCAATCCTTTTAATAGTGCCATATCGTAGCATAAATAATTAATTCCGTAACATCTTATTTCGATACATCTGCTTTCATTCCTGCTTAGGGATTAAATTTGTGATTTTCTCAATACAATTTCAAAAAAGATTATGCCGCTTTATCAGCGGCACTTTTTAAACGGTCGATAAGTTTAAGTAATCCAATTATATAGTACATCGCAGGTTCAAATCCTGCCGGGCGTACCAAAAAGCCCCACCATTTAGGATGGAGGGGCTTTATATGGTTTATAAAATTAGTACCCGCTTTTTTAGTTGCTGAAGAAGGTATCGCCCTCTCCTGTACCGGGTTCCCACCAGTTTGTTTCATCCCCGGTTACTGGTTCTTCTGCTTCTGCTATTTCGCCGCGATCAAAATAGACTGTATCTGTAGTTCCGTCTGGAGCAACTTGGGTGAATTCACCGTGGGGCTGTCCCTCGATCCAGTTGCCAATCAGTTGGCCCCCTGAAGGGTGGTTAAATGTTCCCTCGCCATGAGGACCTCCGTCCAGCCATTCACCGGTGTATGTTCCTCTCATCCATCTTTGATCAGTTACTTGTTCCGGTTCTTGTTCCTCTTCTGCTGCAGCTTGATCATCCTCTTCAGTTTCTGCTTCCACTGCATGTTGATCGCCGGTTCCTTCTTGTGCCACCTGTTCTTCCGCCGGTTCAGGTTCGGCTGCTTCCTCTGCCGGTTCAGGTTCGGCTGCTTCTTCCTCTTCGGCCTCTTCTTCCTCGGGGTCCTTAGGTTTTAGGGGTTCTTCTTCCTCTTCACGTGCGGTTCTATGTTCTGAAAGCAGCCATTCGGGCAGTTCGCCATTTTCGGCTGTTTCTGGTTCTTCCGGTTCTGCATCGCGGTCAAAAATCATTTCGCAGCCGATCATTAAAAATGATAAAGTCAAAACTGACAGTATCATTGCCAGGGCCTTGATCTTTGGCATTACGATTCCTCCTCGTTAAGACCTTTCGACAAAATTAAGCTCACCTGTTTTCGGTTCATTAAACAACGAGCTTGTGTGAGCATTATAACTCAAGATATGGGCAAAAGCAATAGTCGTGCTGTCCGCTGTGCTGTCCGCTGTTCGCTGTGTGGTCGTGCTGTCTGCTGTGCTTCCGGCTGCCGGATGACAGTGGTTGTTGTTTTAATGTTGCTTTTTTGTGTTATAATATAATTCGTAGTCCGGCATAATCTTTTTCGCCGGGTTATTTGATATCTCGATTCGATTAGCGGGAGGTATTACTATGTCTGATTTGAAAACATGCCCGTTTTGCCTGGAAGAAATCCCGGCCAGGGCGATTAAATGTAGATATTGTGAATCTATGGTAGATGATGTTCCCCCTAAAGCACCTGATAAATCAACGTCTGCTGCATCCTCATATTATGATGATCAGAGCAGGGCTGATGCTCCGTCCGGTGTTCACTATCAACCGGCTTCGGAAAAGAAAAGTAAAAAGTTTCTGGTTCCGCTGGTTATAGTTGCTGTTATTTTATTGCTGGTAGGAGCCGGTGCAGGTTACTGGTTTTTGTTGGGCGATGCTGCCACCCCGGTTGCCGAAGCCGTTGAAAGCGATGACATCCTCGGTTCCTGGAAGGGAACAACGGCGGCAGATGAAGAAATCTATTTCCAATTTCAGCCCAACGACATGGTCAGTATTGCTGTGCCTTCGGAAGGTTACTGGTTCAGGACTGAATACCGCCTGATCACCTCCGACGATACTACTTACCTTGAACTGCACCACCGCGGTAAAGACGAATGGGAACGGACAGCAGAGCTGTCAGCAGGCGATCCGGATACTATTGTCATGACCGATACCTGGGACGGCGTTGTCATTCACCTGGTTAGCCATCCTGATTCGGCTGTTGGCGACGTGTTTAGGGAACTGCGCTTTGAAAGATAAGTAATCGCCAATTGGTGTGATATGCAAGCTGTTTGATTAACGATGCCCCGCTTAGGGGCATTTTTAATGGACTCTTCCGGGCGTGATATAATTAATTACCGGGGGTTATAAGTATGGCAGATGATCTAAAATTTATGGCTGAAGCGCTAAAACAGGCTGAAGAAGCGGGTATGGCCGGAGAAGTGCCCATAGGGGCGGGCATCGTGAAAGACAATCAAATTTTGGCTGCTGAACGCAACCGCAGGGAGGAATTAAACGACGCCACCGCCCATGCGGAGATCCTTCTTACCAGGCAGGCCGGCAAACATCTTGGCGGCTGGCGCCTCAGCGGGTGCACCATGTATGTTACCCTCGAACCCTGCCCGATGTGTGCGGGAGCGATTGTGCTGGCCCGGTTGCAGCGGCTGGTATTCGGAGCCCCCGACCCGAAAACCGGCGCCGTGATTAGCCTTTATAATATAGGCCGAGACCCGAGGTTAAATCACCGCCTGAAAGTCAGCGGCGGGGTGATGCAGGATCAATGCGCTGCCTTGCTCAGAGATTTTTTCCGCCAGAGGCGGGATTAATTTTATATGATCGTAAAGCGCGGGTAAAGGCAACCTTTACAATCACCCCAGCCCTGTTATAAGATAGACCATGGATGTGGAGAGATGGCCGAGTCTGGCTGAAGGCGCACGACTCGAAATCGTGTGTGCCGCAAGGCACCGTGGGTTCGAATCCCACTCTCTCCGCCATTTTTTGTGTGGAGGTTTTAAAATTATGCCGGTCCTTGACTCACATGTTCACTGCGGGCTTACCCTGCCTCTGGAAAGAATCCAGCCGTTGTGGGAAGCGGGAGGAATAGAAGGCGGGGTTTTGTTTTCACCAGTCGAAGAAATATATGATCGCTTTGACCGGAGCTTTGTCGATTCTCCACAATATGCTGAGAGCCGGGGAAAGGTTCACCGCTACCTGGAATCACTTCATTCCAAAAACCATTATATCTTTTGGTTTGTATGGAACGATTTTAAAAAGCCGGGCGAAAAGTTTTCCGGTATTAAGTGGCACCGGCATGGCCATGAACCGGATTATCTGTACGGGACCAGTGAGTGTGAAGAGGTCATTGAACATATCTGTGAGCGCCGGATGCCGGTGATCCTGGAAGAAGAATTTTCCCGGACCCTGATGATGGTTGAAAAGTTTGATGGCAGGACCGTAACCATAATTCCCCATTTTGGCGGCCTCAACGGGGGCTACATGAAGCTTAAAGAAACGGGCCTGTTTGATGATCCTAATGTTTATGTGGACACGGCCCTGGCCGCTCCAGGTCAAATAGAGGACTTTGCCGCCAGTTATGGTGTGGATAGGATCCTTTTTGGCAGTGATTTTCCCTTTGGCGATCCCGTGGATGAGTGTTTGAAGGTGAAGCGTATTTTTACGGGAGAGGAGCGGCGGAAAGTGCTGGGTGAAAACCTGGTTAAGCTTTTAAAGGGATTGTAGGAATAGCGGTTGGCCGGCCCTGTAATATTGTTGATATTCTTGTTTCATCCAGTTGAAAATGCGATTTTTAAACTGTATAATACGAATTGAAGATCCTAAAAAGAATAGATAGTTTTACGCGGAGAGGTGGCTGAGCTGGTCGAAGGCGCTCGCCTGGAAAGCGAGTAGATGGGGCAAAACCCTGTCTCGAGGGTTCGAATCCCTCCCTCTCCGCCAAGTTTTTAGTTTGACCGTGCTAGACGGGGAGGTAGCGGTGCCCTGTACCCGCAATCCGCTAC
>PWGX01000031.1 GCA_003554615.1 Syntrophomonadaceae bacterium
CTGCCGCAGAGGTTAAGAAGATCAAAGAAAGAATTAAAAGTAGCGAGAGAACTGTAACTGATAATTTTGTTAGTTTCACTTTTTTTCCTCCTCATATTGCGATTGAAAAGCAGTCAATAAAAATTATCATTTATATCTCCTATATTTCCAGTTCTGTATCAGGGCCCTGTTCCAGTAACGGTTGTAAGTCCTGCAGTTCAGCTGTTCAATCCTGATGTTCATTCCTGCTGTCCAGCTGTTCAATCCTGATGTTCATTCCTGCTGATCAGTTCTGCTGTGCGTTCTTGATTATCTCTCCTCACTTCCAGTCCCTTCTTCAACCTCCTGAAGAGGCTATCAGGGAGTTTTGCAGCAGTCTTCTAGCTGTACTTCTCTTCATGACTGGCGATGATCCCGTCAATCTCCTTTTGAACTGCCTTATCAAGAGCCGGTGCCTGATGGTCCTTGAGAATTTTTCTGACCTCCGCCTTGATCTTCTCTTTGACCTCCTTCTGCCCTCCTTTCTCCCATTCTTTGTAGGAATTTCTATTTAAGTATCTGGGGTACCAGGTTTCCTTCTTAAAGTTTTTCAGAGTATGATCGGTGGAGAGATAATTCCCTCCGGGACCGACTTCGTCAATCAGCTCCACTGCCAGGGCTTCCTCGCTGAGATCGATGCCCTGCATAAAGCGCTCTGTCATGCCGATGCATTCATCACAGAGGACCAGCATCTCCAGACTGCCGACCAGTCCGTTGCCGATATAGCCCACATCATGCACCAGATTGGTGCCGCTGTGGGCGGCCACCAGGATGGAAAAGGCAGCATCGATGGCAGCCTGAAGGTCAACTGTGCCGGCATCGGTATTGCCGGCCTGACCAAAGGAGGGGAGTCCATAAAATCGGCTCAATTCCCCGGCAGCGCAGAAGTAGAGCGGTACCTCCGGGCCTCCGTAAACTGCGATGGTCGTTTTCATATCCATCACTCCAGCTACTATTCCGTACATAAAGGGGGCTCCTGGATTTACCAGCTGATGGAGAACCAGGCCCCCGAGGCATTCGGCATTACCCATCACCAGGGTGCCGGCAAAGGTGACAGGAGCGGTGGCCCCGGCGCTGATGCCTGCGGCATAGGTGACCGGTATCTCATACTCAGCTGCCAGCATCAGCTTCTGATGGGCTTCCGGGCTGTTTTTTAGCGGGGTTATCGGTTCGGTATAGAGCAGAAAAACCGGGTCGAGCCTGAGCTCCTCATAACCTCCTCTGACCGCTGCAGCTATATCAATCATGCCCTGAAGATTATCCCGATCCTTGGCTGTCATCAAAAGCGGCTTGGTGGTATGCTCCAGCATGGCTTTGATATGATAGAGGTCGGCCAGCTCGGGGTTGACATCGCTGGCAATCCCCAGAGAAGCGACGTAATCAATGCCGGGGAGATAATCCGTTACCTTAGCAACATTTTCGATGTCCTGATACAGGGTTTCCCGGTACTCCCCGCTTTGATAATCCTGAAACTGAGGCAGGTCGGTGCCCAGACCGTAGTATACACTGTTCTCCTCGAGAAAGAGCTGCCTCTCGCCCCTGCCGGAGAGAGTTATTCTGCCGGGAGCGGTTCTCAGGGCTTCCTCGACCAGGGAAGCAGGCAGATAAACCTGATCTCCCCGAACCAGGGCCCCTGCCTGCTGATAAATAGCTCGGGCCTGCTCATCAATAACCTGGATTCCTGTCCTTTCCAGCACTTCCAGAGAACTGTAATGGATTTTTCTGCACTGGTCTTCGGTTAAAACCGTAAATTGAGGCGTCCGGTACTGCTGATAATTAACCTGCATTTAACCTCTCCTCCTTTCCTTAAGGCCGGTAATCCGCTCTTCTTCGCTGGCAATAATTTTCTCCATCTCCTTGATTTGAGAAGAGGTCAGCTTGCTTTCTGCTTCTTCCGCCAGCAGGCTGCGGACTTCTTCTTCCAGGTGTTTTTTCATTTCCGGACGGCCCTCCTGCAGCCAGCTGTAAAAGGGCTGGCGGTTCATGAATCTGGGATACCAGGTTTCCTCTTTAAAATACTTGATGGTATGTTCATGGGTGAGATAATGTCCCCCCGGTCCTACCTCGTCGATTACCTCCAGGGAAAGCTTATCCTGATTGACCTCGATACCCCTCATAAAATGTTTGACCATATCAATTATTTCATCAGTCATAACGAGATATTCCAGGCTGCCGATCATGCCGCTGCCGAGATAGCCGTTATCGTGGATCAGGTTGGTGCCGGACCAGGCAGCTGCAGTTATGCTGAAGGCTGCTTCCAGGCCGGCCTGAAGATCCAGCTGACAGGCATCGCTGCAGCCTGACATGCCGTAGGAGGGCAGCTGATAGTATCGGCCCAGCTCGCCGACAGCAGCATTGATCAGGGGCACTTCGGGGCCGCCGTAGACGCAGTTGGTGGTTTTCATGTCCATCGGACCCCCGGCGATTCCCAGGATAAAGGGGGCTCCCTTCTTTTTGAGCTGGTGAATTACCAGGCCGGAAAGGCATTCGGCATTGCCCTGAACCAGAGAGCCTGCCAGGGAGGTAGGTCCGGTGGCCCCTGCCATCACTCCTGAGGCATAGGTCACGGGTATGCCCTTATCGGCGCAGAAGAGAAGCTTTTCCAGAGCCCGGCGGGAATGGATCAGCGGGGAAATCGGTTCAGCATAGAAGGCAATTTCGGGATTACGTCTAAAATCCTCCGGACCTCCGGAAGTGATCAGGCTCATTTCATAGAGCGCTCTCAGGACATCAACTTCGGTCGCCGAGGCTAGGATTGGTTTGCTTGAATAGGTTCGGAGAGCTTTAAACTGATAAAGATCGGTAAGCTCGGTTGTAACATCTGAGGCCAGAGCCAGAGATGCTATAAAATCAATGTTATCCAGGGCATCGGCCACAATTGATACCCTCTCAACGTCTTTGAGGATGGCCTTTCTCACCCTGTTGCTGGAAGAATCGTGGAAATAAGCAAGATCATTGCCCAGCCCGAAACTGATTGAATTTTCCTGCAAGAAAATTGTTCTCCTGCCAGCAGCGGTGGACAGCACAATTCTCTCGGGAGCAGCAGCGACTGCCCAGCGCACCAGATCGGGAGGAATCCTCACCAGATCATCTCTTATTATGCAGCCGGCTTCCCCGAGCAGTTTGAGAGCTTCCTGCTCCAGAACCCTAACACCGGTTCTGGAGAGCACTTCCAGAGTTGCCTGATGGACCCGATAGCACTGATCCTCCGTCCATAACTTAAACTGGGGTGTAATTTGAGCTTCATAGTTTACTTCAATCATTTTCTCCTCCTTAGTTAACGTTGGCTTACTGAATTTGCTCATCTGAGATTTTGATTATCTGATATTCTTTTTATCTGAAGATCTAATTATCTGTAAGATGCTGCTTTTCTGAGATACTGTTTATCTTAAGATGCTGCTTATCTGAGATTTTGAGATATATTTTCTGCTGTTTCAAGACAGAGCTGGATATAATGATCTATCTTATCGGCCATTCTAAACTCCGGTCCGCTTATTCCTACGGCAGCAACTGCCTGTTTTTGATGGTCCAGCACAGGTGAAGCCACTGACATCCCTCCAGGATTCCATTCTCCGTAGGTAATTGCGTACCCTGACTCTTTAATTTCCTCTAATTCTTCCCGCAGGGAATCAGGATCTGTATTTGTGTTGGAAGTATACTGTTTGAGGTTCGCCATGAGCACTTCATCAATTTTTTCAGGCTTGAGCCAGGCCAGTATTGCCTTGCCATAAGCCCCGGCATAAAGGGGAACCTGTTCTCCTAAATTACAGGTAAATTTAATCTCCTTGCTGCTTTCAATTTTTTCCACACAGACACTGGTATTATTCCTGGGATCCAGAACATCCATCAAAACTGTTTCCTCAACCCTGCTGGCCAGCCTGAAAAGATGCTTCTCTGCCAGGTCGACAATATCAAAATTGTGTCGGGCAATTTCTCCCAGTTGGATAAATTTATTCCCCAGGCGATATTTATTATTGTCCGGATTCTGAAACAGGTAGTTATGGCTTTCCAGGGTATTTAATATCCGGTAAATTACAGTCTTGCTCAAATTTAAAGAATCGCTCAATTCTGTTACTCCCCACTCAGTCTTTTCCCGGGAAAACA
>PWGX01000050.1 GCA_003554615.1 Syntrophomonadaceae bacterium
CAGCCGCCACTATCCGTTCCCACCAGAACATCCTGGCGACAAAATAACCTCTAAAAAAAATGCCCATAGCCAGCAGGCCGACCAGGACTGCCAGGTAATTCAATATTATGTCATAAACAGGTGCCTCAAGCATGAAAGCAGGTACATAAGCAAACATAAAAGGCATCACATACAAGCCCCGGGCAAACATGAAAGACTGCCATCCTGTCTGCATGGGGTTCGCACCGGCAATTCCCGCGCCGGTAAAAGCCGCCAGGCAGACCGGCGGAGTAACATTGGCGTCCTGGCTAAACCAGAAGACAATTAAGTGCGCTGCCAGCGCCGCAATGCCCAGCTCTCTCAAAGCGGGTACGGCCAGGATAGCCAGAATGACATAAGATGAAGTAACCGTTAACCCCATACCCAGGATGTAGGAAGCTACTCCGACCATGATAATGGCCAGCGGCAGGATGCCCGCAGACAAATCGACAATGAATTCTGAGGCTCTAAGACCGAGCCCGGTAAGCTGAACCACACCGATTAGGATGCCGATAGTACCGGCCATGGAACCAATCAATAAAGAGCGCTTACTGGCGATAGATAACATATCAATAAACCCGGACAAGCCCATCCGCGTCTTGGGGTTGATCATTCCAATTCCAACTATGGCCACAATAGCCCAAAAGGCAGCCATCCCCGGTGAATAACCCTCGAACAGGAGCCAGAAAATAATGGCAAAGGGGATTATATAAAACCAACCCTTTTGAAATGTTTCTTTGAGATTTGGCAGCTGGTCTTTCCTGAGCCCATAAATTCCTTCTTTGACAGCTTCCAGGTGCACCATCCATAAAACAGAGGCAAAATACAAGATCGCCGGCCCGATAGAAACCAGCACCACTGTAGCATAGGGAACACCGGCAAACTCGGCAATCAAAAAGGCTGCTGCGCCCATGATGGGAGGTACCATTTGCCCCCCGGTTGAGGCGGCGGCCTCAACTCCGGCTGCCACAAAAGGCTTATACCCTGATCTTTTCATTAAAGGAATGGTAAAAGTACCCGTGGTTGAAACGTTGGCTACGGCGCTGCCACTGATTGAGCCAATAAAACCGCTAACCAGGACCGCTGCTTTTGCCGGCCCGCCCCTGGAGCGGCCGACCAGAGCATAAGGAAGCTCAATAAAGAATTTGGCTGCACCAAAGCGCTCCAAAATGGTACCCAGGATAATAAAGAGAAATACAAAGTTAGCGAAAATAGCTGTAACGACCCCAAATATGCCGTAAATGGTTAACCACTGTTGGGAAACGATCCTTGCAAACTCATACCCCCGGTGGGCCAGCATCCCCGGAACATAAGGGCCAAAATAGGCGTAGAGCAGGAAAATAATCGCCATCACCGGCATAAAATAACCGACCACGCGGCGGGTTGCTTCCAGGCAAAGCAGTATGCCGACCACGCTTACTGTTATTTCAAAGGTATCTACATCAGCTCCGCGGAACATAAGGTCTTCATATACGTAGACAAAAAAGGCTGTGCAATAAACGGATGCAGCAGCCAATATCCAGTCGAGAATTGAGGGTTTGTTTTTTGGTGACTTATTTGTTGCCGGAAAGAGCAGGAAAACTAAGACAAGAACAAACCCGAGGTAGACCCCGCGGCTAATCTGGGGGTTGGGGTAGCCCCAATAGGCAAAATAGATATATGTTAAAGCAAATAAAACACATAGAAAAGTAACAATATAGCTAATAGTTTTAGAATCAAAGGACCGGTGTTTTTTTAGCCCGATCGCTTCTTCAGACTCTTTTGCTGCCAATTTTTCTTCTGCAAGTTTATCTATCCTTAATTGTTCTTCTTCAGATAGGTTGTTATTATTATCTTGGCTCATCAACCTGTAGCTTTCCCTCCTACTTTCAAATTATTCAATCATCAACTAGAAAGGGTTAATCAAATCCTGCATATAATACCCCCTTTATCGTTGCTGTACATAATTATAAATGGTTAGGGCGAAGACAATTCATGAATATTAGGTAATCTAAACTTTAGATACATACTTATTTAACTTTAAATGATTGATTTTACCCTCAAATTTGATTGCCCTTAATATTTTAAAGTAAATGAAGTTAAAAATGTTTTCCATTTTAGTGAGAATTGTTGCTTTAAATATTAGCATAAATTCTAAACCAATGTCAAGGAAAAAGCTGAGCAAACCATTTGCGTTACCGGCAAAGATATTAAACAAAATAGCAAGATCTCTATCTTCGTGTTAAAACAGCCAGCAAGAAATCCATCCTCAAACCTTACGAATAGTTTAGTACAATAATATTAGCCTGAGCCTGCTACAGATTTAGCATGCCCAGGCTCAATAAACTAATATTTTTTTGAGGTTACTCGCGCCAGTTCTCGTAAAACTCGATCAGTTCGGAAGGGTCGATATCGAACCGGGTGTCTCTCGGGGGAAGCTTTTCTTCCCTGAAAAAGGCCGGCAAATCATTTTGGGCGCTGGTAATCCCGGCTTTGCTGTTAAATTCAAGCTCGGTTAATATAGTATCCTTGCCGATCTGCAAGATATCCTCGACGGTAAGCTTCTCGCCATAACGCGCATTGAGCAGCGTTTTTACATAATCTGCGGTAACTGTGTCCGTACCGACGAAAAAGCACAACCCGGCTGCATCGCAAATGGTACTGAGTACCTGCAGATCTTTTGATAATTCTACCTGGCCTTCCGCCACACCGGTATCCCGATCTTCCTGCGTTTCGGGCCGGTAGCCTTTACGGCCGGGCAGGCAGTTGCCGGCGGTATGATCGGCTCCCATCGGCGAGGTGGCATAAGTAACACCGGTCCCTTTCAAAGAGCGCGGATCATAGCCCGCCAAACCCTGGCCTTTAACCGCCGGGATCCTACGGGCTCCCAGCACCCGGCCGGTTACGGCCACTCCTTGAACCAGCACTTTGCCTAACATGCTCTCATTTTTAATCTCGTCGATAAGGCCGAGTGCTGCTTCGCCGTCGCCGAATTCAAGCAGCCCCGCTTCCATGGCCACACCGATCGCCGCTCCCAGGTCCATGGTGTCGATCCCGTATCCGTCACAAAAACGGTCGATCTTTGCTATCACATCTAGATCATCTATCTCCAGGTTGCTGCCCACAAGGGCAATGGTTTCAAATTCCAGGCTGGAGGTCAAATGATTACCATTAGCATCATAATAGACATTCGAGCAGCGAATGGGGCAGCCCCTCATGCAGTTATGAGACGGGTCGCCTCCCCGCTCCTTGATCGTCTCTGCCAGGCGCTCACCCGAGATGCTTTCTTTTTTGTCAAAGTCGCCGTAACTGAAGTTACGGGTGGCCAGGCAGCCGATATTTGCTGTCGTCATAACCAGATTGGCAGTGCCGTATTCGGTCAAAACCTTTTTCTTTTCAATCAGTTCTTTGCGCCACTTTTGACAGGACTCGCGGTAGAGTTTTTCATCGGCAAATTCAAACTCCACAGCTTCACTGTCATCTAATACAACGGCCTTGATGCCTTTACTGCCCATCACCGCCCCCATACCACCGCGGGCGGCCTGCCTGGCCGGGATGCCGTCAATGTCGGCGATAGCGCAGGTTGCTGTCGTGTATTGTTTTTCTCCCGCTTCGCCGATAACTACAAGGCCCACTTTATCCCCATGCTCTTTACGCAAGCTCTCACAGGCAGCATAATTGTCCAGTCCAAGCAGGTGATCTGCATTCAACAAAGAAACTCCCCGGCCGTCAATCTTAAGCACATACCAGCCGTTTTCAGGCTGTTCCTCTATAATTACAGCCTTGTAGCCAAGTCTGGCCAGCTTTTGCCCAAACATACCTCCGGAATTGGATTCTTTTATGCCGCCGGTTAGAGGGCTTTTCCCTCCGATAGAGAGGCGGCCTGAACAGGGCGCGGCTGTTCCCCCAAGAAGACCCGGCGCTAATATAACCTTGTTGTTACGCCCTAAGGGCTCGCATGTCGGGGGCACTTCATCAGATACCAGCTGCGCAGTAAGACGCCTGCCGCCCATAAACCGGTAACTGGATGGAGGATCCTCAAAGTGAGTCGACTGATCTTTCATGTTCACTCTTAAAAATTTTGACATCGCTGGTTCCACCTTCCTTAGTTTAA
>PWGX01000052.1 GCA_003554615.1 Syntrophomonadaceae bacterium
CATTAACCGGGGCAGCAACCTGGGGACCGATGTGCTTTATTCAGGGACTGTTTCGGCGGCCGTGGAGGGCTTGATTATGGGTATTCCATCTATCGCCGTTTCGCTGACTGGAAATGGGGATAGCAATAGCTTTGACTTTGCCGGACAGTTTATATGCCGGCTGTTCCCGCTTCTCTTAGAGGCGGACCTGCCGATATCAACCTTGATTAATATAAACATCCCCACTGACGTAGAAAATATTAAGGGGATCCGGGCAACCCGCCTGGGCAACAGGCGCTATCGCAACACTTTTGAAAAAAGAATTGATCCCAGGGGCAGGGTTTATTACTGGCTGGCCGGAGAACTGGTTGATGATGAAGATGAAGCTGAGGATGTCGATACCCGGGCGGTCAGAGATGGATATATATCTATTACTCCGATTCATTTTCCACTAACCAACGAAAATGTACTGCCCGAGTTAAAAAATATCCTGGAAAAAATGCCGCTTAAAATTTAAATCCCGGCCAATTAGATGGATTTCATAAACAGCCTGCTCGGGAGTAGAGCCGGGCTTTGTAACCGGTGCCCGCCTTAAAAGCCGGTGCTGCTGGCTGTTTAAAGTTAAATAGTTTTATAAGAGAGAAGGTGGCACGGTGTCTTTGCTGGAGCCGGCAGGAAAAAATTGTTACCGCATTAAGCGCCGCGGAAACATGAAAGCCGATGTCCTGGTTTATCTAAATCGCCAGCTTTACCAGGCTTTTACCGAAGATCAATCCCTGCAGCAACTGATGGATGCCGCTTCCCTGGAAGGTGTTGTTGATCCCGTGATCGGAATGCCCGATATTCACAGCGGGTTTGGCCTTCCCATCGGCGGAGTCATGGCCATGGACTCCGAACTGGGGCTGGTTTCCGCCGGGGCGGTTGGGATGGACATCAACTGCGGGGTTCGCCTGCTGCGAACAAACGTTGATCCGGACGGTTTGGATAAAACCACCCTGCGGGAGCTGATTAAAGCCATTGAGAAGAGAGTTCCCAGCGGAGTGGGGCGGAAAAGCAAACATGAAGCTTTTATCAGTCCCCATTTTAATCCCCTGATCCATGATGGGGCCCCTTTTCTTATTGACCAGGGTTACGGCAGGCCTGAAGACGTAGACGCAATAGAAGAGGGAGGATGCATCTCCGGTGCCGACCTGGGATCCGTAAGCAAGGAAGCCCGCAAGCGAGGGCTCCAGCTCTCAACGATCGGGGGAGGCAATCATTTTATCGAGCTTGGTTACGTGGATACAGTTTTTGACCACCATGCCGGAGACGTGTACGGCCTGCATGAAGGAACGCTCACTGTCCTGATTCACACCGGCAGCCGGGGGTTTGGGCATCAGATTTGCACAGATTATACCGCATCAATGAAAAAAAAGGCTGCCGGGCATAAAATAGAACTGCCCTCTGCCGGCCTGGCTTCAGTGCCCATAACTTCAGGGACGGGAAGAAGGTACCTGGCCGCAATGGCCTGCGCCATTAATTTTGCCTTTTGCAACCGCCAGTGGATAACCGATGACGTCCGCAAAGCGTTCAGCACCGTTTTGGGGGGAGATGATCGCCTGTTTGACCTGGGCCTGGTGTACGATATTGCTCACAATACAGCACGATTCGAAGAAATCAACGGCAAAGCAATGCTTATCCACCGCAAAGGCGCTGCCAGGGCCCTGCCGCCGAAGCATCCCGACAACCCAAAACAGTACCTTTCAACAGGGCATCCGGTACTGATTCCAGGTAGTATGGGAACCGCTTCATACGTGGTCAGGGCTGAACCGGGGGTAAGCAAAATTTATAATTCCGTAAATCACGGCGCCGGAAGGGCCCTTTCCCGACGGGCGGCTAAAAAAGAAATATCTGTCGAAGAATTAAAGGGAAGGCTTTCCGAAGTCCTGGTTTCCGGGCGCAATTTTAAGGCCTACCTGGATGAAGCACCCCAGGCCTACAAAGACATCGAAATGGTTATTGATACTTTTACCGAAATTGGGATGAGCAGCAAGGTGGCCAGGCTGTTGCCCCTGGCTGTAATCAAGGGAGAAGGCAGCGATTGACAGGAACAACTCCTATTAAAAGCCGGTTATTTTTGCCGCTGTAAATGTGCCCTAAGTGGGCCGTGAAAGATTGGAACGTAATTTGAAAAATATACATAAATAAGCCGATATTAGTGTAAAATAATAACCGTTCTTATGTTATGATTCAAACAGAAATAATCGGGATTTTCACACCATCGGGGAGTGCTTATATTTGGAGGACAGCCGCAAGATGATTGAAGTTGACAATTTATCAGTAATCTATCCGGGCGGGATAAAAGCCCTGGACGGGGTCAGTTTTTCCGTCCCGGAACAGGAAATATTTGGGCTTCTGGGTCCAAACGGGGCCGGGAAGACTACCCTGATCATGGTTTTAACCACCCTGCTTGCACCTACAGGAGGCCTGGCCAGGGTTAACGGCATCGATGTGGCCAAAGATAAAAACAGGGTCAGGATGAACCTGGGTTATGTTTCCCAGGAACTGGCCATTGATGATGAACTGACCGGCCTGGATAACCTGAGATTGCAGGCCGGGCTGTATCACATGGATCATTCGATTCGCCACAAAAGGATCGAGGAAGTTTTGGAACTGGTTGGCCTGACGGAAAGGGCCCGGGACCGGGTTGATCCCTATTCGGGCGGGATGCGCAAGCGCCTCGATATTGCCTGCGGCTTGATCCACCGTCCGGAAATACTGTTCCTGGATGAACCCACCCTGGGCCTCGATATTCAGACCAGGCATGAAATATGGCACTATATCAACCGGCTGCGCGAAGAGGTAAAAATGACCATCCTGCTTACCACCCACTATATGGACGAAGCGGATTTATTATGCCGGCGCGTTGCCATCATCGACCGGGGCAGCCTGAAAGCAATCGATGCCCCGGAGATCCTGAAGAAGCAGATGGGAGGAGGGCTGATTGTATTCCAGTTTAATCAATCGGCCCGGCCCGAAACTATTGATCAGGCCATGAATAGGTTAAAAAATCAAGATTTCGTCAGGGAAATAACCCAAAAGAACGGCGAATACCTGCTTTTAACCGACAACAGCGAAGAGTCCCTGCCGCTATTTTTTGAGGCCCTGGATGGACTGAGGCTTAATTTGAAAAAAGTTACCCTGAAGATGCCTTCCCTGGATGATGTTTTCCTCTACCATACCGGAAGGCAGCTCCGTGAAGAAAGTGTTTCCCGGGAAGAGATGGATAGGGTCCGTTCCAGTATGCGCCGCCTCAGGAAAACCCGCTAGCCGGTGGGTTTTGTCAACCGGAAGATAACCGGTCAAGGCGGATCAAATGATAATCAAGGTGAAGAAATGACTGCAATGACAATCGGTTTAAAGGGTGCCTATTATATATTTTGGAGAGAGATCAAGCGTTTTACGGGCCAGAAAATGCGGATCTTGATGTCCGTTGTACAGCCGGTGATCTGGCTGGTGTTGATGGGCAGTATGATGGCCAGGCTGACCGACAACCCCGTTACCGCAGAAATGATTGGCGTCGACAACTACCTTGCTTTCATGGTCCCCGGGGTGATGATGATGTCCTCTCTCTATACCGGGGTCTTTGGCGGAATATCGATTATCTGGGACCGGAGAATGGGTTTTCTAATTAAACTCCTCAGCGCTCCCATTCCCCGCTACAGCATTGCCCTGGGCAAAATATCAGCCCTGGTTTTGCAGACCATGTTCCAGGCTTCGGTGATCGCCATCCTGGCCGCCGTAATGGGCATCACTTTCGCCACCGGTTTGCCCGGTATTCTGGTCACCCTTTTTATCTGCGGCCTGTTCGCGGCGATCATGAGCTGTATATCGCTGTTTTTGTCTGCTTCGATCAGGACCCCTGAAACCCTGTTTTCAGTTATCAACTTCCTAACCCTGCCGCTCGTGTTCAGCAGCAGCGCTCTATTTCCCACCGCCGTAATGCCGGATTGGATCCGGGTTATTGCCCGTTTCAACCCGATTTCCTATGCAGTTACTCCGGTCCGCGACCTGGTAATTAGCGGGTGGGAGTGGGGCACGTTGGCTACGGGGATCTGGTTGCTGTTATTGATGTTCCTGATCTTGTTTGTTTTGGTTTACTACCGGTTTGAAAAGGGATCCCTGCTTTAAATGTAATCCCCAAAGAAGGAGAATATTGGATAGCATTATGGAAAAACAACCGCCAAGCATTTTCAACGACGTTATCGGACCGGTGATGAGGGGATCATCAAGCTCTCACACTGCCGCATCGGTCAGGATCGGCCGCATTGTTAAACAGTGCCTGTCCGGACCCTGCCGCTGCTGCCGTGTCGATTTTGACCCTGACGGTTCCCTGTCCTCCACTTATCACGAGCAGGGGGCCGATATTGGCCTGGCCGGTGGGCTTTTAGGAATGGATTTAAGCGATCCGGGACTGTGCACTGCCCTGGAAACGGCCCGGCAGAAAAACCTGGACATTTCTTTTAATATTACTCCTTTTCCAGCCGATCATCCCAATACTTACCGGATCAGGGCCGCTTCAGATAAAGGAGAAGAAATGCAGCTGATTTGTCTTTCCACCGGCGGGGGTATGATCGATGTTCAAAACATCAATGGCTTTGATGTTACGATTGGAGGCGGTTTTGATGAAACCCTGCTGTTTTATAAGAACCCGGATCCTGGCCTACTGGAAAAATACAGCCAGATCATAGCGAAGCTGGTCCCCGGTTACGATTATATAACTACTTCAAAAGCCGGGGATCAACAGCTAATCAACCTTAAAACCGGGCATAAAGTAGAAGATAACCAGGTTAAAGCGATCAAAGATCAAACCGCGCCGCTTAAAATCATCCAATTTGAGCCGGTGCTTCCGGTCCGTTCAAAAAAAGACTACCGGGTGCCCTTTGAGGGCGCCGGGGAAGCGGTGACCCTGGCAGAGCGGGATAACCTGGCCATGTGGGAGCTGGCTCTCCGTTACGAAAGTATTCGAGGCGGGATATCCGAATCAGAGGTGTGGCAGATGGCCTGTGAACTGGCCCGGATTATGGAGCAGTCGGTGCGGGAAGGTTTGGCCGGAACCGAATACAGCAATCGGATCCTGGGGTCACAATCACAACTAATATTCAACCACCGCAGCAGGCTGATCGGAGATGAGCTGTCTGCCGCCATTATTGCCAATACCAGCGCTGTGATGGAAACAAAAAGCGCCTTCGGGGTGATTGTAGCGGCCCCCACGGCCGGGTCATGCGGCACTCTTCCCGGAACTCTGACTGCCGTAGCCGGGTACAAACAGCTTGAAAACGATCAAATTGTTAAAAGTTTGCTAGCCGCCGGTCTGGTTGGAGTCCTAATTGCCGGAAACAGCACTTTTGCCGCGGAAGAATGCGGCTGTCAGGCCGAATGCGGATCCGCCTCCGGTATGGCCGCCGCGGGACTGGTTCAAATGGCGGGCGGTACGGTGGCAGAGGGATTTGATGCAGCGGCCATGGCCCTGCAGAATGTGATGGGCATGGTCTGCGATCCGGTGGCTGAAAGAGTGGAAGTGCCCTGCCTGGGAAAAAACATAATGGCCGGGCTTAATGCAGTTGGCTGTGCCGATATGGCCCTGGCCGGGTTTGACAGGGTTATTCCCCTTGATGAAACCATCGGGGCCATGTACAGCTGCGGCAGGATGCTCCCTCCGGAACTGCGCTGTACCGGCCGGGGCGGACTGTCGGTTACAGAAACTGCCAGGGCGATATATGAAAAACTCAACAAAGAAACATAAAATAATATAAGGACGATCGATGAAAAAGGGATTTATTTTCAATATACAACGCTACTCTTTACATGACGGGCCCGGGATCAGGACCACCATCTTTTTCAAAGGCTGCCCCCTTAGTTGCTGGTGGTGTCAGAATCCGGAAAGCATTAGCCCGGAGGCTGATATCATGAGACAACCGGAACGCTGCCTTGGTTGCGCAGCTTGCATGGAAGTCTGCCCGGAAGAGGCAATCAGGGTCGGGGAAACAGGGCCGGTTATAAACCGTGATCTCTGTGCCCGATGTTTGAAATGTGCCGGTGTTTGCCCTGCCGAGGCCCTGGAAGCGGTGGGAAAAGAATACACGGTGGAGGAGCTGGTTAAAGAAGCATTAAAGGACCGGTTTATATTCGACAAATCCGGGGGCGGGATTACTTTTTCCGGCGGAGAGCCTCTTATGCAGCCCGATTTCCTGGAAGAGGCGCTTAAAGCTTTTAATCGAGAAGAAGTTCATACTGTTATTGATACTTCCGGTTGTGCTCCCTGGGCGGTCCTGGAGCGTATTGCCGACCGCGCTGACCTGTTTCTATATGATCTCAAGCTGGCGGACGACCTGGAAAGCAGGAAGTTTACCGGGATGTCAAACCGCCTGGGTATTGACAACCTGAAAAAACTGGTGGAAAAAGGAGCCTGGATCAAAGTCCGGATGCCGGTCATTCCAACAATAAACGATCACGACAAAAATATCGATGCCGTAGCGGAGCTGTTAAAAGAGTGCGGCTTTGATGAGCTTGAACTGATGCCTTATCATAATCTCGGAACTGCCAAGTACACCCGGCTGGACCTGGAATACCGCCCCGGAACAATCGATACTCCCGCCGCAGAAGAGCTTAACCGGATTAAGGACCGGTTTAAAACGCAGGGGCTTAAAATACTCAGCGAGGATGATTGAGATGAGTGAAGAGATCAGGGGTATGAATGAAAGGGTTAGAATATTAAGGCGGCAGAGCGAAAATACCGTACCGGCGATCACTGCCGAGAGGGCGCTACTGGTAACAGAAGCTTATCGTCGGTACGAAGGTAAGGTGCCTGCGCCAATGCTCAGGGCGCTTACGTTTAAACACCTGATGGAAAACAAAAATATCTGCATTAATGAAGATGAACTGATTGTCGGGGAAAGGGGGACCGGACCGCAGGCTACCCCCACTTATCCCGAACTGTGCTGCCACACCCTTGATGACCTGGATGTTATCAATAATCGCAAGATTATTTCCTTCGAAGTCGGTGACGATGTTAAAAAAATCCAGGAAGAAACCATCATTCCTTACTGGCAGGGGCGTTCGATGCGGGATAAGATTTTCAGCCGGATGAGCAGAGAGTGGCTGGACTGCTACGAGGCCGGTTTGTTTACTGAATTCATGGAACAGCGCGCTCCGGGGCACACCGTGGCAGGTGATAAAATTTATAAAAAAGGGATGTTTGGGCTGAAGAAAGAGATTGCGAAGGTGTTGTCGGGGCTTGATTTTGCGAACGATCCTGAAGCTGTTTCCAAGAGTGAACAGCTGGAAGCAATGTCCGTTTGCGCCGATGCCCTGGTTGCTTTTGCCGGGCGCCATGCCGAAAAGGCAAGGGAGCTGGCCGATGCCGAAAAAGATGCCCGGCGAAAACAGGAGCTTCAGCAAATTGCTGCTGCTTGTGAGCGTGTTCCGGCCCATTCGCCCCGCAACTTCCGGGAAGCCCTGCAGTATTACTGGTTTGTGCACCTGGGTGTGGTTACCGAACTCAATACCTGGGACGCCTTCTGCCCGGGCCGCCTTGACCAGCATCTGGCTCCGTTCTATTACCGGGGCCTGGAAGATGGTTCCCTGACCAGGGAAAGGGCCAGGGAGCTGCTGGAGTGCTTCTGGATCAAATTTAACAACCAACCTGCCCCGCCCAAGGTAGGAATTACCTTGCAGGAAAGCGGCACCTATACTGATTTTGCCAACATCAACCTGGGAGGGGTCAGGCCGGATGGCAGCGATGGAGTAAACGACGTCACTTACCTGCTGCTGGAAGTAATCGATGAGATGAGGCTGCTGCAGCCAAGCACCAACGTCCAGGTCAGCAAAAAAAGCCCCGACCTGTTTCTGAAAAAAGCGGGGGAAGTGATCAGGAAAGGCTGGGGCCAGCCTTCAGTCTTTAATGTTGAAGCGGTAATCAGTGAGCTGCTGGCCCAGGGTAAATCACTAATCGACGCCCGCTGCGGTGGGATCAGCGGCTGCGTGGAAACCGGTGCTTTCGGCAGGGAAAGCTATATTTTGACCGGTTATTTCAACCTGGTCAAAATCCTGGAAATAACGTTGAATGGCGGCAAAAACCCGGCGGATGGAAAAATGCTGGGGCTTGATACCGGGAACCCGGAACAGTTTGAAAGCTTTAATCAGCTGCTCGAAGTTTTTGAAAAACAGCTTCGCTACTTGATCGACATCAAGATTGCCGGTAATCACGTCATTGAAAAGCTGTATGCCGAGCAAATGCCGGCCCCGTTCCTGTCCCTGATAATCGATGACTGCATCGACAACGGCAGGGACTACAATGCCGGCGGGGCCCGTTACAATACCAACTATATCCAGGGCGTGGGCATTGGCACCATTACCGACAGCCTGTCATCGCTAAAAAAACATATTTTCGAAGAGAAAAACTTTACCTGGAAAGAATTAATTGAACTGCTCAGCAGCAACTTCCAAAACGGGGAAGACAAAAGGCAGTTTTTAATCCGTAAAACCCCGCATTATGGCAATGACGATGACTACGCCGATCCCATTATGCAGGAGGTGTTCAAACGTTTCCACCGCACCGTGGACGGGCGCAGGACGGCCCGTGGAGGCACATACCGGATCAATATGCTGCCCACCACCTGCCATGTTTACTTTGGCTCGGTAATCGGTGCGACACCCGATGGACGGCCGGCCGGGATGCCTTTATCCGAAGGAATCTCTCCCGCCCAGGGCGTCGACCTTAACGGGCCTACTGCAGTAATTAAGTCGGCCTCAAAAATGGACCACCTGCTTATGGGCGGAACCCTCTTGAACATGAAATTCACTCCCCGGGTTTTGGCGGGTAACAAGGGCCTGGACAGCCTGACTCAGCTGATCCGTTCTTATTTTATACTTGACGGCCATCACATCCAGTTCAACGTGATCGATGCCGACACACTGTGTGAAGCACAAAAGAGCCCGGAACAGTACCGTAACCTGATTGTCAGGGTGGCCGGTTACAGCGATTATTTCAACAATCTCAGCGAGCAGCTTCAAAACGAAATAATTGCCCGCACCGCCCATGAATTGGGTTAAAACGAGATTTTCCAAATTACGGCGTCGGCGTTGACAACACCATTCAGATAGGCTAAAATATGAGCTGTGAAGGGGAGTAGCTCAACTGGCAGAGCAGCGGTCTCCAAAACCGCAGGCTGCGGGTTCAAGTCCTGTCTCCCCTGCCATAGTGTTTAAACGGATGCCGCTTTTACAGCGGCATCCGTTGTGTGAAGTGGCGATTTTCGAAAGGTAGAGGCCAATGTCATACAGGTTAATTGCTGCAGCTGGGTAACAAGGCCGGATTTCGGCTTATTTTTTTGTACGCAACGTTTCAGCATAGTGCATTTAATCGACAGCTATTATATAATAGCTGGGGCGGGAGAGATCAGCAAACCTGCCCCCCGCAGCAACATATTTTGGTTTTTCTAAAATCGGCCCAGCGGTACTGGGTTAAACAAAGGTTAATCACGGTAGAGTCAATAACATGTAGTTTTCCTAACTTTTCCCTGACTTGATTAAAGTCCTGTTTAATCCCGGCCTGGTGTATGACATCAAAGAATAGTGCTTTGATGGTTTCAAGTAAATCTGAGCGCTGCTTTCTAGAAATCTGGGAAGCGCTAATTTCAGAAAGAGCAATTGCTTCGGCTAGTTGGTCTTCATCTAGTTGCTCGCTGATCTCACGCAGGCTTTTTAACTGGTTCAGCTGGGCAAAGCTCATCAGTAAGATGAACTTGAAAGCGGTAAATATTTTGACGTATTTATCAACCTCCCGGCCCTTTGGGTTCTGGATAAAACTGGTAACTGCTGCAAAAAGTTGATCAAATGTGGATATCGTGGTATCCTTGCCTTGCATTTTTTTTGCTCTCCTTTATAAAGAGATTTGGGCAAGAACTACCCTGTATCTCTAGTATAAAGGAAATTTTCTTTAATATCTAGTCATTTTTGCTATATTTATCAGTATTTCTAGCGAATGCTTCAAATATCATTGCTTGACATTTTGAGATTATTTTTATGCAACGCTACTGTATTTTTATGGTGATTTTGAAACAGTGTTTAGTAAGAATGTATAGAGAACAAATCTTAGTGAGCCTGTGTTTTTGGGAAATTAATTAAAATACGTGATAGAATTGAAGGGGTTTTGTCAATTATGACGAAACTTTAACTAAAAGACTACTAATTGCAAGAGGTATGTGGATATACTAAAATTACGAATAATTGTAAAATAATAGTTAAATATATAAAATGAGGTGATTATTAATGTCTTTTGAAGATTGGCATTGGCAGTTGGAAAACAGAATATCCACAGTAAAAGAACTTGAGCAATACATTAACCTAACTGATGACGAAAAAAAGGATATAGAAGAAGTATCTAAGAAATATAGTTGGTCAACAACCCCATATTATGCGAGTCTTATGTCAACTAACAATCAGGAATGCCCAATTAGAAAACAAGCTTTACCAAACAAAAATGAGCTTTTTGACCCATTTGGTGTTGAAGATCCTCTTCATGAAGAAGAACACCAACCAACTAAGGGATTGGTGCGTGTTTACCCTGATCGTTTGGCCTTTACAGTAAGCAATCAATGTGCGATGCTTTGCCGCCATTGTTTTCGGAAGAAATTTGTAAACATGACTGAGACATATATTACCAAAGACAATATTTTAGAATCTATAGAGTGGCTGAAGGAAAACTCGGAGATACGAGACGTACTTTTAACAGGAGGTGATCCTTTTCTTAATGAAACTGATTGGTTAGAAGAAATTATTGCTAGACTTCGGGAGATAGAGCATATTGAAATTGTTAGAATAGGTACCCGCACACCTTGTACCATGCCGCAGAGGATAACCCCCGAATTATGTTCAATGTTGAATAAATATCACCCTCTTTGGGTAAATGTTCAGTTTAATCACCCTAAGGAGTTGACTGAACAGGCCAGCAAAGCCTGTGAAATGTTATCTGAAGCTGGTATTCCTCTTGGCAACCAATCGGTTCTTCTCAAAGGCGTTAATGATGATCCTGAAATATATCAAAGACTGGTTCATGGTCTTGTTAAAATGCGTGTCCGACCTTATTACCTTTATCAGTGTCAAATTTTACATGGTACTAATCATTTTCGGACTCCGATTGAAAGTGGAATCAATATCATTAAGAAATTACAAGGCTTCACAAGCGGTTTCTCTGTTCCGGTATATCTCCTTGATACTCCTTATGGGAAGTGTCCAATGTCTCCACAGAACATAGTCTATAGAGATGAGAAATCTGTTTCTCTTAGGAATTTTGAGGGTAAAATTTGGACAGAGCCGAATCACATGCCTGGAAAAGAAACTATAAGATAAAACGACTATTAAGTTAGCTCAGGATGCACAGGCTTTTAATGACCGGTTGCTTTCCGGCAATATTAATAACGGGGTGATTAAAATTACCAGCACAAAAGAAATACTTGGTATCACAGAACAGTATGGAGCCCGTAATTATCTTCCTTTGCCGGTAGTCCTATCGCGGGCAGAAGGGGTATGGGTCGAAGATCCGGAAGGAAACCGCTACATGGATATGCTAAGCGCTTATTCAGCAATGAATTTTGGCCATTGCCACCCTAAAATTATCAAGGCTTTAAAAGATCAGGCCGACATGATTACGGTAACCTCCAGGGCCTTTCATAACGACAAACTGGGCCCCTTTACCGAAAAACTGGCCAGGCTGACTGGAAAAGAAAAAATCCTACCTATGAATACCGGTGCTGAAGCGGTCGAAACGGCTCTCAAAGCCGTCCGCAGATGGGCTTACCGCAAGAAAAACATTCCCGGCAACAAAGCAGAGGTAATCGTCTGCAACGGTAATTTCCACGGTCGAACCATAACCGTCGTATCCTTCAGTTCTGATGAATCTTATAACAAGGACTTTGGACCTTTTACACCGGGATTCAAGCTGATTGAATACGGGAATCTCGAAGCCTTAAAAAAAGCGATTACCCCCAACACAGCCGGCCTGTTAATCGAGCCGATCCAGGGCGAAGGCGGTATTATTATTCCCCCGGAAGGGTTCCTGAAAGAAGCCTACCGGGTTTGCCGGGAAAACAATATCCTCTTTATGGCCGATGAGATTCAAACCGGGTTTGGCCGGGCCGGAAAACTTTTTGCCTGCGACTGGGAAGACGTTAAACCCGATATTTATATCCTCGGCAAAGCCCTGGGAGGCGGAGTCCTGCCAATCTCAGCCATAGCTGCTGATGACAGCATTATGGCTGTTTTCGATCCCGGCTCCCACGGTTCCACCTTTGGCGGCAACCCCCTGGCCTGTGCCGTTGGCATATCCGCTATGGATGTACTGCAGGAAGAAAACCTGGTTGAGAAATCCCTGGATAGCGGAAAATATTTTGTTGAAGAGCTGAAAAAGATCGATAATCCGCAGATAGTCGAAGTCAGGGGCAAAGGTTTGCTGATGGGAATTGAACTTAAAGTCAAGGCACGCAGTTATTGTGAAAAACTTATGGAGTTGGGGATCCTCTCCAAGGAAACCCACGATAATGTGATCCGGTTTACGCCTCCGCTGGTTGCCACCCGCGAAGAGCTGGACTGGGCTCTGGACAAGATCAGGAAAATATTTGCCTGACAAAAGAAACAAATAAAAATCTTGTAAAAGGTATTGACAAACTGGCAGGATTGATCAATAATAATAATGCCAGGTTCCGAGAGACTGGAAAGTGAGCCGGGTCCGGTCGGCAGGGAAACCGGAAGTGGAGGAAGGGTAAACCGGAATCCACGGAAGGACCATCCCTAAAGCCGGATCGCTGAAGGAACTGGTAATTGAAAGGCCTACGGGCCGGGATATTACCGGAAATCACAGCACGGATGAAAGTAGTTGCCCGGAGGTTAGAGGAAAGCCATCCAGAGGCGGTGGTGGAATCCCGACTGTAGAGGGGACAGCGAAGAAATCCGACGGTAAGCTGGAAGGCCTGTTGGAACCTGGCTTTTTATATATTTGTACACAGTAGGTTTATTTAAAACCCAAAGCAATTTTTCCAAAACAAAAGTAAGGGTATTATCTCTCTTAAACAACCAGTATGCCTGCATATTACCTGGAGGCCCTCTAATATCTTGAACACCTTATGCAATTTGTACCTGAAAAGGCATGAAAACTTTTCTATATGCCCGCTATTGCATTAACTTAGCCATTTGGTTAAAATAAGTGATAAGTTTTTAAAGGAGAGGAAAGATCAACATGGACATTGAAAAAATTGGCTTAATCGGCTGCGGAGCAATGGGTTCGGCCCTGGCAAAAGGTATTGTAAAAAAAGTAGGTGTTGACCCGGCCCAGGTTTACCTTTATGACCTGAACCGGGAAAGAGTTGAGGAACTGTCCCTTGAATTAAATGCAAACGGGGCGGAAAGCCTTGAAGAAGTGATCTCACAGTGTCGGCAGATTTTTATTGCCGTCAAACCCCAGGACATTGAAAGCCTGCTGTACTCGATTAAAGATTATGTCCAGCAGGGTCAGATATTTGCTTCTATTGCAGCCGGAATAACTATAAATTTTATAGAAAGCTGTTTGCCTTCTTTCAGCAAGGTGATACGGTTGATGCCAAACACCCCGTGCTTACTCGGGGAAGGCACAATCGCCATCAGCGCCGGTGACAACGTAACCGCGGAAGAGCGGGATGATATTGAAGAATTGCTGAAATCCATGGGCATCACCATCAGGATCCCGGAATACTTGATGGATGCGGCAACTGGACTGAGCGGCACCGGCCCGGCCTATGTATTTTTATTCATTGAAACCATGATTGATGCCGGGGTGGCGGTGGGCTTCCGCCGTGATGTTGCTTCTGAAATGGTGATCCAAAATGTAATCGGTTCGGCCCGCATGCTTCAGGAGAACAGTAAGAAGCATCCGGCCGAACTCAGGAATTCCGTCACTTCTCCGGCCGGGACAACCACGGCAGCCATGCACGTGCTGGAAGAATCAGGGTTTCGCAGCTGCCTTCTAAAATCGGTGATCGCAGCAACAAATCAAGCGGAGAAATTGCGCCGTGGCTAAAAACAAAAAAGTTTCTATCCCCGCTCCCTGCCGGATCGTGGTTAAGGTAGGAACCCGCCTTTTAACCCACGATACCGGCAAACTCAACCTGGGGTACATGGAAAAACTGGCCAGGGAACTGGCTGATTTATGCAACCAGGGTCATGAAGTGATCCTGGTTTCATCTGGATCGATCGGTGCCGGGCGGGGAAGACTTAACATTAACAGGAACCCGGTCTCCATTCCGGAAAAGCAAGCTATAGCCGCCGTAGGGCAGGGCCTGCTGGTTCAGATTTATGAAAAACTTTTCGCCGAGTATGGCCTGGTTGTAGGACAGATTTTGCTGACCCGCACCGATCTGGTAAGCAGGCGGCGCTATATCAATGCCTGCAATACAGTTTTAACCCTGCTCAAGCTCGGGGTCATACCCATTATTAATGAAAACGATTCGGTTTCGGTGGAAGAGCTGAAATTTGGCGATAACGATCGCCTTTCCGCGCTGGTAGCCGGCTTAAGCGATGCTCAGTTACTGGTTATCCTCACCGATATAGAGGGGCTGTACAACAAAAACCCCAGGAAATATCCGGATGCTGAGCTGATCCCTTATGTTGAAAAAATCGATGACAGCATTAAAGCCGGCGCAGAAACATCACATGACAACCTGGCAACAGGGGGAATGATTACCAAGCTTCAGGCAGCTGAAGTAGCTACCAATTCAGGGGTTGGTATGTATATTGCCAATGGTTATGATCCCGGTGTGGTTTCCAGGTTGCTAAAGGGTGAGCACGCCGGCACCTATTTCCAGCCCCAGGAACACTTCCTCAGCAGACGAAAAAGATGGATTGCCTACGGCCAGGTTCCGTGCGGCAGTGTTACAATAGACAGCGGCGCTTGCAATGCAATCCGCTCCGAAGGGAAAAGTTTGCTGCCCATAGGAGTGATCGATGTGGAAGGGACTTTCACTGTAGGCGACCTGATTACGGTCAAAGATCCCGACGGAAATGAACTGGCCCGGGGATTAACCAACTTTGCTTCGGAAGAGTTGATCTGGATTCAGAAAAGAAGCAGCCTCGATATCGCCAATATAATAGACAGGCCGGTCCCCGAAGAAGTGATCCACAGGGACAACCTGGTTATTTATTAACCCAGGTTAATATCAAAGGGTACAGGAGTTGATAAAATTATGCATCCCGAGGTTCTCGAAAAATGCAGGCAAGCCCGTAAGGCCTCAAAATTGTTGGCCGGTGCTTCGACCGCGATTAAAAACAAAGCCCTGGAAAAAATTGCTGTTTCCCTTGAAAAAAGCAAAAAAGAAATAATTGAAGCCAATAAAAAGGACCTCGAACGCCTGGAAAGCGAAGATCATTATACCGATGCTTTTCACGATCGCCTAATGCTGAATGAAAGCCGGATCGCCGAAATGGCCGAAGGCCTGCGGGGGATTGCAGATCTTGACGATCCGGTTGGTGGAGTTATAAAGATGTGGAAACGGCCCAATGGCCTGGAAATTGGCCAGGTCCGGGTTCCGATTGGAGTAATTGCCATCATCTACGAAGCCCGGCCCAATGTAACTGTTGATGCCGGGGGATTGGCCCTAAAAGCGGGAAACACCGTTATTCTGCGCGGCAGCTCCGAAGCCCTAAATTCCAACCGGGCTTTGATTAAAGTAATCAGGCAGAGCCTTTCAGCTATAGAGCTTCCGGGTGACGCTATAGCCCTAATCGAAGATACCGATCGCAGTGCCGCTTTTGATTTAATGCAGGCCGACCGGTACCTGGACCTGCTGATACCGCGTGGAGGCCTGTCCCTGATCAATGCGGTGGTGGAAAATTCCACTGTTCCGGTCATCCAGACCGGAACCGGCAACTGCCATACTTTTGTAGATTATAACGCTGATCTGGATAAGGCCGTAGCAATTACCGTCAATGCCAAGGTTCAGCGGCCCGGGGTGTGCAATGCCCTGGAAACACTGCTGGTTCATAAAGATATTGCTCCCCGTTTTCTAACTAAAGTGCTGCCTGCTTTAACCAAACTGGGTGTTGAAATAAGGGGCTGTCCGGAAACACAAACTTACCTGCCGGATATTAAACCGGCTACCGAACAGGACTGGGAAACGGAGTACCTCGACCTGGTTTTGGCCGTCCGGGTGGTTGAAGATTTAGACCGGGCCATTGACCACATCAATCAATACGGTACAGGCCACTCAGAGGCGATTATAACCGACAGTTACGACCATTCCAGGATATTTATGGCCAAAGTTGATGCGGCTGCCGTTTATGTAAATGCTTCAACCCGCTTTACAGACGGCTCCGTGTTCGGCCTTGGTGCAGAAATGGGGATCAGCACTCAGAAATTGCATGCCCGGGGGCCGATGGGCCTGGAGGCCCTGACCGCCCTAAAATACATAATATACGGATCCGGCCAGGTCAGGGAATAACCCGGATCATACGGCTAATTGCTCAGCGCAAGGTTACCGTGGTATTTGCAGCGGGGCTGAAAAAAACAGCGGTGTGTATTATAATATACAGAGGCTGTAGAAGCAGACTGTAAACAGCACCGCACAAAACGATACAATTATCTTAAAGCTACTACGGTCCGACTATTAATCGCAGCGGAGAAGAATATGGACAAGGAATTATACTGGGCAGTTGACATCGGCGGAACAAAAATATTACTGCTTATGGTCGACATCAACGGCCAGGTCATGTTCAGGAAAAAAATAAAAACTCCCCGGCCTTCCGAACCGGAAAAAGTGGTCGATCTGATCGTCCAAACCATAACCGAAATTTCAAAGACTGTTCAACCGGGCGCTTCCGGCAGCAGGCCTGCCGGACTGGGAATCTGCACAGCCGGCTTTGTAGATTACCAGTCAGGGCTGGTGTACCAGTCCCCAAACCTGGAATGGCACCAACCGGTCCCCCTCGGCAGGATGCTGAAAGAAAAGCTTGACTGTCCTGTATTGATCGAAAATGACACCAATGCGGCGGTAGTGGGAGAAGTCCATTACGGTGCCGCCCGGGGCCATACCAATGCCGTTTATATAACTTTGAGTACCGGCATCGGTGGGGGGCTGTACCTGAACGGGCGCTTGTTC
>PWGX01000013.1 GCA_003554615.1 Syntrophomonadaceae bacterium
AGTGAAGAATCACCTGCAGAAGAAGAGGAGCCGGGACCGAGCTCAGGCTTTGACTTTGATGATATCATACCCGGAAGCGACAAGCAGGAATACGGTGGTGAAGATTTAGGGGAAGATTTTATCCCGGGAACGCAGGCCCCCGTACCGGATCCCTTTGAAGATACAAGCAAATTTGACCAGGAACCGGATCAAACAGATACTACCTCGAAAGAGGATGATAAAGAAGATCTGCTCCAGTTGTTTGAGGATGTAGACAACATTTTTGATACTGAGTCAGACACGAGCCCTTCAACAGAAGATGTCCAAACCGGTTCTGAATGGGAACCTTTTGCAGCTAAGCAAGAAGAGGACTCTGAGCCGGGGCCGGATGTAGTCAGGCCTGCAGATGAATTTATAGCACAAACTAAGGCGCCTGATAGTAAGGAGCCCACCTCTCCACTGGCAGAAGACAAGAAGTTCTTTGACGACTTGTTTGATAATGACTCATCGCCCGAGGATAGTGATAAAAAAGCTGATGATACCGTGTGGGATTCCGGTCCTGCGAAAGGTACTCAAAACCGGGAGAGCCGGGATAGTTTTCAGCAAGACCAAGGCGTCACAAACGAAGATTTTGCAGAAGAGGATCGCAGTAATCTTTATTCCAAGGGTCCCCAAAGAAGCAGGGAAGAGATCCGCAGGAGGTCTGATCTGCCCGGAAGAACGGCAGATGAGTTTTTGTTTGGTGAGGATAGTGAAGCTGAACAAGATTCGCAAGAGCCTGGCTCTGGAGAAACAGACAGTGGTAGATATTTTACCGAAGAAGACTGGGAAGAACAAGAAGAAGAGAACCGTTCTAAAAAACAAAAAAAATCCAGGGGCAAATTTAGAAAGTTCCTCTCCATATTTGGCAACATTTTATTCGTTGTTTTACTCCTGGTTATGGCAGGCTTGTCTTTTTTTCTGATTCAAAGCAGGGTCACCGGGGGAGTGCCGCAGGTAGCCGGTTACCAGATGTATATCGTGCTGAGCGGTAGTATGGCTCCCGAATTTGATACCGGAAGTTTAGCTTTTGTCCGTGAAGTTGAACCTGCAGAACTGGTGGTAGGCGATATTATAACTTTTCGCAGCCCCAACGATCCTGATTCTTTGACTACTCACCGCATCGTGGAGATCCAGCGGGAAGATGGTCTCAGTTTTATTACCCGGGGTGATGCAAATAATGTCAATGACCCCAACCCCGTACCAGCTGAAAATGTGGTCGGCATGGTTACAGGAGCGGTCCCTTATGTCGGTTACCTGCTGAACTTTGTCCAGACGACCCAGGGTCTGGTATTGCTAATATTTGTTCCCGGAGTTTTGATTATTGTGTTCGAGCTGAATAAGATTTTGAAATACCTGACCCAGGGAGAAAACGGCGGCAAGCGTAAAAAAGATAATTCGTACAACCGCCTGGCTGAAGACAAACAATAAACCTGCCCTGGTTAATGTAAAAGTTGTTAACCTTATCCAAAATAAAACCCCGGCAATTGCAAAGCTGCCGGGGTTTAGTGTTTACTATAGCTGCTGTTACAGTGGTTTGAAGTAACTGATGTCTTCAATACTGCCTTTTCTTTGATCTTTTGGCTTGAGTTCAGCTTTAACAAGCAGTCCTATTTTTAAATTTTCGGGGCTGCATTCTCCAAGGCGGTGGATCAAAAGGCCGCCGGCAATCCTGATCGCGGCCATTATAGAAGGTTCTTCTTTCGGCTCCCCGTTTTTTGCCCTGTAAAGGAAGGTATATGAGTAAATTTCACCCTCGGTTCCGACATCCAACCACTTTTCTTCCTCCAGGTGGTTGAAGCATTTTTCGCAGTAGAGACGGGCTGGAACGTAGGTTAAGCTGCATCTATCGCATTTTGAGCCATATATTTTACCGTTTTCTTTTAACTCTTCAAAAAAACGCTGGCCGGCCACCCCGGCGGTATAAACATTTTTAACCGGAAACGCCTTGATGCCGGGATTCCAGTAGCGGTTATCAATGTTCCGGCTGTTTTTTTCCATTAAACCCATATTCAACCCTCCTGGATCGGTTTGAAGTACTTAATATCGGTAATGGAACCGGTTCGCTCTTCTTCCGGTTTCCAGACGGCCTTGACTTTCATGCCGATTTTGATTTCTTCCGGTTTTATTTCACCGAGTGCATGCATGATGCCCATACCGGGAGAAGCACCGTCAATTTCAATCACCGCCGGCAGATGTGGTTTTTCATCCTTACCGATGCGGCTGGCATCCCAGTGGACGTGACAAATTGAAAATGTATTTATAATCCCTGTATCTCTGACATACTGCCAGTCACTGCAGGGAATAAAGCAAAGTTCGCAAAACAGGCGGGGCGGGAGCATGATCCTTTTGCACTTTTTACACCGGGTGGCTATGATTTTGCCCCGTTTAAGCTCTGCCAGGTAACGGTTAACGGCAACTCCGGTATCCCAGGCATAGGCGCAATCAAGGCTGTCTTCGGTAAGAAATATTTTGCCTGAGCTGATATCTTCTGCAGATAAACCGGTGCCCCCGGCAACTCTTGTTTTATCTTCCATTTATGACCCTCCTTTGTCGCTGGTTGATTAATACCTAGATTCCTGCCACTACTACCGAACTAACCTGCATCAAATCGCCCCACGATTGGGCAACGCCGCGGCGTGGATTACCCGGCACCTGGCGTTCGCCTGCTTCTTCCCTGAGCTGCCAGAACAGCTCGCAGACCTTCATGGTTCCGGCAGCGGCAATGGGGTTTCCCACACCAAGCAGGCCGCCGGAGGGACATATGGGCAGGTTGCCGTCAATATCAAAATGGCCGTCTCGCAGCAGTTCGACCGTTTTACCGCGCGGTGAAAGCTGCAAACCCTCTAAGTGGTGCAGGGCTTTGTAGCCGAAAGGATCATAAGGTTCCGCGATGTGGATTTCTTTGTCCGGCTCTGTGATCCCGGCCATGTCATAGGCCATACGGGCCGCTGTATCAGTATAGCGGGGATAGTAGAGATCCCTTGTGGCCCAGTAGGCGGTATCGAGGCTCCAGCCAACGCCTTCCAGCCAGACCGGTTTGTCGGTTAGACGCCTGGCTACCCGTTCAGAGGTTAGCAATAAGGCGGCGGCGCCGTCTGAAACCGGGCTGACATCCAGCCTGCTGACCGGGTAGGCCATCATTTCAGAGTTGAGCACATCTTCTACGGTAACTTCTTCTGAAAACTGCGAGGCCGGGTGCTTGAGCCCGTTTTTCTTTATTTTTGCTGCCGCCAGGGCCATGTCTTCCTTGGTGTAGCCGTAGCGCTCCATGTAGCGGTTCATCTCCAGGGCAAAAATCCAGAGCAGGTTTGGCTCTAGAGGACGCTCTAAAATGGAATCAAAAATGGTCAGGAAAAAAGCCTGGGCATGCGGCAGGGCACTGGACATTTTTTCCTCGCAGACTACCAGGCAGGTATCAAAGAGCCCGGAGGCGACGTGATGCCACCCGTGCACTACGGCATGAATACCGGTTCCGCCGCCCACGTAAACCCGCATGGTTGGTTTATTCCAGCCTCCGCAGCCATCAACCATATACTCACCATTCTGGTGCAGGCCATCGAAAGCATCCGGTGCAGTCCCGTGGGCGATGCAGTCGACGTCTTCTAGAGTTAACTCGCAGCCATCAAGTGTGGTCTTAGCGGCCTGGTAAGAGAGTTCTTTTGGTGTTTCCAGGGCCCGGCGGACAAATTTGGTCATACCGGCGCTCACTATAGCAACTTTTCGCATTATACAACCCTCCATTTCTTAAAGTTCTTTACTGGTGGGTGCTCACTATTACAG
>PWGX01000046.1 GCA_003554615.1 Syntrophomonadaceae bacterium
CATCATTGTCCATGATGCGGGGCAGATGCCGTAAAAACGTTGTTTCTCTTGCTGGCCCGAAACCCCCTCTAACTGTATATCCTTATACAGTGAACCACTGTTTCGGGCCACCCGCTTGCGCAGCTCCACACTGCGCAACCCCGCGCAGCTTAGGACATCATCCAGCACCCGCCGAAATTGCTTCGGGCGCGGCATGGGCTTGGCCTTGCCACCCTTCCCCCGATATGTGGCGCGGTATCGCTCGGGCAGGATGCGGGCTGCCACCAGCGCCTCGCTGCGGGCCATCACTCTGTCGATGAATATGTACTGCATCTCGGGCGTGAAGGGTGTTTCTGCTTTTAAATCCACCCCTGCGAATAGTTCGGAATACAGGGCGCGGCGGGCATGCCTGAAATCTCGGGCAATGATGCGGGTGTCCGAAATCTCGGGCAATTCGCCAATGCCTGCCAGATCCTCAAATCTGCGCAATCGGCCAGCGATGTGGCCATCATCCCAGATCTGCAACTCATCAGGGCCGATCGTGCCCACGCCTAGGGCCATTGCGATGTCATACGCTTCAACGGCGGCGGCCTCCTCGGGCGTCTTGCTGCGTTTGCTGCGCATAAGGGCTGCGCTGTCGGGGTCTGGTATCTCTGCGGCCATGATTGCGGCCTGCCATGCGTCCACCCGCGCGGCCTTGGCCTCTTTCATGCGCGCGCTCACCTCTGCGCTGTCATCGGCCTGCACGACATCCAGCGCCCAACCATCGGCCTCCAGCATCCAGAAAAGCCCCGCTGCGAAATCCGCCTGCGCGTTGGCCGCCTTAGCCTCGATGTCGGCGCGCATTGCATCAAACCGCGACATGCGTGTGGGTGCGTTTTCAATGTCTGCCAGCGCTTCCAATCCGCGCAGGATTGCCTCGCTCTCCTGCCCCCCGCTGCGGTTATTCCCGCCTAGGCCGATCGCGTAGCGCCTCAGGTATCGAACGCGGGCAATTTGCTGCGCGGCATCGGCGGGCACAATCTTGTGGCCAGCGCCAATGAATGCGCCAAGGGTGAAATGCGGGGCATCGTCGTGCTGAATTGAAATCCCGCTTACCACGGCGGGCGAGACGATGACGGCATCATATTGGCGCGAAACGGCATCAGCACTGCGCAGGAAAGCCTTTTGCGCGGCGCAGTCTTTTGTTGCGGCTGTCACGGCCAGCACCTTATGCCCCTCCCCCTCCAGCACCATTGCCACCTCCAGCACCAGCTTAGCACTTTCGCATGCAATCCATGCTTTGCCCCCTTCGGCCAATTCGAGGATGACATCATCCATCACGCGGGCTTTGACTGCCTCCCCGCTAGGATCTGCGCTGCCATAAATCCGCGCTGTCTTATCCTGTCCCTGCGCGGCCATTTTGATAACGCGAAACCGCTCGCTTGGCCTGCAATGGCGCAGGAAATCCACCACCCTGTCGTCGAGGCCCGCATCTGCCACCAGCACGGCCTTTGCGTTGCGGATGATGCCCACCAGCGCATCGAACACCCCTTCGGCATCGGCAACGGATGTTTTGCATGCCTCCTTACTCTCAAGGAATCGCAACACTTGGGCCACTTCGTCGATGAATACGAAATCAGGCTGCGGCATCGTCCCTGCGGCCAGCTTGCTGGTAATGCTAGGCAGGCACACGGCCATGCCATTGGCGAGGATGACATCCTCGGGCGCGGCTGTCAGATAATGCGGCAAATCCAGACGGGCGGCCAGTTCATCCACCAGCGAAACCCGATGACAAATCGCCATCACGCTGCCCCGCTTGCGCGCGGCATCCACCCACGGCCTGCCGATAACTTGCGTCTTGCCGCTGCCCATCGGGGCTTTCACAAGGGCCACGCCTTTGGGCAATAGCGCGACATCCTCTAGGCGTTGAACCACCATCACGTCATGCCCGCGCCATAACCTGCGCAGGCCTGTAGCGGATAGATCCGCAAACCCCAGGGCGGCGCGCTTGCGCAGTGAGTTGATTGTATTCACCCGCTTGCGCAGGGCGTCGATGTCATCCGCGCCGAGGATGTTTTCGGGCAGATTGCCGAGGATGAAATCCATCAGATCCGCCTCTGTCAGCGCGTGGGGTGTCTGCCTTATCCGCTTGGCGATAACTGCCAGCGCCGCGCCCATAGCCGTGTCGCGGCTGTCAGCGCCGCGCAGGGCGGCCTCCAGCGTCTTGCGCTTGCCATCGGGCAGTTCTGTGGCCTCGGGCATGTCTCCCGTCTCTGTGGCGCGTCTCTGCGCGCGCAGGGCCACCTTTGCCGCCTCATCCTCGGGCGTCATGTATCGCGCGAAATGGTAAATTGCGTGTTGGCCATGCGCGTGTGAAATCAGGACGGGCGCAGGATAAGGTTCATCCCAGATAATCGCGGCGGTTGTCGTGCCATAGGCCAGCCCCTCGATGGGATCCGGCAACGCAAATTTGGCCGCGCCTGCCTTTGGAAAGTGCGTATTCAGGATGTCACCCACGCGGGCCGATGTCCCGTCTCTCAGTTCGAGGATGTCATCATCTTTCAGAATACCGCCTTGGATGCGGGCAAGGGCCAGCAGCTTGGCCACGGCCTTGGGCTTGCCTGTCTGCTTTGCAATCTTTTCGGCCTGCGTGTCGATGAATGCGGCTTCGGCGGCTTCGGCCTCGGGCTTGATCCTGCGGCGGCTTTCAAGCTTCCTGCGCCGCCATGCGTCACCCTCGGGCATGTTCGGGGCGGCCAGCGCAACACCCCGCTGGATGCGCGTCTCCGGCGGGGTGCGCAGCACTCCCACCCCTAGGGCGGGCGGGGCCGTGAATACCAGCCTCTCAGGGCCACCCACGGCGGCGTCGATGATGCCACGCTCTAGCAGGCTGCCATTCTTTGACACGGCATGCCACGCAAGCCCTGCCTCCCATGCGCGGGCCATCAGCACGTCGAGCACCGCCTGCGATAGACTGACATCCTCTAGCAGTGTGAACATGTGAAACCCTGTTGCCTCGCTCGGGCTGCCCCCCTCGATATAGACGCCTCCAGATGATGACGGGCGCAATACCCGCTCTGCCTGCGCAAGTTCGGGCCAGATGCTTTCGATCGCGGCAACCCCCCCGCCAAGATCTGCAATGCGGGCTTTGACATCCTCGGGCATGTCTTTGGTGTCGTGATCCAGCAGGATCCAGCCTTGCGCCTTGCGATGCTCGAAATAGGCCAGACTGCGCGCAATCTCCCCTCGGGCGGGGCTGTGTGTGTCGTTCGTCAAGACGGGCGCGGATGTCCTGCCCCCCTTGATGACGCCTAGGGCCAGCACGTCGCGCGGCTGCAACCCGTCGAGGATGCGGGCCAGTTCTGTGGCATCAGGCGCAGGCAGGACTTGTGCAGTGCCCGCGTGGAATGTGGCCTTCGATGACTTTTGCAGCCCATCAGCGCCGCGTTCAAACCGCTTACCGATGAAACCTTGATGCGTTAGCACTGTCAGGTGCGCAGCATCAGGCGCAGGGCGGCTTGCCCCGTCTGGTATATCCGATGTCATGGTTCACCCTCACTTGCTGGCGAGGGTGCGGGCGATGTCGGGCAGGTTGGCGGCATCCACCATCCATGCCTTGCCATCTGTGGCCTGCGTTGCAGGAATATCACCTGCGATAATGTGTCGCCAAATTTTATGATAATTGACGTTCACACCATGCGCTTGCAGGGCGCGGGGCACTTGGACGAGGGGCA
>PWGX01000045.1 GCA_003554615.1 Syntrophomonadaceae bacterium
GAAACCCTTATAATCTAAAATGTTAAAACATAATATGTCGGGATGGCGGAATTGGCAGACGCGCACGGTTGAGGGCCGTGTGGTTAACACCATGGGGGTTCAAGTCCCCCTCCCGACACCAAGACGATGCACTAAGTCAGGGTAGACCGTTACCCTGACTTCTTGCTTTTCTGGGTTGAGAATCATCTGCTTACCAAGAGTTTTAGTGAGTTCTTTCTTTTTGGTTAGCTGCAATGCATGCCTCAAAATCCAATTTAGTTTTAGATTTTTCCCTCATAAGTATTGTAGAGAGGCGACCCCGTTTTGAGAAGCCGCCTCTTGTTTTGGTAAGTTTATATAGCCGCAGGCCTCATTTCAGAGTCCCGCACTTTGTTTGGAAATCAGGAGCTGAAACTGTTAATCAACTTGGCGATCGCGTTAAGCAGGGCTTCGGTTTCATCAACCTGTTCGGTCGTGAGCAGGACGCGGCTGCTGTTAAATACTGCTCGTGCTGCATTGTAGGTGGCAATCAGGTCAGCAAAGTTATCTGCTGAACCGCTTTGGGCTGCCAGCGTAAACTCGAGAGCAATAATTGCCGCGTTGGCTACCGCCAGTTCGGTCTCGGCCACAGCTTTGTCTGCTGCGTCCATGTAACTTTTATTCTCCTCGTAGCTTTGCTTCGCCTGCTTGTATGCTGCTATGGCTCTACCCAGATCGGCAGCGTTGCCACCGGTAACAAAGGGAGAGGTGATAATCGGATTAGCGCCTTTACCGGAAATAGCGGTTAATCCTCTACTTGTTACGGGTAAAGGTGAAAGAGTAAATTTATAACCACTGAAGATAGAACCACCACCAAAAGAGGAGGTGTTGCTGTCGCCTTCGTTTGTCGGGTAGATATACCAGACAGGGTTCTCATCTGCTCCAAGCTCCCAGAAGAGGACAGGGAAGGGATAAGGCTCGTATTCTGCTTTGTTGGGGATGAGTGTAGTGGTCGTCATACTCCAACCGCCATAGTTAGCAGCGTTTTTCATCTTTGCGGTTGTCAGGCCGGTAACACCAGAGTGACCTGCATCACTGCCGACGCCTTTGCTCTGTTTGGTTGTTTCTGTGTTGAAGTAGCTGTTGGTGATGGTTCCGCCATTATTCCATCCGACCAGTCCGCCGGCATGACTATAATCACCATTGCATGTTACCGTGCCGGTAGTGTAGCTGTTGGTAATGGTTCCATTATTCTGCCCAGCCAGTCCGCCGGCATGACTATAATCACCATTGCATGTTACCGTGCCGGTTGCGTAGCTGTTGGTAATGCTTCCGCCATTATTCCACCCGACCATCCCGCCTGCATTACTATTATTACTATTGCCTGTTACCGCGCCGGTGGCGTGGCTATTGGAAATGTTACCAACATAATTATACCCGACAATTCCACCGGCATGACCATTGCTTGTTACTGTGCCTGTGGCGTAGCTGTTGGTGATGGCTCCGCCATGAATCAGGCCGACCAGTCCGCCGGTACTATTGTTGCCTGTTACCGCGCCGGCTGCGTAGCTGTTAGCAATGTTTCCGTAACGATTCCACCCGACCAGCCCGCCGACGCTAATATTGCCGGTTACCGTACCGGTAGCGTAACTGTTGGTAATGACTCCATAATCATTCCACCCGACAAGCCCGCCGGCAGTAGAATTATTACCGGTTACTGTGCCGGTGGCGTAGCTGTTGGCAATGGTTCCGCCATTATTCTGCCCGACCATTCCACCGACATAAGTAAAGCCGATTATCGTACCGGCAGCGTGGCTGTTGGTAATGATTCCATTATTTTGCCCTGCCATTCCACCGACATAATATTCGCCGGTAACCGCGCCGGTAGCGTGGCTGTTGGTAATGGTTCCATTATTCCACCCGACCAGTCCACCGGCTCTACTCTCATAATAATTACTGCCTGTTACAGTTCCAGTAGTGTAGCTGTTGGAAATGGTTCCGCCATAATTATACCCGACCAGCCCGCCGATTCTACTACGTCCAGTTACATCAACATTTTTCAGAGCAATGTTAGTAAGAGTTACCCCTGGGCCTGTGAAACCAAACAGGCCTAAATGATTTTCATCCGCTCGGTTAATGAAGAGTTCGCTGATGGTGTAATCGTTGCCGTGATAGCTACCGGTGAAACGATTATTATTACAGCCGATTGGTACCCAGCCTTTTCCATCGTTGTAACCATCTCCACCATCAACAAGATAGTCTCCCAGTTCGATATCGGCTACCTGGACGTAATGCTCACCGGAGGAATCAATATTATTATTGATTCCAACAAGGTCGCTGACATTTGCAACAGGTTTGCCGACAATCACCACTGGGTCGCTATAACCAACAGCCATATTATTTACTGTCGAACCAATACCGTTAAAGCCTTCAGCAGCATTAGTCCAGGCTTTGGTTTCAAACTCATAGGCTCCACGATTATCAGTATCTGGGGTCGTCGCAGTAAAAGTAGCGGAGACCCATTCACCATACTGCAGGCAGTCATCGGCGCTTAATGCCCAGAGGTTCAGGTAATATAAACTATCAACCAAATCAAGCTTTCCGTACCAGGCTTGACCGGAAGAGGTCTGGATAGTAGTTGGATCAAAAGCAAAGTCTCTGAAGCCATTATCTCCGTTCAGATCAGGCATCTTCATCTGTGCTGAGCCGATTTCCTTATCGCCCACCTCGGTAAAAGTAACGGTAAATTCCACATCGTCCAGTCCGGTGACTGCAAAATCAGGGTAACTAGTTGTATCACCGTCAACCACGGCATCGGGTGTGATCGTGGCAACGTATGAGTTACCTTCGGCAGATTTTTCCTCTTTGTCTTCATCAGCCAAATCGTTACTAGCAGGCTCTGCTCCAGTTTCCCCACCGGTCGTCACCTCAGCGGGTTCGGTTGATTCTTCTGAAATAGTTTCATTATTTTCTGCCGGATCACCTGAATGATCTGGAGTTTCGTAATCGTCAGAAGGTTGCTCAGGAGGATTTTGTAGGTCTGCAGATTCGGTTGAAAGTGTTTCTGAGTTTGAGGAGGTTGTCTCTGTCACGGTCGCTACTGAATCAGATGATTCGGGAGTGGGCTCATATGAAGCGCCATCAGTAACTGAAGTGCCGCTATCGGTCGAACTATCACTGGTGCCCGAAGGACTGTCACCGCCGATATTGCTGTCCGACGAGGATGATTCAGTGGAGCCCCCGCCATCTTCGGCCAGGGCCGGAGCAGGGGTAATAATCATCGTAAGAGCAATGAGAAGAGCCGTTGCTGTTTTAATGTAAAGTGTATTTATTGCTTTGTTAGTCTTTATTTTTCACACCCCTTCTCCAGACATAAAGTTATATTTGGTCGCATTTCTACTCCCTTCGCCGAGCCAGGGCGACCGCTGTCAGGTCCGGTTTGATTTGTTGCGGGGTAGAAACCTTTAGCACAGTTAGTTTCCACGTTGTGTTAAAGATTCCTTTTTATATATGAGCATTATTGTGATGATTGACACTTATTGCAGGAATATCTCTTAATTAGTCTAATATGTGTTTTAAGGTATAATAATGCAATAAGCGATAGGGAAAGGAGTCTAATTAATGGCAAATAATAAAACCAACGTGGAAAAGGCCCTCAAAGCATTAAAGGATCGAAACATTGATGCCGAGTATGTAGATACCGCTGACCAGGC
>PWGX01000039.1 GCA_003554615.1 Syntrophomonadaceae bacterium
ATCAGCATGTAGTCAAAATCAAAAATATCCTGGCAGCATTAGAGTTTGCTGGCGATCTGTCACAGGTTGCCTCAGTTCCAGGCTGGAAACTGCATCCACTGAAAGGTGACCGGAAAGGAGAGTATGCAATCACTGTAACCGGTAATATGCGGATAACGTTTTATCTTAAAGGAAACAATATTCATCTGATCAATTTTGAGGATTATCATTGAAAGGAGTTTTGATATGCCCATGAAAAATCCGCCTCATCCAGGGCTGTTTGTTAAAGCAGAGGTCCTGGATTCCTTGAATCTGTCCATTTCAGAAGCGGCTGGTTTGCTGGGGGTTCGCAGGGCCACCTTGTCTGCCCTGGTCAACCAGAAGACCTCTCTGTCTCCAGAGATGGCCTACCGTATTGAAAAAGCATTTGGAGTCAGCATGGATATGCTGCTCCGGATGCAGGCAGGATTTGATGTTTGCAAAATGCGTCAGAAAAAGCCGGAAATTATTGTTAAGCCTTATAAACCTGCTGGAGCACATTGAGCGTTGATGGATAAGAACCAGGCCGGACAGCATAAAATATGTCAGCAGAGATCCAGAAGCTTCTATCTGCCTGATTTTTATCTTTTTCAGCGTGAAGACAGATAAACCTCACCTTCATTCTTGACACCCTGTATCCAAATAGATACTTTGATTAAAATGTACATTTTCCTGCGAACGCAAGAGTTTGACAACTGGCTGAAAAGGCTCCGGGATCCGCTGGGAAAAGCCCGCATAATTGCTCGTATCCGCTCTGCAGAGGCGGGCAATTTCGGAGACTGCGAGTCTGTTGGGAAGCGTGTCTCAGAGGTGAGAATCAGTTATGGTCCGGGCGTAACCATTCAGGGGGGACCTCGGTGGTGGCAGGTGGCCGGTAACTGCCCCCTGAATGGTTACGTCCGGGCTATAGGATTTATTTCACAAGAGAAGGGAGGTTTGTGTATCTTCTGTTGTGCGGTGGCGATAATTCGAGCCAAAAAAAAGACATCAAGAAAGCCCGTGAGTTGGCTGTAAAATACCGGGGGATATACGATGACTAAATTGGCAAAATTCGATGCAGCGGAGTATCTCGACAGTGAAGAAGTCATTGCCGAATACCTGAATGCAGCACTTGAAGATGAAGACCCCAGCGTCTTCTTGACTGCTGTAGGCGACGTAGCAAAGGCACGCGGAATGACAGACCTGGCGAAAGATGCCGGCCTGGGCCGCGAGAGCCTGTACAAGGCGTTAAAACCAGGGGCAAAGCCCAGGTATGATACTGTACTGAGAGTCATCCGGGCGCTGGGAGTAGATCTGCAGACAGTGCCCTTGAAAAAATCAATTTCCATCCATCAGGACAGAGGCGACCAGCAAGCCGAGGTTGTCCGCGATACCGGCAAATGAACATGGGGGGGGGGCTCCATTGTTCAACAACTCCAATTGACCCCACCTTTTTTCTTGGGGCACAAGTTGATGGTTTCCACCGGTAGCAAAAATATCTTTCTATCCGGCAATGCTCCCGGCGGTCGGTCTGTTCCACCTGACTGGTCTGATTGACTTGCATATGACCGTTAGTGACTTACTCCTCAGACCCTGTCATAAAAAACAAGAACCACGCGAACCACGCTATGAGGCGTGGCAGGAAAGCGTGGCAGGACGCGTGGCAGGCCAGGCGCTAAGTACGCAAAGTTAAAGACGTGAAGCACAGGGGTATTGTCCAAAACCGGGACACGGTTTTGGACAAGCTGCCTTTTCATTTGCCGAACACCCGGCAAATGAAAAAAATCTTCTTGCCTTCCTTTGCGACCTTTGCGTCTTGAGTGATCCCGCCATGGGCGGGAGAACGGGCGGTTAAGGTTTCTTTATTTTTTTGGTTGAGGGTGTAGCCCGCTTTAGCGAAGCAATGTTTCTCGCAACAAGGAGAGGGGATAAATGATTGGAGCCATTGCCGGAGATATTGTCGGATCGGTTTACGAGTGGGACAACATCAAGACCAAGGATTTTGATCTGTTCACCTCGCGCAGCTTCTTTACTGACGATACCGTCCTGACCGTGGCCCTTGCAGATACCATCATGACTGGAAGGCCTTATGATGAAAACATGAGGCGATTCTACAAATGGTATCCAGGAGCAGGCTACGGGGGAAGCTTTCATAAGTGGGCGAAAAATCCAGGGCTTGGCCCTTACAACAGCTGGGGAAACGGGGCCGCCATGCGCATCAGCCCGGTGGGGTTCGCTTATGATGACCTGGATACTGTGCTTAAAAAGGCTCGAGAATATACAGAAGTCACTCACAATCACCCGGAAGGGATCAAGGGCGGGCAGGCAACAGCAGCGGCAATATTTCTGGCCAGGCAGGGCAAAACCAGGGATGAGATAAAGACGTACATAGAAAATGAGTTTGGTTACGACCTGAATCGGCATGTGGATGAAATCCGCCCCACATACCAGTTCGATGTGTCGTCACAGGGGACCGTTCCCCAGGCTGTGCGGGCCTTTATTGACTCCAGCGGATTTGAGGACGCCCTGCGTACAGCTGTATCCCTTGGAGGGGACAGTGATACCCTGACCTGCATAACCGGCGGGATCGCCCAGACCTTCTACAAAGGCGTGCCTGAAGATATTCAGGTTCGGGTATACAGGATTCTGGATGATCGACTAAGAGGCATAACACAAAAGTTTATGCAGCGTTATTGCAGCCAGGAACCGCCACAAAACCAGGCGGATTCTAAGAGATGAGCATCCTGATCCACTTTCTTGCCGGCCTGGCACTGCCCGGATTTTTTTCTTTAAACACAATAATTTTCTGCCTTAAAAATGCGCCGAAGCGGGCAACCTCCCCGACCTGTTTTCCTTGATAGATTGCATAAAATATGGCATGAAATACTCAGTTTTTCATGTCATCCCGGCACTTTTAACCTGCCTTGCCTCCAAGCTTTTAACTTTTGAGAGCTTTACCATGAAAAAACAGTCCAGATCCCTTGCCCTGGCCTCCAAAGTCATATTTGCGGCTTTTGAAATCCTCAAGAAAAATAGTGGTGAACTCAACGGTCGTGAAGTCATTAATCAGGTTGAGCAGCGTGTTGATCTGGATGAATGGGCCAGGTCCAAATACGATAAATCAGGCTTGATAACCATAGCCGGATGAATTTGATTGTAGCAATATCTGGGTTCAAAACAAACAGCCATGGTTTAGTACGGGTGCAGTTTCTGGCTCCAGCAGGACTGTCCCCAACCTGGTTGCCTACAAAGCGCGATGCTCGCGAATGTCTGCAGTTTGCACATAGGAGGGGGTATGCAAAGAAGAGGTTTCATCAGCATGCTTGGTGCTTATTTTGGGGCACTGGTGTTTGGGGGGAAACTTCCAGAGGCAAAGGCCAGGGTTATTCCCAAGCCTGTATCCCTGTTCCAGTGCCATGTGGCAGGATTTCCTTATTACCAGGGGCCGATGATTATTTCGAATCTTAAGCCTGGTGAGCAATTGAAGTTGCTGCGGGAGCCCAATAACCCTTACGACAGCAAAGCCATTGCCGTATTCACCTCAAACGGCCACAAGCTGGGCTATGTACCCAGGACTCACAACCCGCTTCCTGCAGATCTCATGGATAATGGACACAAGCTCACAGCCAGCCTGAGTTCAGTTTCTCCGGATATGGGGGAGTATAGCTG
>PWGX01000056.1 GCA_003554615.1 Syntrophomonadaceae bacterium
CAGGACTTGTTTTTGCATTACTGGCTTTGATTGGTTTTGGACTGGCCTTTGTCATTTTACAGTCCACCATACTGGTAACAGCTCAAAAGCAAATGCCTCAGCAGCGGGGCACAGTGATGTCACTGGCTTCCTTCAATATGTTTGTGGGGGGAGGAGTTGGAGTGGCAACCAACAGGATGCTGCTCAATTTCTGGGGTTATCAGGTTATCTACTTAGTGGCTGGTATAGCGGTGTTGATGGTGGGACTTCTGGTTTTCAGGATAATTAAGGAACTGGAAATGGATTTATCGGTATGAGTTCTTAAAATGAGAGACACCATTCTCTGTGATTTGATTGAGCTTGATCAGATGCTGATTACGGGTAAAATTAGATGGCGGAAAACTGGGGATATTAGCGAAAATTGTCAGGGAACCCGGTACCGACCACGACCATTAAATACAGGAGGATTGTTAATGAAGGAAATTAAAAAAGCTGTGGTGGCCTGTAAAGTTTTTTATCAGGAGATTTTGGAGATAGTTGAGGAGCATGATTATCAAAATATTACTGTTGAGTTTTTGCCTCAGGGGCTGCATAATAAGCCTGACAGTACTCAGATGAAAGATAGGATTCAGGAGAAAATTGACGAGCTGGAGGAGAGAGAGGATTTTGATTATATAATTCTGGCCTATGGTTACTGCAGCGGAGGAGTTGAGGGTTTAAAAACCAGCCGGGCTAAACTTGTGGTGCCCAAGGTTCATGACTGTATTCCTCTGCTGTTGGGGGAAGAAGAGGCTGGTGAGGAGGTTGAAGCTGAGGCTGGAGCTGGATCTGGGGACGGGGCCGGGGATGGAGTTGAAGCCGGAGCTGGGACCGGAGCTAATGAGGGGAACAACAGCGATAAAACCTATTTCTTAAGCCGGGGCTGGATTGACTGTGGAGGAGATGTTTACAAGCAGCATCTTCACCTCACCGATTCCATGCAGGATTGGCTGGATAGATTTGCTGCCTTTCAGCAGGAGAATGAACGGGCTGAAATTGACTGGCAGGAAGATGACAGCTATCACTTTAAGAGAAAATATAGTGAGGAAGATGCTGAGTTTATCAGTTTTGAGTGCCTTAAGGGTTATGAAGCTGTGGTTTTGATTGATAATGATAATTTAGCTTCTATTCATCGGGAATATGCCCAGGAGAAATATAAATTTGTTGACAGGCTGCTGGAGAAATACCGGGGAAGGGGCATTGAATATGAAGAAGTTAAGGGTGATCTGGGCTTTCTGGCTGAGCTGCTCTTTCCTGAAATTTATTCTGGTGAGGGATTTGAAGCGGAAACAGGTGAGGGATCTGGAGAGGGAGAAGTTGAGGGATCTGAAGCGGAAAAGGTTGGAGGAACTAGAGAGGCGGCAGTTGAAGGAGCTGGAGAGAAAACAGGAGAGGGATCTGGAGAGGCGGCAGTTGAGGAGACAGGTAAACTTTTGATATTTCCTCCCGGGGAAGAGCTGAAGCTGAGAAAACATCTTCTGGGCTCAAGCTGATCTCTTATATTTAGCAGGTTTATTTTGATCAGGTTTGCTGATGGCCTGTTAGAGTGATATTTGCTGGCAAGGTGATGATCTGTCAATAATATCTTCTCAGTTTTGCAATACATTTCAGTTTTGCAATACATTTTACTGTAAATGAAAAATCACGGCCTATTTTCAAAATGAACAGTCATGCCCCTCTGGGACACAACAATACATGGAAATAATATGGGATATTTTCAAGACAAACCGCCATACCCCTCTGGGGCACAACAATACATGGAAAATTTACCTGCTATTTTTCAAGGTAAATTATTTTAAATTTTAGATAATGAAGGAAGGTAAAGGGTAATTTTTCTTGAATTCTATAATGTAAGTTATTGATCAGTCAGGAATTAATCAGGAAAATAAGTTATTAATTAGACTGGGATTAATCAGGAGGGATATACTTGGGAAAAGACAAGCTCGCCCGGCATGATATTCTGGTAATAGGCGGGGGTTTAACTGGTTTGAGGGCTGCTGTTGAAGCCTTGAGGAACGGGAAAGATGTCGCTGTCCTGTCAAAAGTTCATCCCCTGCGCTCTCACAGCGTGGCTGCTCAGGGGGGTATCAATGCGGCCCTGGGCAATGCTCCAGACCGGGGAGATGATCACTGGGAGGATCATGCCTTCGACACTGTGAAAGGTTCAGATTACCTTGCCGACCAGGATGCAGTTGAGATTCTCTGTAAAAATGCTCCCGATGCTGTGTTGGAGCTGGAACATCTGGGAACGGTTTTCTCCCGCTTTGAAAGCGGCAAAATTGCCCAGAGACCCTTTGGGGGAGCGGGATTTCCCCGAACCTGTTATGCCGCTGATAGAACCGGACATAATTTGCTCCATACCCTTTATGAACAATCGATTGCTGGCAAAATAAAATTTTACGACGAGTACTTTGTCACCTCGCTGGTTAAAAATAATGGTAAATGTGTGGGGTGTACTGCTCTGAATGTCAGGGATGGGGACCTGCAGGCTTTCTCCGGAATTGTCATCCTGGCAACCGGGGGGTTTGGGAGAATATACAACCGCTCTACCAACGCCCTGATTAATACCGGTGATGGGGCATTACTGGCCTATGATATTGGTGCAACTTTAGAAGATATGGAATTTATCCAGTTTCATCCCACCACCCTCTTTGGTTCAAACATCTTGATGACAGAGGGGGCCAGGGGTGAGGGCGGTTATCTAAGGGATAGTGAAGGTGAGAGGTTTATGGAGGAATTTGCTCCCGAGGCGATGGAGCTGGCTCCCAGAGATATAGTGGCGAGAGCGATAATGACGGTGGTAAATGAAGGAAGAGGAATCGAGGATGAATATGTCCATCTGGACCTGACTCATCTGGGCGCTGAAAAGATCAAGAAAAGACTGCCCGGCATCAGGCAGATTGCTCTGGATTTCGCCGGGGTGGATCCGATAGAAGAGCCTATCCCCGTGCAGCCCGGACAGCATTATTCCATGGGTGGGATTTCTGTTAATACTGAGTGTGAAAGCGATATTCCGGGACTTTATGCCGCCGGGGAATGCGCCTGTGTCAGCGCTCACGGGGCCAATAGACTGGGTGGCAATTCCCTTCTAGAGACAGTTGTCTTCGGAAAGATCGCCGGGAAAAAAGCTTCGGAGGAAACCAGGAGTCAGGAAGCAGGGGGTCAAGGAGCAGTGGGACAAGAAGCAGTGGGACAAGAAGCAGGGGGTCAGGAAGCAGAGGGTCAAGAAGCAGGAGGACAAGGAGAAGTGGGACAAAAAGCAGGAGGACAAGGAGCAGGGGGTCAAGAATCGGCTGAATCTTTTTTTGATACTGCTCTTTTCGACACTGCTCTTAAAAAAGACAGAGAGCTGCTTAACTCTATAACCGGCAAAAAAGAAGGCATCCTCTACAGTGAAATCCTGAAAGATTTAAGAGAAACCATGTTCCAGCATTTTGGAGTCTTTAGAGAGGGCAGTGAGATGAGAGAGGGGCTTGAGAAAATCAACCAGCTCCAGGAAAAATACCAGGATGTTTATGTTGAATCTGAGAGCAAAAAGTTCAATCAGGCCCTGGTTAGAACTCTCGAGTTAAGGAGTATGCTGCTGATCTCTGAAGTTCTGGCCCGGGGAGCTATCGCCAGAGAAGAGAGCA
>PWGX01000024.1 GCA_003554615.1 Syntrophomonadaceae bacterium
CGGATCGCACTTATGTGCTGGAGCAGGGAGAGATTGCTCTGTCGGGGTCCAGCAGAGATTTGCTGCAGGACGATCATGTGAAAAATTCCTATCTGGGAATTAGAGAAAGAGAATAACATAACATTATTTGGGGAATTATATGGGGCATTGGCAGAAAACCAGCTGGAGTTTGCGGGAAGTTATTTCTGGCAGAGGATTTACTGACTGGTTGCCAGTGTCCTATTTTGGTTGAAAGTGAACCATCAGTTGGGAGGTAAAAACTGTGAAGCCTAATCGGATAAATTTTGCTACACCTCAGATGCGGTTTTTTTCAGAGGATCAGCTGGATGAGCTGCATTTTAAGACTTTAGAGGTGCTGGAAAGAGTGGGGGTTGAAGTCGATAACCAGGAGGCTTTGAAACTGCTGGAGGAGGCAGGAGCCAGAGTTAAGGGTCCTAGGGTGAGGATACCGGGCTGGTTGGTAAAAGAGGCTCTGAGGAAAGCTCCTGAGAGGATTGCTCTCTGCACCCGGTCAGGTGAGAGGGCATTACAGTTAGAAAAAAATCAGCCCTATTTTGGGCTGGGCTCTGATCTGCCCTATACCTTTGATTTTGAGACGGGGGAGAGAAGGAAATCCCGGAAGAGTGATGTAGCCCGGGCTGCCAGAGTGGCTGACAGGCTGGATAATATTGATTTTATTATGTCGATGGCGATTGCCACTGAATTTGACCGGCTCTCCTACCTCCATCAGTTTCATGCCATGGTGGAAAATTCTTGCAAACCGGTGGTTTTTACCACCAGGGATGGAGAAGATCTGGAGCAGATCATTGAAATTGCTGCAATGGTGGCAGGAGGCAGGGATGAATTGAGATATAAACCATTTATTGCCTGCTATGCTGAGCCGATTTCTCCCCTGCATCATGCCGGTGAGGGACTTGATAAGCTGCTGCTTTGTGCTGAATCCGGCATTCCTGTTATTTATACTCCTGCTCTGATGGCCGGGGCTACAGCTCCGGTTACCCTGGCGGGGGCAGTGGTGACTGCCAATGCAGAACTGTTAAGCGGACTGGTAATTCAGCAGCTGAAAAAGCAGGGCGCTCCTTTCATCTATGGAGGTGTGGCCACGATTCTTGATATGCAGACCTCGCTTATGTCCTATGGTGCTCCGGAGTTTCATATGAACAGTATGGTCCTGACCCAGCTTTCTCAAAAATATCAGCTGCCGATGTTCAGCACGGGGGGCTGTACCGATTCGCCGGTTTTAGATAAACAGGCTGCCCTGGAGCAGATGTTTTCCCTGATGACTGCAGCTTTAAGCGGAGCCAATTTGATTCATGATGTCGGCTATGTTAATAACGGCCTGACTCAATCGCTGACCTCGCTGGTAATCAATAACGAAGCAATCAGCCTGGTAAAAAGATTTCTCCGAAGTTATCAGATAGATGAAAATACCATTCCTCTCGATGTAATAGCTGAGATCGGTCCCAGGGGTGAATTTTTAACTCATGAGCATACCTATCGTAACTTCAAAGAGGAATTATGGAATCCGGATCTCTTTATCCGGGAGAGCTATGAAGACTGGGAAAATAAGGGAGCTAAAACTCTGGAGGACAGGGCCAGGGAGGTTGTGCAGGAGATAATGTCAGAGGAGAATGAAGCGGCGCTTGATCCGGCTGTGAATAGCAGGATTGAGGATTATCTTGGCAGGGTCTGAGCTTTGCCGTATTGTATGGATTGAGGTTGGGGCTCTATTGGGCTCTATGGGGTTTTATGGTTTTTATGGGGCTCTGAAGTCAGGCAAAATGGGTCTTAAGGAATAACCACAGCTTGAGACGAGGATAACCGGAGAAAGTAATAGAGCAAGAACCAGGCAATATAAGTAAAGAATTAAGAGAAGAGACTGAAATTAAAGAGGTCAGAGCAGGGGGGGGAGAAAAAATTGAAAAGAGAGATTCGAGCTAATTTTACCTCTGACCGGCAGATTGGATTTTCTATGTTAACAGAGGAACAGAGAAGAGAAATTTATTTCACAGCTGTCAGGATTCTGGAGGATGTGGGAGCGGAGGTATATTCAGAGGAAGGGCTGGAGACCTTTGATGAGGCCGGATGCTGGATTGAGGACAACCGGGTGAGAATTCCGGCAGGTTTGACTGAATGGGCGGTAAAAAATGCACCGGGGGAGGTTAATCTCTATGATCAGCGGGGAAACCAGGCTCTGAAACTGGGGGGCAACAGAGCCTATTTCGGCCCTGGACCCAGCAACAATGATTATATTGATCCCCGGACCGGGGAAAGACGCAAACCCTTAAAGGCAGATAAAGCTGATGTGGCCAAAGTTTGTGATTTTCTCCCCCAGATCGATTTTGTCATGGATTTAGGCACCCCCTCGGATGTAACCGATTCTCTGGCTGATGTGCATTCCTTTGCAGAACTGGTCCAGCATACCACCAAACCTATTGTCCACTGGGGTTTTGGGATTGAACAGTACCAGGATATTGTGGACCTGGCCTCCCGGGTGGCGGGAGGTTTTGAAAAACTGCAGCAGAAGCCCTTTCTGGCCCTTTACTCTGAGCCGAGCTCTCCCCTGATTCATTCCCGGGAAGCGCTGGATAAGGCCATTTTCTGCGGGAAAAGGCGGCTGCCGGTTATTTATACTCCCTGTGTTATGGCAGGAGCAACTGGACCTGTGACTATGGCTGGAACTATTGCTCTGGGAGTTGCAGAAAATCTGGTGGGCCTGGTTGCCAATCAGCTGATCAACCGGGGGAGCCCCTATATCATGGGGGGAGTCTATGTGATCATGGATATGCAGACGACCCTGCTCTCCTACGGCAGCCCGGAATTTAATGTGCTCCAGGCGGGAGTTGCTGAGGTGGCACATTATCTTGATATTCCCGTCTTTGGGACTGCGGGCTGTACTGATTCCTGCACTCTTGATACCCAGGCTGCTATTGAGGCCACCTTCAATATCCTGACTGCTGCTCAGGCTGGAGGAAATCTGGTGCATGATGTCGGTTACATTGAGTCCGGTAATACCGGCTCTCTCTATCAGCTGGTGATGTGTGACGAGATAATTGGAATGGTCAGGAGATTTGTCCGGGGGATTAGAGTTGATGAAGAGCACCTGGCTCTGGAGGTGATTAAAAATACAGGGCCGGCAGGAAATTTTCTGGAGCAGGAGCATACCAGGAAATACTTCAAAGAAGAATTCTGGTTTCCCGGAATGCTCAACCGGATGAGGTATGTTAACTGGCAGGAGAAGGCAGGGGGAGCAGATCTGGAGGAGAAGATAAGAGCAAGGACCGGGGAAATACTTGAGGAGCATGAAGTGGAGCCTTTAGCGGAAGAGATTTTGGATGCCTTTGCAGATATTATTGCCAGAGCCGAGGAGCGGGTGGCTCAGTCCCGGCGAAAAAAATAATCAGGCCCAGGTCCTGCTGGCTGGGGGGTCAGAAAAATTTTATCACAGGAGGAATTAGCAGACAGAAAAAAATATCGTAACCTGCTTTATATGGGGATATTTATTTTTTTGATCTCCTTCGGAGAGGGTATTACCGCTCCGGCGATCCCAATCTATGGAGACAGGCTGGGTGCCAGTTATGTTCAGCTGGGATTTTTGA
>PWGX01000044.1 GCA_003554615.1 Syntrophomonadaceae bacterium
TAATATTTGTTCCCGCGAAGCCCGTCTTTGAAACACTGGGCGCCTACACAAAGTGGGATCCAGGCAATGAAGTGTTCTCCGGCAGCCTTGGTGAATTTGAGGTTTATCTCCCTGCAGGGAGTCACGAAGTAACAGTTGACGGTGAAACTGTTACCTGGGAAGCGCCGGTTAAACTGGTTGACGATACAGTTTATGCCCCCGTAAAATCAGTTGCGGAAGCGCTGGGAGCCTTTGTGGAGTGGGATGAAGAAACGAGAGAAGTAATCATTTCCACACCAAAAGAATTTGATCCGGAAGTAGACGAAGAGCAAGAGGGGCCGCTTTTACATGTTTCTTACCCACCCTCATACCAGATCAGCTATTATGCAGATTCTTTATTTGTTTTCGGGACAATCCAGTCTTATTCGCAGGTTGATGTAACCGTAAACGGGGAATCGGTGGATATGTTAAACCGAAAAACCGGAAACTTCCTTACCATGGTTGATATTCCCCGCGGTGAAGAATATACCGTCAGGGTAGAAGCCAGTGACGGTATTGACACCACCACGGTTGAAAGAACGGTTCTTTACCCCGAAGGTCTTGAGACCATGCCGGAAGAACCCCTGGAAATTCACTCCTCCCATTTAATACCCGGGGAGGACCAGATTTTAAATCCGGGAGAAACCTTTAGAATCGCAGCCCGGGGCAGCCCGGGAGCCACAGCTTATTATCAAATTGGTCAAGGCAGTTATGTTCAAATGACAGAACTAGAATATCCTACCGGACCCCCGGGGAGAGGCGGCATTTATAGCGCCGTGTACACAGTAGGCGCTTACGACGCTCCTGCTGAAGGAGTATCTGATACTATGCCTGTTACGGTAATTTTAGATAAAGGCGGGGAACAGGTCAGCCGTGAATTGCCGGGCCAGGTGGCATTCTTTTCCGATCTTCCCTATAAAGTTTTAGAGGTCAAAGATGAATCTGAACTGAATTTTTCGGGCTGGTTTAGAATTATACGCGATGATTCTTACCAAATATATTCCGACACCCAGGGCGGCACCGGTTACCCCGACAACGTTGCCAGTTACTTGACTGAAGGAACCCGCTTTGAAGCGGTGGGCGCTTCCGGTAACTATTACCGGGTAAAGCTTGAAGAAAATGAGACCTACCTGCTTCATAAGGATGCAGTCCGGGAACTGGGAGACAAAGATTTCCTGGACCCGTCCCTGACCGGTGTCGAAGTATCAGAGTCCGGCGGAAAGGTGAGCCTTCGCCTTAACGCCGACGAAAGGTTTCCCTTTCTTGTTGACAGCGGGACAAATCAGCTGGAAATCAAAATGTACGGGATAGACAGGGTTGAAGATCTTGAAATGCCAGAAATGCCCGGTTCAGTGCAAGAATTAAGCCTCGAGCCCATGGCAGGGGAATCCAATGCCTTTGTATTAACGATCCAGCTTGATCAACCTTTTACCGGTTTTACCCCCTCCTGGGAAGGTACAGCTCTGACATTTGATCTCGACAAACCGTCCCGGGTAGATGGAGAAAATCCCCTACAGGGCAAAACCATAGTTATTGATCCCGGGCACGGAGGGGAAGACCCGGGGGCACCCGGGCCGGGTGATCTTTATGAAGCAGACGTGGTCCTGGACATGAGCCTTTATTTACAGGAGCTCCTGCTGGAAGAAGGTGCGGAGGTGATCATGACCCGCACCGAAGATGTAGATGTGGACCTTTATGATCGCCCCAAAGCAGAATTTATAAATGAGATCGACTTTTTCATAAGTGTCCATGCCAACGCCCACGGCCACGGCGCAGATGCAGTAAATACCCACGGGATAATGACCCTTTACAACTATGATCATAACGAGAAACTGGCCGATATCATGCTGGACACGGTAACAGAAGAAATGGACTTGCCGGCGCTGTACACCTGGAGAAGAAATATTGCGGTAACCAGGCACACCCAGTTCCCCTGCATTTTAGTGGAAGCCGGCTATATGATGCATCCTGAAGACAACTGGTATATCTTTCATCCCAGGGGGCAGCAGCAATTTGCCGCGGCCATGATGGAGGGTATCAAGGAGTATTTCCTTTCCTTTGAGTAGAGATCCTGATCAAATTAAGAATTTCTCTTACTCGTTAAAGTAGCGCATACTGGTCTTTTTTAATTCTTTATCACTAAACAACAGCGCATAGTTGTTAATCCCGGTCGCTTCAGATATTTTAGCCATAATTTCTTGGCATCCTTGATCTGAATTCCCATGGACCATGGTAAAAAGATTATAGGGCCAATCATGGAAAGCCCTACGTTGGTAGCAATGGGTAACTTCCGCAAATTCAGCCATTTTCATACCGGCCTCATTTACCCGCTCTTCCGGAACTGCCCATACTCCCATGGCGTTGGAAGTAAAACCGCTTTTGCGATGGGCAAGTATGGCTCCCAGGCGGCGCATTATTCCCTGCTCCAGGAAACGCTGGATACCTGCACAAAGGTCCCGGGCATCAGTATCCAGTTCGTCCGCCAGATCGGAATAGGGAGTCATTGAGTAAGGCAAATCTTCCTGCAGCAGCCGGATCAGATTTTTGTCATTTTCTGTAACCGCAGGAGGAGAGATGCTTTCTGCGTTTACCTGAGGCCTGGATTGCATCATCCTAGATTGGTCCTGGGCATCTTCAGCCCCAAGGTTAAAAATTACCCCTACCTTAAATACTTTTACCGCCGGCAAACTGTAGACTCTGCTGCCGCCTGAAGCCGCCCGGATATCGGAAATTATACTTTCGATCCGCTGCTGTGAAGAAGCTATAATTGTAAACCACATGTTGTATTTGGGGTGATCACGAAGGTAATTATGGGTAATTTCATCAATTCTTTGCATCAAATCCGCCACTACGGGAACTTTTGTATTCGGCACTTCGGCGGTACAAAGAGTAGTGATATATCCCAGGCGGCGGGAATCAAAAATGCCGCCAATCCGGCGAATGATCCCATTTTTCCTCAAAGCTCTAACTCGCTGCCAGGCTTCTTTTTCGGCTATCCCCGTATCATCACCGATAACGCGGTACGGGCGAAGGGCAAGGGGAAAAACGGCCTGGATATTATTTAGAATCTTTCTGTCCACAGTCTCCATCAAAAACCCCCTTTAGTTCAGGGTAGAGACACCATGGCTCTTCAGCCATATAATCTCCGCCGTGATAATAGGCTGCCCGGGCCCGGCAGCCACCGCAGATTTTTTTAAAATTACAGCTTCCGCATTTACCCTTATAATCCAGGGACCGCAATTTATGCAAAACCTCATTATCCCGCCAGATCAGATCAAAGGGGGTGTGGCGGACATCGCCCAGGGGGATGTCCAGGTAAGCACAGGGCTGAACCTGTCCGGTAGGGCTGACAATACAGTAAGCGGTGCCGGCCAGGCATCCCCTGGTAAACCGTATATTTAGGCCCATTTGTCTGGCAATCCGCATAAACTGCGGCGCACAGGTCGGTTTTAATTCTAGATCCACTGCCTGCTGTTTCTTCATGATCCTGGTAATCAGATCCTCGTAGGCTTCGGCTCGCAAAGATTTTTCTTCTATCGAAACTGCCCGTCCGGTTGGAACCAGGAAAAATATGTGGTGGGCCTGAGCCCCCTCTTGGACGGCAAAATCAGTGAGATCTTCCAGCTCTGATGAATTCCACTCCATAACCGTGGTATGAAGCTGGAAAGGAAGACCCAACCGGCGGCAATTGCGCATTCCCTGAACAGCCCCCTGCCATGCACCGGCAGTGCGGCGCAAAGAGTCATGTTTTTCGCTGTCCAGCGAATCTAACGATATGCCCATTCCCATGGCTCCGGCTTCTTTCAGCTCACTGACTGTTTTCGGTGTAAGCAAAATCCCATTGGTCCCAAATACCGGTTTCAAACCCAGTTCCCCGGCGCAGGCAACCAGTTCCAGGATATCAGGCCTCAAAAGGGGTTCTCCCCCGCTGAAGATCATAATTTTAAAGCCCGCCCTGGCAATCTGTTCAAGCATGGTCTTTGCTTCAGCTGTAGTTAGCTCTTCTGCTGCTTTACTGCCTGCATCGCGGTAACAGTGATCACAATACATATTGCAGGCATTTGTGGTATTCCAGGATACAATCAATTTGACATCTCACTTTCCGCTGTAAAAATTATAACCCGATTTCTTGATCGGTAAGGTAACAGGCCGGATCGGACTCCCAAAAATCACCGGTTACAGCCTCTGCTCTTGCCCTGAAGTTGCCATTGCAAAAGCTTAAATACCGGCACCGGGAGCAGCGTCCTTTCAGTAAAGGTTTGCGGTTCCTCAATCCCGACAGTACCGGATGGCTCGTATCTGTCCATAGATCTGAAAACTTTCTCTCCCGGATATTGCCCAGTTTAATATGCCCGGTAAACTGGTCCGGGTGAAGATCGCCCCGGGGATCAACCTGGCCGAAAGCAATCCCCGACCGGTTACCGCCATTGATGCCAATCAGGTCCTTAATTTTTTCAGCCCTTACGGGGTCTTTTTTCAACATGTGCAGGTAAAGATAAACGCCGTCACAATGATTGTCTACAGTCAAGATCTCCTTGTCTAAACCTCGTTTCTCAAAATCCATAGTCCGGCGTATAATTGCATCCATCGCTTCCCTTTTTTCTTCAAAACTTAGATCATCGTCAAGCATGCCACTGCCCCTGCCCGTATAGACCAGGTGGTAAAAACAAGCCCGATCGATTGACTTTTCTTCGATAAAATCAAATATGCGATCCAACTCTTGGAAGTTGTAACGATTGATGGTGAAGCGGAGGCCTACGCGCTGACCGGCCGCCACACAGTTATCAATCCCTTGCATCGCAGCCTGGAAGGCCCCTTCCTTCCCCCTGAATTGATCGTTTACTTCCTGCAGGCCGTCAAGTGAAATCCCAACATAGCCGATTCCGATCTCTTTTATCTGCCCGGCTATCTCCCTTGTAATCAAAGTACCGTTGGTTGACAGGGTTGCCCTGATCCCCTTTTCTGCAGTATACCTGGCAAGTTCAAAAAAGTCCGATCTCAACAGCGGCTCACCGCCGGAGAATAACAAGACGGGCACATTAAAATCAGCAAGGTCATCGATAAAGCTCCTGGCTTCTTCAGATGAAAGTTCGTTCAAATATCTCCCGGCATCAGAATCCATATAGCAGTGGACACAGTTGAGGTTACAGGTCCGGGTCATATTCCAGACCACTACCGGACCGGCTTCCCGGTTGCTGCCATGAAGCGATTTATTGCTTCCCCTGTTGTAACGCAAACTGTCTCCAAAATATTCTCTGCCGGATAAAAGCTTGGTAACGCTGATCAAGTTGTCACTCTCCAGTTGATTCCATATTCTTTCATACCCGCTATGTAGAAGTTAGCTGCATTATAACACTCTCCCAGACGGCATTCAATGTTTCCGCACTTTGCCGTTCCTGCTGATATGAGAAAGGATTCATGCTAATCCGGCCTGCAGCAACCAATAACCTCACATTTGCGCAAAGCCCTGCTATAAGGAATTATTACACTCTTCATAGGGTTTAACCCTACCTTAAATTACAGGTTATTACTTATAGATTGTAACTCCAACACCTTTTATAATTTGTATAGAATATCTATATAATTACTTTTATTATGTATAAAAACATCGTCCTCAGATTAAACGACGATGGGCTGGCTAAACAAAATTAATGCGAAATCCTGCCCATTTTAACTAAAAACAACCTGACTGGTGGTGAGCAATAATGAAAAAGACAATCAAAATGGTCCTGGCTATGACAGTGCTGGGAATGATTTCTGCAGCACTGCTGACCGGAGTATATGCTTGGACCAATCCGATTATAGAAGCAAATCTGCGGCAAATATTTTTTGAGAAAATCGAAGAGTATCTCCCGGAGGCAAAAGATACAGAAAACATCACCGAGGAAGATCAATATCCTGAAATACATGTAGTGTACGGCCCCGACGACGAGTTGATCGGATTTATGATCGAAAACACAGCCGGTGGTTATGGAGGCGATATCCTTTACTTCGCCATTGCCGATGAATAAGGTTATATCAAGGGAGTGGAGGTAATAGAGCATACTGAAACCCCGGGCATAGGGGCCGAAATTGAAAGGGAAGAATTCCGGCAGCAATTTGTGGGTAAGCATTACACCGACTCTTTTGCCGCCGGTGATGAAATAGACATTATTAGCGGGGCGACTGTTTCTTCCCAGGCGATGATTGCCTCGTTAAGGAATACCATGCAGGAGTTGGGCCAAACGGCATACCTGGAAGAAGAGGAAGTTCCCGAAATTGAACTGGCCGACCTGCCGGACGGGACTTTTGTTGGCTCTGCTCCCGGTCTCAACGATGAAGTGGTTGTTGAAGTAACCATCGAAGATGGCAGGATTGTTGCCATTGAGATACTCGATCACGACGATACCCCGGACTACTTTGAACAGGCCAAAAATGAGCTGGTCGATGTTATAAAAGAAGAGCAATCCGTGAAGATCGATACCGTATCGGGAGCCACATCCAGCAGCCAGGGCATTATTGACGCCGTCATGAATGCATTATTAAACGGCCTCGAAGATGCATAATATATGCCGATTATTCAGTTATCTCATTCAGGCTGACCAGGCCGTGTTTAATAGCATAGTTAACCAGCTGGTAACGCCTGGCCAGGTTTAATTTTTCCATGATATTGGCTTTATGTTTTTCGATCGTCTTTACGCTTACCATAAGGAGTTCAGCCAGTTCCTGGTTGGTATAACCCAGAGAAATATACTTAAGTATTTCTTTTTCCCGTTTCGTTAAAACATTACTGCCTGATGATTCACCACTGACTTCCTTTTTTTCGCCTAGGACTTCTTTTACCAGGACTTTGACCAGGGAAGGATGGACTATGACTTCGTCATCCATAGCCCGCCTGATGGCAGAAACCAGCTCATCAACAGCAATATCTTTCAACAAGTAAGCGGATACGCCGGCTTCAAGAGCTTTTAAAAGGTAGGGCTCATGGTCGGACATGGTTAAAATCAGGACCTTTTTCTCCGGTTCGCGTTCCTTTATTTTACGGGCCGCTTCCAACCCGTTCATTCCAGGTAGGCCGGTATCCATCAACACAAGGTCACACTTGCTGCTTTTTAAATAATCCAGCGCCTCCTCAGCTGATGAAACATTTCCGGCCACAACAATATCTTCTTCCTTTTCCAGAAGCATTTTAAGTCCTGAGCGAAACAGGGTTTGTTCGTCAACAATCAGGATCCGGATTGGTTTTCTTTTTTTCTTGATTTTCATCACACCCATTTAAGGGAAGCTTAACTCCATAAATAATGTCGAAAAGAATATTCCATAATTACTATCATAATAATAGCATATTTAACTGCATAAGGGAATACCCTACCATCAGCAAGATATATGAGCTCCAGTAAACAGCCCGGCTGATTATCGCGCCGGCGGGCAGAAAAAGATACCCGGACTGTGAGTAAAGGCAATCAGGAATACCGCCTGAGCTTTGCTAGCTGAACCCGATTTATGGAAAGGCCCCGGAATAAATACCGGGGCTTTGAATAAACTGGTGGCCAAATAAATTTTTCCCCTTTACTTACAGGTTTTATGAAGTAAGCCCATTTAGCAGATCGTAAAAACCGGGCACTGAATTATCCACTGCTTCCGCTCCGCTGATTGTAGATTCACTAGCTGCAAACAGGGAAGCCGTGGCCAAAGCCATGGCAATCCGGTAATCCCCATGACTGTTTAATTCAGATCCCGATAGCTGCTCAGCTCCCTTGATTATCAGCCCGTCCTGTGCTTCTTCTATCGATGCCCCCATTTTTACTAGCTCCCCTGCCATATTCTGCAGGCGCTCGGTTTTTTTTGCCCTCAGTTTGGAGTCGGCCTTGATTGTCGTAATCCCGTCAGCATAAGCGGCAGCCACCATTACGGCCGGGATATCGTCAATAATGCGGGTGATCATGTCTTCACCCAGTTTTATGCCCGTCAATTTCCCGCCGCCTTTTACTACCAGGTCGGCAACCGGCTCATTGTTATACTCCCGTTCATTTTTGATGCTGATTTCAGCCCCCATCATTTTTAATACATCCAAAGCCCCGGTCCGGGATGGATTGATGCCGATCTCGTTGATTTTTAACTCTCCGGCCGGGGAAAGAACCGCCGCCAGGATCGGGTAAATGGACGAAGATATATCGCCGGGGATAACCAATTTTTCTCCGTTTAATTTGGAAGGGCTGCTTAAGGCAATATGACGATCGCTCAGCTGGTTAATATTGGCGCCCAGGTAACGCAGCATCCTCTCCGTGTGATCCCTGGTGCAGTAAAGATCAGTCAGCTCAGTTATACCCCTGCTGTACAGGGCAGCGGTCAGCAGGGCGGATTTGACCTGGGCGCTGCCAACGGGCAGATTATACTTGAGGGGCATGAGATCATAACCCCTGATTGAAAGGGGCAGCAGATCGTTTTCGCTTCTCCCCTTGATGGTGGCCCCCATTTCCTGCAGGGGCTCGGTAATGTTTTTCATGTGGTGTTTCTGCAGGTACTGACTGCCGGTAATGGTGGCAAAAAAAGGCTGTCCGGCCAGGAGGCCCGTCAGCAGGCTGGCTGCTATTTCAGAATTGCCCACATCCAGGACATTATCCGGTTCCTTGAAACCGCGCAGCCCTTTGCCCTGAATTTTCACCCTGCCACCGTTTGTTTCATACTCTACTCCCAGCTGGCTCAAACAATTCAGGGTGGCCGCCATGTCACCTGTTTGCATGACCCCTTCAATTTCCACCATATCTTCCGTTAACGATGAATAAATCAGGGCCCGGTGGGAAATCGATTTGTCGCCTGGGGCCTTCAGTTCTCCTCCAATTTTTTCCACAGGTTTAATTTTGACATCCATCTTTCAAACATCCTTTCACTTAGTTTTTATGGCAAACGCCTGTGCCGGCGAACCGTCCTTTTACCCTCACCTTCGTCTTCGATTCTTGCAGTCCAGGGCGCCTGGAATGCAAAAAAGCTTCCGTCCTAAGGGACGGAAGCTCTGGCTTCACGCGGTACCACCCTGGTTGAGCACATCAAGTGCCCCCCTCCGGTTAGGTACGGGCCGGAACAACCGCTTCTGAAAAATGTTTTCGGGCTGTCTGGCGCAGCTTAACTGCCCGGACCTAAAATATACCGGCCGTATACCTTCTTCCTTTTAACGGTGGAAGTTTCCGTCAAAGCCTACTGACCGGCCGGCACATCCGGTGTTTCAGCCCGCAGCTCCAGGGAGAACTTCAGCTGGTGGTTATACCACCGGGGCTTGCAGCCTTTGGCCCGGCATCTCTGTGAGTAAACACTTCCAGCCTACTTTCCCCTCTCATAGCTTTTAGAGGTCTATAAAATTAAACTAAATTATACAACAGGGGCCTGGTTACGTCAACATTTTTTTGAATTTTGGTTTTCTATGAGGCAAACATCGAAAAACCGATAGAGGCTTTTGGACCGGCTAAAGTAACCATTGTCAAAATTATTCCGCCCCGGCTGCATTAACAGCCAGGTTCACCGCTTCTTTCGCCGATCCGGCACCTATAATACCCGGGCCGGTGAACTGGCCCGGCTTTTGAAGAGACCAGCTCTTTATACCGATCACCGGCTTGTTCATTTTCAGGGCCAGGGCTATTTCAGACAGGGTCCCGTATTCCCCGCCGATGGCAATCACGGCATCGGCAGTGCGGGAAATAATGGCATTGCGGGCTTCGCCAAGTCCGGTGGCAATTGAAAAACTAAGGTGCCTGTTTCCGAGGCGGTGGTCGCTGCCCGGCAAGATACCAAGGACATCTCCCCCTGCTTCACGGGCACCTTCCGAGACCGCTTCCATAACCCCGGCACCGCCGCCGCAGATCACCGTCCCGCCCAGGCGTGCAACTTCCCTGCCCGTGTCCCGGGCCAGCTCCCGTTCTTCCTTCGTGCAGTCGGAACCCCCGACAACAGCGATGTAAAGCACCGTCTATCACCTCGATTCACCCGGTTAAAGCTCAGCCGGCCAGTATGCCTCGAATATGATTTATTTTTTCCAGGGCATGGTTCTTTTTGCTGAGCATTACCGCGATAAGATCTAACCGGCAGGGCAGATCGCACCCCGAAACTGCTTTCTGGTAATAAAGGGCCAGCCGTTTCAGGCGGCGCGCTTTTTCAACGGTAATCGATTCTTCCGGTGTGCCGAACGAAAAACCGGTGCGGGTGCGAACTTCTACAAGGACAACTGTGCCCCGATCCCGGGCCACGATGTCTATTTCGCCCAGCGGACAGCGGTAATTTGTCTCCAATATTTCATAACCCTGTTCTTCCAGGTAAGTCCGGGCCACTTCTTCTCCTGTTTGTCCAACCTGCCGGCGAATCTTGGTCAAATTTTGCTCCATTTCCGGTACTCAATTTACCTTGACTTAAAAGCATCGGATACTGTTAAATAATATTTTTAAACCAGGTTGAAAGAGCGGCGGTGTTCCGGGCATGGACCATACCTGGAGATTGCCTCCCGGTGTTCTGCTGTGCCGTAACCCATGTTCCGATCAAATCCGTAGCGGGGATGTTTTTGGTGCAAATCAAGCATCATTTGATCTCTGCTCACTTTAGCCAAAACCGAAGCCGCAGCTATGGACAGGGACAGGTTATCGCCACCCTTAATGGCTTTTTGCTCAAACGGGCATTCCCGGATCGGAAAACCGTCCACCAGAACATAATCAGGTCTCACGGTCAGCCTCTCCAGGGCCCTTCTCATGGCCAGCATGGAAGCGGCATGGATATTTAAGCGATCAATTTCTTCCCGGGAAGCACTGCCAATACCGTAGCAGAGTGCATTTAAAACCACCTGCTCAAAAATCTTTTCCCGGGCCCTGGTCGAAAGCTGTTTTGAATCTTTCAGGTCGTTAATCATTACACCCGGTTTTAAAATTACCGCCGCGGCAATTACCGGTCCCGCAAGCGGCCCTCGCCCGGCTTCATCCACCCCGGCAACCGCTTTAAAGCCTTTCTTGCTTAACAGCTCTTCTTCGGCTAACATTCTGCGCAAACGGCTTTCTTCGCGCTCCCGGTTTTCCTTTTTCCGGTTATATTTTTTTAAAAGATCGGCCGCGCCGCGCCTGCGGTCGCCCTTTATCAGTTCCTCTTCCTCCGGGCTTAAGTCACCCTTTTTGTCCAGAAAAGCCTTTAACTCGGGAATGGTCATTTTCTGAAAGTCCATTAGGAACCTCTCCCTATCAACCGGTTTACAGGCTAACCCTGCCGGGGCGGTGATTCAAGAGTAAACCGCCCCAGGGCTCCTCCCTGAAAATCGCGCAACATCAGGGCGGCTGTTCTTTCCGTATCAACCTTGCCTTCCGACTGCAGGCAGCCCTGGCTTAAACCGATCTGCTCAAAAATTTGTTCTGCTTCACCGGCTTCAAGGCCCGGGTATTTATTAATCAAAAGATCATATTTTCCTTTTTCAAGGTAGCGTTCGATTAACCATAGGGCGGCATCATGGATGTCCACCCTGCCTGCCGGGATGGCCCCAACCACAGCCAGCGGAGGGGAGGTTACTTCATTAATCCTGGGCATAAGAATCCCCGGAGTATCTAAAAGTTCCATACCGGGCATGATCCGGATCCACTGCTTTCCCCTGGTAATACCGGGGCGGTTGCCGGTCCGGGTTACCGCTTTGTGGACAAAAAGGTTAATTAAAGTAGATTTGCCGACATTGGGAATGCCGACAAATATCATTCTTAACGGACGTTTGAACCGGCCTGATCGCATCCGGCTCTCTTCCTTATTCAAGTAATTCATAAGCCGGCTCAGATCCTGCTTCCGGTGGACACTGAAAGCCATTGCTTCAGCGCCCGTCTTTCGGAAATGAGACAGCCAGACTTCGGTAGAATCATTTTCAGCCCGGTCTGCTTTGTGCAGTAAGACCAGGTGCTTTTTGTTTTCAGCCAGGTCAGAAAAAACTGGATTGCGGCTGCTGTACGGAGTCCGGGCATCGAGCAGTTCTATGACCAGGTCAATCGCTTTTAAATCCTCGCGCAGCTGATTAACAGCCCTGGTCATGCTTCCGGGGTACCACTGGCCTTTACTCAAAACTTTCCACCTCGGAATCAATCACCCGGGCTTCCCAGAGCGGCCAGAAGATAAAGAAAGCCCGGCCTTTCAGGTAGTCCTGGGAAACAAAGCCAACCCGGGGATCCCTTGAATCCATGCTGTTCTGGCGATGATCGCCGAGAACAAAAAGGTAACCGGGAGGAACTACTTCCGGACCGTAATCATACATAAAAACATCCTCATTGAGGTACGGTTCTTCAAAGGGCTGTTCGTTGATATAAACCAGGCCGTTTTTAATTTCAACCTGATCGCCTTCAACCCCGATCACCCGTTTAATAAAATCACGCCCGGGTTCATATTCGAACACGATCACATCACCCGGCCGTGGTTCATCAAAATGGTAGACAATTTTGTTTACCATCAACCGCTCTGTTTCCGCAAGGGTCGGATACATCGATTTTCCTTCGACAACGAAAACCTCGAACAAAAACATGCGGATCAGCAGGGCCAGAATTACCGCGATCAGGATAGAACGAGTCCAGTCCCACAGTTCTTTCCACTTACCCAAGCAGATCATCCCCGTTACCGAAAATTAACGGCTTTCTTTAATCCTTGCCGATTTACCTTTGCGCTTGCGCAGATAGTACAGCTTTGCCCGGTGCACTTTGCCTTTTCTTATAATATCGATTTTGTCAATTGACGGCGAATGGACCGGAAAGATCCTTTCCACACCGATGCCAAATGATACCCGGCGCACGGTAAAAGTTTCCCTGGTTCCACTGCCCTGGCGCCTGATAACCACACCCTCAAAAGCCTGGGTCCGTTCCCGGCTGCCTTCAATAACTTTGACATGAACCCTGACTGTATCACCAGGTGTAAATTGCGGCACATTTTCCTTCGTGTTCCGCTTTTCAACTTCTTTTAACAAATCCATTTTCCTTTACCTCCTATACAACTCACTGGGTAATTATAACATATTTTAGCAGTTTAAGACTGCTGCTTTTTTATTTCTTCCAGATATTCTTTATCCTCCGGCAAAAGATCGTCTTCCTCCAGGAGGTCGGGGCGCCTCTCCAGTGTCCGTTTTAGCGACTGCCGCCTGCGCCAGCGGGCAATTTCACCGTGGTTTCCGGACAGCAATACGGAAGGTACTTCCATACCCCGGTACTCAGAAGGCCTGGTATAATGGGGATATTCCAGCAGTAGTTCGGTAAACGATTCATCGGCGAGAGCTTCTTCGGCCAAAAACCCGGGCAGCAACCTTACCACTGCATCAACGACAGCTGCTGCCGCCAACTCCCCGCCGGTAAGCACAAAATCGCCAATCGATATTTCCTCATCCACCAGGGTGCTGCGAACCCTTTCATCAACCCCTTCATATCGCCCGCAGATCAGGATCAGATGCTCCTGTTCAGCCAGCTCGCGGGCCCGTTTCTGGTTGAAGGGGCGCCCCTGGGGCGTTAAAAGGATCACCCGGGATTGATCGGCGCCGGAACGGGACTTGAGATCCTCGATCGCTTCAAAAAGCGGCTCCGGCTTTAAGACCATTCCGTGTCCTCCTCCGTAGGGATAATCGTCCACCTGGCGGTGCTGATCATGGGTGTAATCCCTCAAATCAACCAGGTTAATTTCCACAAACCCCTGATCAATTGCCCGTTTAATCATGCTCTCTTTAAAGGGACCATCCAGGATGCCCTGGAAAATGGTTACCAGGTCTATCTTCATCATTTAAACTGCTCCCTTATAAATCAAGCATTCCTTCCGGCAGTTCTACCACCAGGATTCCCTGCGACAGATCAACCCGCCTGATAAATTCTTTTACGGCCGGGATTAAGCTGGTCTTGTCTTTCTCACCGGCCCGGGCAATCACAATCTGGTCATGCCCACCGCTCGGAATCACCTCTACCACCGAACCGAGAAGCCTGCTCCCGGTATCGTATACCTGCAGTCCTTCAAGTTGATCGTGGTAATAAGAATCTTCCGGCAGGTTCAGTCTTTCTTCCCTCGGAATCCTGACCAGGCTGTCCCGGAGTTCTTCCGCCCCGTCCCGGGAATCAATATCCTGGAACTTAACCAGCCAGTAACTGCCGTGGACAGATGCTTTTTCCACCATATATTCCCGGCGCCCTGACCTCTGCTCGAGTTCCACTTTTTCCAGCAGGCGGACCCGGTCCGGGAAGTCGGAATAAGGATATACTTTCACCATACCTCCTGTTCCGTGCGGTGATAGAATTTTCCCTATAACCACATCATAAGCGTTGATCATTGCACTATTTCCACAACAACCTTTTTGCTTTCTTTAACAGCCGCTGCATTGACAACAGTCCTGATTGCCTTGGCAATGCGGCCCTGCTTGCCGATCACTTTCCCCATGTCGCTTTCAGCAACCCTGAGTTCAAGAATAATTAGCCGATCACTTTCAACCTGCTGGACATCAACTTGATCCGGCTCATCAACTAAAGCGCGGGCTATATGCTCCAGTAGTTGCTTCATTAATACCAACCTCCCTGTTGTCCTACTTACCAAGGCCGGCTCTATCAAAAAGGGCCTTGACCGTACTGGAAGGCCTGGCTCCCTTCGAAAGCCACTGTTGAACCTTTTCAGTGTTTACTTCGAAAGTAGTCGGTTTTGTTGTGGGATTGTAGTAACCGATTTCTTCGATAAAGCGGCCGTCCCTCGGATAACGGTTATCGGCAACCACGATCCGGTAAAACGGTTTCTTTTTTCCTCCCATTCTCTTTAACCTGATCCGTACTGCCAAGCGGTTCACCTCCAATGATTTATGATGCAGCATCTTTTGGCTGCTTACAAGCTGACTGTCTATATCAACCGGAAATATTTCCGGGACATTCCGCATTTTAACTGCTGTCCTCTTAAAAAGGAAACCTCTTTTTCATTTTTTTCATTTTCTTGCCCATGCCCTTCTTGCCGGCCGGGTTCATCTGCTTAAACATTTTTTGCATCTGGCTAAACTGGTTCAACAGCCTGTTCACATCCTGGACGGTAGTCCCGCTCCCCCTTGCGATCCGGCGGCGCCGGCTGCTGTTCAGGATGGAGGGATTGTAGCGCTCCTGCCGGGTCATCGAGCTGATTATGGCCTCAACCCTTTTCAGGCTGTTTTCATTCAATGACATCTGTTTAAGCTCTTTTGGAATATTGCCACCCTCGGGGAGCATGTTCAAAATGTCATCCAGGGAACCCATGCTGCGCAGCTGGACCATTTGATCCCTGAAATCTTCAAGAGTAAACTGCTGCTGGCGCAGCTTCTTTTCCATCTCCCTGGCTTTATCCTGGTCAATGGTCGCTTCCGCTTTTTCAATCAGGGACAGCACGTCGCCCATACCCAGGATCCTGGAAGCCATGCGGTCGGGATAAAAAGGCTCCAGGGCCTCGATCTTTTCGCCAACTCCTACAAACTTGATCGGGCATCCGGTTACCTTACGGACCGACAGGGCGGCTCCGCCCCTGGTGTCGCCGTCAAGCTTGGTCAGGATCACCCCGCTCAGTCCAACCGCTTCATTGAATGAAGCGGCGGCATTGACGGCATCCTGGCCGGTCATGGCGTCAACTACAAGCAGAACTTCATCAGGTTTGATATCATTTTTGATGGCGCCGATTTCGGACATCATTTCATCATCGATATGCAGGCGTCCGGCGGTATCAAAAATGGCCACATCGGATCCTTCCCGGTCTGCCATTTTCAAGCCTTCCCGGCATATCTCCACCGGGTCAGCCTCCAGGTTGCTGTAGCATTTTTCACCGATCGATTCGCTCAACACTTCGAGCTGCTTGACTGCTCCAGGCCGGTAAATATCGGCCGCCACCAGGAAAGGACTTCTTCCCTCCCGGCGGAGGTGCGCGGCCAACTTGACCGCGGTGGTTGTTTTACCGGAGCCCTGCAGCCCCACCATCATCACCCTGGTGGGCCCTTTGCCCGGACCGGCCAGGGCGCTCTGCGTGTCACCCATCAGGCTGGTCATTTCTTCATTGACGATTTTTATAACCTGCTGGCCGGGGGTAAGGCTGCTCATAACTTCCTGTCCTACAGCCCTTTCCCGGACAGAATTGACAAATTCCTTGACCACCTTAAAGTTAACGTCAGCTTCAAGGAGGGCCAGCCTGATCTCGCGCATTGCTGCGTCAACATCTTTTTCAGTTAATTTGCCTTTACCTTTTAGCCGGCGAAACGTATCTTGCAGTTTTTCAGCCAGGTTGGAAAACATAAAATCTATTCACTCCTACTTTTCGTTGCTCAAGCGCAGATCGGCAATAATTTCTTTCAGCCGTTTCAAATCATGTGCCTTCAGATCCTCCCGGAGCAGTAAATTATCCGCTTCGGCCAGCAGTTCCTGCTGTTCGTTAAAAAGCCTGTACAGGCCGAGCTTCTCTTCCAGGTTCTCCATGGATTCAAGGGCCCGCTGGATAAGATCATAAACAGCCTGCCTGCTGGTCTTATACTCGGAAGCAATTTCAGCCAGGGAATAATTCTCGCTGAAGTATAAATGCAGGGTTTCCTGCTGGCGCCTGGTCAGCAGGGGACCGTATATGTCATATAAAAAGTTAATCCTGTTTAACTGATCGAGCATTTTTACCTCTGTAAAGTGTTTTTACTTTACAGGGGGAGTATAGCAAAAAAAAAGAGGTAACGCAAACACGACCCTTTTTATTTAGATTTATGTAAGTTTGGCTGCTGATATACCTGTTATCAGCACTAACTTTCCAGGAGAGCGCGGGCAAAATCTTCGGGATTGAAGGGAGCCAGGTCCTCCATTTTTTCCCCAGTCCCGACATAACAAACCGGGATATTCAGCTCGTCCTGAATATTGATCACAATCCCGCCCCGGGCAGTACCGTCAAGCTTGGTCAGGATCAGGCCGTCAATGGGAAGAGACTGGTTGAAACTCCTGGCCTGGGCCACGGCGTTTTGGCCGGTGGTGGCATCAACAACCAGCAGGACCCGGTGCGGAGCGCCGGGAATATTGCGGCCGATTACGCGGTAGATCTTGTTCAGCTCCTCCATCAGGTTGTACCTGCTGTGAAGGCGGCCGGCGGTATCACCGATCACCACGTCCATGTTTCTGGCCTTGGCTGCATTCATGGCATCAAAATAAAGCGCCGAGGGATCTGACCCGGCCTGCTGTTTGATCAGCTCTACGTCGGCCCGGTCGGCCCAGATTTCAAGCTGTTCAATAGCCGCAGCCCGGAAAGTGTCTCCCGCCACCAGGAGAACCTCCTTTTCGTCCCGGCGGTAAAGGCCGGCCAATTTGGCTGCCGAAGTAGTTTTTCCGGATCCGTTAACGCCGACTAAAAGAATAACATGGGGCTTTTCTTCCGTCTCTGCGGGAGCCCGCCCGGGATCCATTATTTCGATAACCAATTCCAAAAGCAATTCCCTGGCCTCCTGCCGTTCCTTGATCCGGCGGTTTTTAACCTCTGTTCTTAACTTATCAACCAGCTTAATGCTGGTCTGCACCCCCACATCCCCGCTGATTAGGATTTCCTCCAGTTCCTCATAAAACTGATCATTTATTTCACCGGCGCTGAAAAGGCCGCCCAGGCGGCCCATAAAGCCAGATTTACTGCGGGTCAATCCATTTTTGAATTGATCAATCAAGCTCATCTCTATTTGCTCTCCCTGACAATTTTTTCATCTTCCAGTCTGAGCGACATCAGTCGCGATATACCGGGTTCCGACATGGTTACCCCGTACAACACATCCGCTTCCTCCATGGTCCTCTTCCGGTGCGTAATCATTATAAACTGGGCCTGTTCAGATGACTGCTTGAGGAATCTGGTAAATCGAGCCAGGTTGGCGTCGTCCAGCGTAGACTCGACCTCATCAAGCAGGTAAAATGGCGCCGGTTTGTAACGCAGGATGGCAAAGACCAGGGCAATGGCAGTCAGCACCTTCTCACCGGCCGACAGCAGGGTGATGTTCTGCAGTTTTTTACCGGGAGGTTGGGCAATAATTTCAATCCCCGCTTCCAGGATATCTTCCGTATCGGTCATTTTAAGCATTACCTGCCCACCCTCAAACAACTCCTGGAAGGTCTGTTTAAAGTTTTCACGGATTGCTTCAAAGGCATTTTTAAAGTAATATTTCATGCGCTGATCAATTTCATTTAAAACCTTGCAGAGCGACTCTTCTCCTTTTTGCAGGTCATCTTTCTGATCTTTAAGGAAGTTGATTCGTTCCTCGAGCCGGGCCAGTTCTTCAATAGCCCCCAGGTTAACCTCACCCAGCGCTTCGATATCTTCCCGGTAATTGTCAATTAAATGCCGGCTTTCCTCCGGGTCAAACTGATCGTCCAACTCCACCAGGTCAAGGGAGCCAAATAATTCCTTGAACCGCATCTCCTGGTAATTAATTTCAGTCTGGAGCCTGGTTTGTTCCATGGACAACTGCCGCTCCCGTTTTTCCTGGCGGGCAACCTGGTTCTGGCGCCGTTTAACCTTTTCCTCGTGTTCTATTAATTCAGCTTCAACCTGGTTTACCTGTTCTGATTTTCGGTCCAGGTCGGCAATCAAGCCCGCTTTCTCCTCGTTAAGATCCTCCATTCGGGCTTTAATCCGGTCCTGTTCCGCTGTATTGTCGGCCAGATCCTGCTGCAGTTTTTCAAATTCCTTTTCTTTTTCCTCGATTTCCCGGGCCGGCTTTTTGATATTCGCTTCAATTTCCTCAATCCGGCCGGTAAGGGTATCCCTCTGCTCCTGGTAAGAACTGATCCGGACCAGGACCTCGGTGATCTGGTTCTCCAACTTTTTCTTGTTGTCAAGGTAGTTCTGGTAATCTTCCTTTTTTCCGGCCAGTTCATTTTCAAGGGTCTTGATTTCTTCCTGGCAGTGATCAATTTCTGACTGCAGTTCACCAAGGCGTTTATTTATGTCTTCTTCCTCAGCTTCCAGTTCGGAAAAGGATCTCTTTCCGGTTTCGATCCGGTCATTTAATACGCTTTGCTCATGCTCCAGGGCATCGGCTTCTTTTTGAACGCCGCTCAATCGCCCTTCCTCATTCTTACGTTCCGCGGCGGCCTCCTCCATCTTTTTTTCGGCGGAGGCAAGTCTTTTTTTGACCCTGTCCAGCTCAGAGGAAATCCTGTTTAATTCCTGTTCCGCTTCTGCCTGCTGTTTTTCCAGGTTTTCAATTTCCTTGCGCCTCCCAAGGGGCATGCCGGCGCTTCTTTTAGTTACGCTTCCGCCCCGGATTATACCGCCCGGATTGATCATTTCCCCATCCAGGGTCACCACCCGGCAGCTGTGATTAATAAAACGGGCTGCCCTGGAAGCATCGTCCAGGGTCCGGCATACCAGGATTGAAGCCATCAGGTAATTAACGGCATTGCGATAGGCGGAATCCACCGCAACCAAATCCGAAGCCTTGCCGATTACTCCGTTCAGGTCACGCCAGCCGGGGTAGCGTTGCAGGGGCTCGGAAGCTCTGTGCAGGATATCAAGCGGCAGGAAGGTCGCCCAACCCCGGTTATTGTTTTTCAGGTACTTAATGGCCCTGTGGACAGCCTCTTCGCTTTCCGCCACCAGGTACTGCAGGGCCCCGCCCAGGGACGCTTCCACAGCCTGGATATATTCCCCGTCAATCTCGATCAGGTCCGCTACTGGCCCGACAATACCCGGTAGTGAAGAGCGGGCCTGCATTATTTCTTTTACTCCCCGGTAATAACCGGACAGCGCTGAATCCTGTTCCCGGAGAAGTGACAGCCTGCTATTGATCCCGTGGAGTGTTTCTTTTTGTTTCTGCTCCCTGGCAGACAGGTTTTCGAGTTCGCTCCGGACCTTTTCCTTTTCTTTCACCTGCCGGGCTTCATTTTCTTCAGCCGCCCTTAATTCCTCGCTAACTTCTTTCTCCCTGGCCTTAATCGTATCGGCCTTTTGCTCCAGTTGAACCAACTTTTCTTCCAGTTCAGACTTATCTTTTTCCACATTCTTTTTCTGGGTATCGATCCGTTCCAGGCGGCGTTTGAGCTCTTCAATGGTCGAAGTCGCGGCTTCCTTGCGAACCCCGGCCTGGTAAATCCGCTCCTGCTGTTTTTCAACCTCGTTCGGCAAAGCGCTGTTTTCCAGGTTTTCCATATCCCGGCGCAACTTTACAAGATCTTCATTAAGCTGGGTTATATAGTCCCGCTTGGAGCAGAGATCCTGTTCGGCTTTTTCTTTTTGCTCGGACAGCTCTTGCATCAACAGTTCCAGCTGCTTGATTCGCTGCCGGTTTTGCTCGATCTGCTCCCGGTAGCGGTTTTCCCGCTCTCCAAGCAGCTTTAGCTCATGCTCCTGCTGCTCCAGGGTTCTTGACACCTGGTTTAAGCGCTGTTCATGTTCTCGTTTCTGGTTAACCTGATCCTGGAGGCGGTTTTTTAAGTCCTGGATTTCTTTCTCATCCAGCCCTTCCTGGGAAGATGCAGCCAGCAGGGCATCATTGACATTCTGCAGCTGCTTGTTTACCTTGTTGAGCTGTTCGCGGGACTGGTGGAGTTTGTAAGAAAGGAGCTTTTTTTCTTCCCCGTCGATCTTTTCTTTCAAAGCGCGGTACTGCCTGGTTACCTCTGCCTGGGCATGGAGCGGTTCAACCTGCGTTTCCAGTTCAAAAATCAGATCCTGGACCCGAACCAGGTTTTCCCTGGTTTCGTCCAACCTTCGCCGGGCCTCTCTTTTACGCATCTTATATTTAAAAATCCCGGCCGCTTCTTCAAATATTTCCCGTCTTTCCTCGGGGCGGTTATTGATGATTTCATCAACCCGGCCCTGGCCGATAACCGAATAAACGTCTTTACCCAGGCCCGTGTCTAAAAAAAGTTCGGTAACATCTTTAAGGCGGCAGGGAGACTTGTTGATATAGTATTCGCTCTCCCCGCTCCTGAACAGGCGCCTGGTAATGGTTATCTCGTCGTACTCAAGGTTGAGGAAATTGGAAGCACCGGAGAATGACAAAGATACTTCGGCAAAGTTAAGCGGCTTACGGTTTTCGCTTCCGGAAAAGATCACTTCTTCCATGCGCGTCCCGCGCAGAGATTTGACACTTTGTTCTCCCAGTGCCCAGCGGGCTGCATCAACCAGGTTGCTCTTGCCGCAGCCGTTTGGGCCAATAATAGTTGCAATCCCCGGGCTTAACTCAAGCTCTGATTTTTCCGCAAAAGACTTGAAGCCAAATAGCTCCATTCGTTTAAGATACAATTAATCAGGCTCCTTGCCTAAAGAATGATCCAGATTCATGCAATTCTAAAACCAGCCTGCCCGGAATCAACGGCAGGCCGGTAAAATGTCTGCTTAAACAGCCACTTTATATTTATTTCGATATTTTTGTCTTATTGTCCTGTTACTATCTTGGCCCTACCGTAAATTTAATGGCAGTCCTTTCCTCACCATCAATCGAAATGTCTACAAAAGATGGGATAAAGACTAAATTGATACCGTTGGGGGCAACATACCCCCTGGCAATGGCAATAGCCTTGATAGCCTGGTTGACCGCTCCGGCTCCTATCGCCTGCAATTCAACGATTCCCTCTGTCCTGATCACCCCTGCTATCGCTCCAGCCAGAGCTTTAGTCTTGGAATGAGCCGATACTTTTAAGGTTTCCATGTTTTACTGATTCAGCTCCTCTCCTTTAATAAAACCGGGGCAAACTTTATGGTGTAAGTCTGTTCCAGGCCTCTTTTGCAGCGGCTTGCTCAGCCTCCTTTTTACTGCGCCCCTGGCCTCGCCCAACCGGATTCTTGGCCAGCATGACTTCAGCTTCAAAAATCTTGTTATGATCCGGCCCGCTTTCGGCTACAATCCGGTATACCGGTGTAATAGCAAACCGGGCCTGGGCAAACTCCTGGAACAAGGTTTTAAAATCACGGCACAAAACCCCTTCCTGCAACTCGCGGAATACCGTCTGATAAAGTTCAAGCACGTATTTACGGCATTCCTTCAGGCCGTGTTCAAGGTACAGCGCTCCTATCAAAGCTTCCACCGCATCGGCCAGCAGGGAAGGACGGGTAAATCCCCCTCCCGCCAGTTCTCCCTTTCCCAGGCGGATATGCTTGCCCAGGTTTAATTCAAAGGCCAACCGGGCCAGGGAAGCTTCGCAAACCAGGTCTGCACGAAGCTTGGTTAATTTTCCTTCAGGCGTATCCGGGTAGGTAAAATATAAATAATCGCTGATAATCAGTTCAAGGACGGCATCGCCCAAAAATTCCAGGCGCTCATTATGAAAATTATTAAGTCCCTTTTCATGGGCGTATGAGGTATGGGTCAGCGCCTGCTCATACAACCTGTTGTTTTTAATCTTCCATTCTATATCTTGCAGAAAACTGTGTTTTTTACCAGGTTGGTTCATTGGAATATCCTCACATCTTTGGTTCCCTTAATCCGGGCTGTATCTTTTTACTATAACTGTGGCGTTGGTTCCGCCGAACCCAAAAGAATTGGACATGGCCAGGTTAACCGCCCGGTCCCGGTAAGGCCTGGGAACATAGTTCAGGTCACAATCCGGATCGGGGTACTCGTAATTGGTGGTCGGATGAATAACCTGATTCTCTAAAGTTAACAGAGTTGCTATCATTTCTACGGCTCCGGCAGCTCCCAGCAAATGACCGGTCATCGACTTGGTCGAACTAACGGCCAGTTTATAAGCGTGGTCACCAAAAAGGTTTTTTATGGCCAGCGTTTCGATCTTGTCGTTAATTTCAGTTGACGTGCCGTGGGCATTGATATAGTCAATTTCACGAGGCTCAAGCTCTGCGCTTTTCAGGGCCCTCTGCATACTTAAGAACGCGCCCCGACCGGCCGGATCGGGAGCTGTCATATGATAACCGTCGCCGGACATTCCGTAACCGGTTACTTCACCGTAAATATGTGTTCCCCGGGAAAGGGCATGTTCCAGGGTTTCGAGGATAACCACACCGGCCCCTTCTCCCATTACAAAACCGTCTCGCTCTTTATCGAAAGGCCTTGAAGCCTTCTGAGGTTCTTCATTGCGGGTAGATAGAGCTCTGGCCGATGAAAAACCGGAAAAAGCCAGGTGGCTGATCGCTGCTTCCGCTCCGCCGGCCAGCATTATTTCGGCATCGCCGCGCCTGATAATATGCCAGGCATCACCTACGGCATGAGTAGAAGTGGCGCAGGCCGTGACGACGGTAGAGTTGGGCCCTTTTAATTCCAGCATAATAGAAATATAACCGGAAGCCATGTTTGCGATCAGGGCGGGCACCAAAAAAGGGCTTACCCGGCGCGGCCCTTTTTCTTCGAGGACCTTCAACTGCTCTTCTATAGTCTGGATCCCTCCGATGCCGGAACCAACCAGGACCCCGATCTCTTCCTTATTCACCGGCACTTGATCAAGCCCGGCATCTTTCCAGGCCTGCATGGCTGCCGCTACTCCAAAATGAGTAAAACGGTCCACTCTTTTGGCTTCCTTTTTTTCCATGTGTTGGGTGGGATCAAAATCTTTTATTTCACCGGCAATCCGGCAGGGATACTGGCTGACATCAAAGCTTTCCACTGCTGAAATGCCGCTTTTGCCATTGACCAGATTTTCCCAGAAAGTATTTTTTTCCGAGCCAATCGGTGAAATAACGCCGATCCCGGTAATCACTACTCTGCGCAATTTTTCACCTCAGAGATACTAAGTTGTTTTTGACTCAATATACTTAATCACATCACCAACCGTGTTGATGTTTTCAATCTCCTGGTCGGATATTTCAAGATCAAACTCTTCCTCCAGGGCCATCACCAATTCCACAATATCGAGCGAATCAGCATCAATGTCCTCAAAAGTGGTTTCCTTGGAGAGCTTGGAGCCGTCTACTTCAAGCTGGTCGGCAATAATTTTTTTCACCTTGTCTTCAACGCTCACTTAGTCACCTCCTCCCGGCTTCAACTTTATGGCCTGATCCAGGCAGATTATCGCTACATTACCAGGCAGCCGTCAACCGGGATCACCTGTCCGGTCACATAACCCGAGGATGAAGCCAGAAACAAAATAACTTCGGCCACATCTTCGGGTTTACCAAGCCGCCCCAGGGATATCCGGTCCACAGCCTGTTCTTTGACCTGATCGGAAAGTCGGGCGGTCATTTCGGTTTCAATAAATCCCGGCGCCACTGCGTTAACAGAAATGTTGCGAGATCCCAGTTCCTTGGCCAGGGTTCTGGTAAAGGCAATCACCCCGCCCTTGGCGGCGGCATAGTTGGCCTGGCCGGCGTTTCCGTGGATGCCGGCTACCGAAGCAACATTTATAATCCGGCCGCCGCTTTTTTGTTTCAACAGGGGCCGCAGAACGGCACGGCAGCAATTATAGACCCCGTTTAAATTTGTGTCAATCACTTCCTGCCACTCCTCTGCCTTCATCCGGGCCAGGAGGTTGTCACGGGTAATGCCGGCATTATTAATTAGTATATCAATTCTCTTAAATTGGTCAATAGCACCCTGAATAAGGCCTTCGCTCTGGCTGTAATCAGTAACATCGGCTTTAAATATTTCAGCCGCACCGCCTTCACTTAATATTATGTCCCTGACTTCTTCCGCCGCCGCCTGGTTGCTGCTGTAATTTATAACCACGGAAGCACCCGCCCGGGACAGGTAAAGGGCTGTAGCCCTGCCGATACCCCTTGAAGCGCCGGTGACAACAGCAGTTTTCCCTTCTAAATCCAAGCCAAACACCTCTCAGTCAGTTAATTTTTTAGCAGCTGTTCAACTTCTTTTGTTTTTTCCACCGCAGCGGTATCCAGTTCCGGGGCAATCCTTTTCATCAGTCTGCTCAAAGAAGTCCCCGGCCCCAGGCCGATGAATTTGTTGATTCCCGCTGTAATCAAACGCCTGATTGATTGCTCCCACAGGATCGGCTGACTGACCTGGACAATCAGATTTTGCTTGATTTGGCTCGGCTCATAAACAAAATCTGCCGTTACGTTTGATACTACCGGAACAGAAGCGATCTTAAATTTTATCTTTTCCAGTTCCGCGGCCATTTTTTCTTCAACCGGCTTTAAGAGGGCACAATGAAAAGGAGCGCTAACCTTTAATCCGGTAATACGCTTGGCACCGGCAGAACTGGCCAACTGCATGGCCCGCTCAACGGCCTTTTTTTGCCCGGAGATAACGATCTGGCCCGGGCAGTTGTAGTTGGCCGGTGCTACGACCCCTTCGGACTGTGCCTCCAGGCAAAGCTGCTCCACGTCCCTTTGATCGAGACCCATAACTGCGGCCATACTTCCTTCACCCAAAGGCACCGCTTCCTGCATGTAGATCCCCCTTTTTTGGACCAGGGGAAGGGCCTCCTCGAAGGACAAAGAACCGGCAGCTACCAGGGCTCCGTATTCCCCCAAACTCAGCCCGGCCAGGCCGGAAGCTTTAAGGCCGCGGCCGGCAAGGACGCGGAATATGGCCGTGCTGACTACAAGGATTGCCGGCTGGGCAAATTCAGTCTGCTGCAGTTTTTCTACGGGACCGAAAAAAATAGCATCAATTAGTTCCGGGCCCAGGATCTCGGAAGCCTGATCAAAAACCGCCCGGGCTTCCGAATAATGATCATAAAAATCGCGGCCCATCCCGGTGTACTGGGCTCCCTGACCGGGAAATAAAAAGGCGATTTGGCTGCCTTTTGCTACATTATTTTCCGTTACCATTTCATTAAAACACCGCCCCATGTGAGGCCGGCACCAAAGGCTACCATGGCCACCAGGTCGCCTTCTTTAAGCCTGCCGGCCAGAATTTCTTCATGCATGGCTACAGGAATTGTCGCCGACGAAGTGTTGCCATAGCGATCGATATTGACCGGAAATTTTTCCGGCGGCAGATTTAAGCGCTTGCGGATGTGATCAATAATCCTTAAATTGGCCTGGTGCAGGATAATCATATCCAGATCTTCCGGTTTTTTGTTTTCTTCTGCCATTAATTCAAATAAGGTATCTTCAACCACCTTGACGGCAAACTTAAAAATTTCATTGCCGTTCATGATTAAGTAATGCATTCTGTTGCTTACAGTTTCATGGCTCGCCGGCATGGCGCTTCCTCCCGCCGGGACATATAAAAGTTTGGCCCCTCTGCCGTCAGACCTTAGAGAGAAGTTAAGAATTCCCCGGTCTTCTTCGGTCGCCTCCACAACAACCGCCCCCGCTCCATCCCCAAACAGGACGCAGGTGCTTCGATCTTCCCAGTCGGTAAAGCGGGTCAGGATTTCCACACCAACCACCAGCACTTTTTTGCAGGTTCCGCTTGATATGAACTGGTGAGCCGTGGAGAGGGCATAAATAAAACCGGTACACCCGGCTGAAATGTCCATTGCACCGGCTTTAAAAGCTTCCAGCCTGGCCTGCAGAATACAGGAAGTGGAAGGGGTATGATGATCGGGAGAAACAGTAGCCACCAGGATCATATCCAGCTCCAAGGGATCAACCCCGGCCCTGGACAGCGCTTCGCGGGCGGCTTTTTCAGAAAGATCGGCATTGGATAGCCCGTCTTCCAGTTTTCTCCGCTCCCGGATGCCGGTCCTGGAAACGATCCATTCATTGCTTGTTTCCACCATCTCTTCCAGGTCACGGTTGGTTATGATTTGGTCGGGCAGGGCGGCTCCGGTTCCGGTTATAATCGTATTATAGTGCTTGATCATTTTCTCCTCCCTGCACCCGGCCGGGCAGCTCCCCCATCGCAGACTGAAACTTTCCGGCCACATTTTTCTGAACAAACGGATGGACCTGCTTCAGGAGGGCCTGTTCGATAGATCTGGCCTTGGTCGAACCGTGGCATTTGATGCACAGGCCGTTTACTCCCAGCAGGGGCGCCCCACCATAGCCTGAATCATCAATTTCATGGCGCAGTTTATGAAAAACAGGTTTTAGCAGCACAGCGCCCAGCTTATAGCGAAGCTTCGTCCCTATTTCCTGCCTGAAAAAACCAAGAATAGTCCTGGAAAGACCTTCGGAAGATTTAAGAAAGATATTGCCTACAAAACCATCGCAAACCACAACATCGGCAGCATTAAAGAATACTTCCGTTCCCTCGATGTTGCCGCAAAACCCGGGCAGGTGTTCCTGGCAGAGGTTAAAAGCCTTTTTTACCTGGTTGTTTCCCTTGTTAGACTCGATGCCTACGTTAAGCAAAGCTACGCGCGGTTCCGAGCAACCCAGGATCTGCTGGGCATAGATCCGGCCCATGAAAGCATACTGCAGCAGCTGTTCCGGCCGGGCATCCATATTGGCGCCAACATCCAGGAACAAAACGGGTTGGCCGTGAAAGCCGGGCATGGGTGTCAGCAGGGCCGGGCGATTTATGCCGCGAATGCGGCCCAAAAATAAAAGGCCGCCGGCCATCAATGCCCCTGTATTGCCGGCGCTGAGAAAGGCATCGGCTTCGCCCGAACGAACCATCAGCAAAGCCTTGACCATGGAAGATTCTTTTTTTCTCCGGATCGACAATCCCGGATCATCGTCGGCCTGAATAATTTCTTCGGCATGGCTGACTGCTACCCGCTCTTCCGGGTACTTTAACCCCTTCAAAGCCTCACGGACGGCATTCTCCCGGCCGACAAAGGTAACATGCATATCATCAAGGGCGGTAAGGGCAGCCACCGCGCCGGATACAATCTCACCGGGCGCATGATCTCCGCCCATGGCGTCTATGGCCACTCGCACCAAAAGATCACTTCCCCTGCAGTTTATTTTAAACCCTTTAAAAACAGATACAGTACGCCCCTTCTGGCTTCCGCAAAATAGGCGTACTGTAAACTTAGATGCTAATTAACCTTAACAGCTTCCCGATCTTTATAATGACCGCAGTTCAAACAAACCCGGTGCGGTGGTTTTAACTCATGGCAGTTTGAGCACGGGGCCAACCGGGGAGCTGAAACCTTGCTGTTAGCTCTTCTCATATTCCTTTTGGACTTAGACGTTCTTCGTTTTGGAACAGCCACTGTAGCGCCTCCTTGTAGACTTAGTTGTTAGACCTGGTCGCCTGACTTTAACTCTTTAAGCTTGAGTAACCTGATATCGATATCACTATCATCCTCAACACACTGGCAGGAATGCCGGTTTAGATCGGCCCCGCAACCGGAACAGATTCCTTTGCAGTCAGGCTTGCAGAGCGGGCTGTGGTCTTCGGCCAGGATGATCAGCTGACGAATGTATTCATCTAGATAAAGCACGTCACCTGTAACAGTCAGCATATTTGCTGTTTCCACGGCCAGATCGAGCGGTGTTTCCTCGGCTGTAGAACCTTTGATTACGGCAAAAGACTCGGTAAAATTCGTCTTCACTTTCTGGACAAAAGGTTCAAGGCACCTGGAACATACCGCTTCCACAGAGGCCTCTATACTGCCCCTGATCATTACTTCTTCCCCGCTGTGCGAGGCTTTTACAATGAGCTGGGCGGTCCCGCCTTCGGAAAAATCACCGTAAAAATCGCTCAACTCTTCATTAAAACGGTAATCAAAATTTTCTCCCGACCTGGATTTAATATCAGGTAGATAAATATACATACTGCTCACCCCAAAAAAACTAAAGTAATTATATAGACGTTTATTTTCTTTGTCAACGTCATAAAAAGCAAAATGGCTCTATCCGGTCAAATAGATCGGATCTAGACCGGGCCAGGTGGTCTTATTAGTAAGTTATCCCGTCGAGGTCCCGCTGATCTGTATCGGCTGTCCCTTCTACAAACGAAACCTTGATCTGGTTGGGCAGGCAGACAATATGTTCGTAAGAATGCTCAATCCATCCGGTATGGGCACAGATCCCTCTTGGACAGAGCTCCTCTCCCATAGGCAGCATCCTGACCCTTCCATCGTCAAATTCCACTTCGGCAGTATGCTGATCCTGATCGCCGAAGTTAAAGGTGTACTCAAACGAGTCACCGGGGGAAAGGGACAGCTCGGCAACCTGTTCATTTTCAAGATATATAACTGCATATTTCTGTCCCGTAGCGCCGGCTTCCTGCACATTAAACCACAAGCCTGCCAGCCCCAGGGCAAGAATAATGCCGACTATAAAATAATCGGCAATTTTTATTTTAATCTTTTGCATCATTAATCACCCAGCATAATTATAACATATTCGGCCTGTTGCTGTCTTACCTGCTTCTTGCCCCTGCTAAAAGGGCATCCGCCGCCATAGCCCCTTTTCCTTTTTCATATGCAACCAGGGGGTTGATATCCAGTTCCTCCACATAATCTTCCAAATCGACAACAAGGCGGGAAACTTTCATAATTATATCAATCAGAGCCTCCAGGTCCGGCGGTTTTTGCCCGCGGGCCCCTTCTAGCATGGTTTGGCCTTTCAGCTCATCCAGCATCGCCCTGGCATCTTCTTCTCTCAACGGCGCAACTCTCGTTGCCAGGTCTTTGAGAACCTCCACAAATACTCCACCCAGGCCCACGGCAACTGCCGGGCCAAATGCTGGCCCCGATCATTGCCACTTTACGAGGGGAAAAGGGTTCTAGTTCATTTTGGATTTCAAGTTGAAGTTCCCGGGGCTTCCTACTGCTCATAAATATCCTTCTTGCTTTAACAGGGGTGAAATCGGAGCCGGCAAAAGGGCTTTAGATCTAGTTGCAGCAATAACAGCCCCGACATGGAAATGAACCATAGGGCGCAAGTATGTAAAAGTCAAGATAATTTTACTCGTTAATATTTTACACGATCAACACCTAAATGGGTATACTTTTTTATTTTTTGATCAAAAAAGACTACTAATTATATTCGATTTTCTGAAGATATGTTATTATAATAGAGGGTTTTTAAACAACAGACAAACCTCCAGAGGAGGCATGACAAAATAAACCCTTCCGCTTTTATCAGCGAAGAGCAGCAGGACCTGTTAAAAGAACTGGCTAATATTGGAATAGGCAATGCCGTTACCGTCCTGTCATCCATGCTGGAAGATCAAAAAATTGACATGGCCGGCGCCGTAATGGGAACAGTGATAGCCGAAACAAAAACATTTGACGACCAGCTCATACTTTTAAAAACCGAATTAAACTTTGAAAACGATGGTATAGATGGCAGTGTCTTAATCTTGCCCGACAGCGGTTCCCTGAAAACATTGTTCGAAGCACCTGGGAACTATTTAAAATATTCCCTGACAGAACAAAATCAAGTATAATATTGGAGATTAAATGATACCTGGTTAACTTGTCCGAGGTCTTTGGTCAACTGTGTTATAATTTAGACAGGCAGGTTTCAGGCAATTATATTCAGGAGGTCAGAACTGAAGTGGCAGAGAAGAAACTTCCTTTTGATCAGCAAAAAAATAAAACTTCTAATAAACAGCCCAGGAGCAGATTCCGGATCCTAAAAATTTTGGTCCTGGTAGGGCTGTTATTGTTTTTTATCGTCGGTGGAGCTGGAGCGGCAGTGGTCTCCAATTATATCAACGATGCCCCCCCGATTGATCCAACTCGGCTGGAAACAGTTCAAACATCTTATCTCTACGACAGCGAAGGCGAAGAAATCACCGCTCTGCATGAAGAGCAAAACCGGATAGTCGTGGACCTCGACGATATCCCAGAGCATGTCCAGCTTGCATTCATCGCCATCGAAGATGAACGCTTTGAAGAACATTTTGGGTTTGATATCATCGGCAGCGCCCGGGCGGCATATACCAACTTCCGGGCGGGTTCGATTGTCCAGGGTGCCAGCACCATCACCCAGCAGCTGGCCCAAAATGCCTTTTTAACCCCGGAAACCACTTACGAGCGGAAAATCCAGGAAATCTGGCTGGCAATCCAGCTGGAACGGATGTACAGTAAGGATGAAATCCTCGAGCTGTACCTGAACCGGATTTATTTCGGCAACGGCGCTTACGGTGTGGAAGCCGCAGCCCAGAACTATTTTGACAAAAGCATCACTGAAGTTGATGTAAACGAAGCAGCCATGCTGGCCGGAGCAGTGCGCTCACCGAATTACTACAATCCCTTTGACAACAGGGAAGAGGCCGAAAGAAGGATGCGCATTGTCCTCAACAACATGAGCAGGCTCGAGTTTATTACCGAACCTGAATACCATCAGGCCCTGGAAGAAGAACTCAGCTATGCCGAAGTGATAGGAGCAGAATACCCCTATCCACATTACGTTGACTATGTCGTCCATAATGAACTGGTCCGGATCTTGAGCGGGATCCCCGAATATGGCTCCACTGCAGAAGCTTACCGGGCCATCTACACTGGTGGGCTGCTCGTTTATACCAACCTGGATACTTCAGCTCAACAACACGTAGAAAATGTCCTGGCTAATGATGAATTGTACCCGGCCACTTACAGGGTCGATATGGATGAAGCCAGGGCGGCCATAGCCGGCCTTCCCGAAGATGAATTTCTGACTTCGAGCCAGATGGAAGAGCTGGAAGTGGAAGAAGACGGAGTAACCCAGCCGCAGGCGGCCATAGTCCTTTCCGATCCGACTACCGGGGAAATTAAAGCCCTGGGCGGTGGACGCGAATACCAGAAAAATGTGGACGAAGTGCTGCGTTTCGCCACCCTGCGCCAGCCCGGCTCAGCAATCAAACCGATTACAACTTACGCCCCGGCTTTCGAAGAAGGTGTTTTAGCCGGCCCCGGTTCCACTCTCGACGACTCCCCGTATATCGGGCCGCGCGAGGACTGGTTCCCCGAAAACTTCGATTATAAATTCAGGGGAATGATCCCGGTAAGGGAAGCCCTGTTCAAATCGTACAACATCCCGGCCATCCGCGCCTTTGAAAAACTTGGACCTGAAACGGGCGCCGAATATGCCGAAAGGATGGGGATCACCACCCTCCATCCGGATGAAAAGAGCCACCTGAGCCTGACTCTCGGCGGTTTCACCAGGGGTGTGAGCGCCATCGACATGAACCAGGCTTACAGCGTCCTGGCCAACGAAGGGCTCAAAGTTGACCTGCACACAATAAACAAAATTGTCGATCGCCAGGGCAATGTAATTTATGAAAAAAATATCGATCCTCAGCAGGTTATCAGCAGGCAGAGTGCCTTCCTGGTCAATGACATCCTGCAGGATTTTGTAACTCAGTACCTGGGCACCGCGCTCAGGATAGACCGCCCGGTGGCTGCCAAAACCGGGACCACCGATGACTGGAAGGACGTTTACCTGGTTGCCTATACACCAAACCTGGCCGCATCTTTTTGGATGGGCTATGACGAACCAAGGATGGGTCAGATCAGGCAGGGCTGGCGGTATTCCACTGCTTTTCTACGTGAAGTCTTCCTGGAAGAATTTGAAAACCTGGAAGTAAAAGAATTTGAAAGGCCGGAAGGGATTGTTCAGCTCCAGGTTTGCGATAAGTCGGGACTGCTGCCCAACGAAGATTGCGAAAGGGCGGGAACAGTCAGATCCGATTACTTCCTCGAAGACGAAGCGCCTACTGCCGAATGCAACATGCACGATGGCCGGTTTTACCGGCGCCCCGCCTATATTGAAACGGACGAAAGGTGGTCTTCAAGGGGCGGGCCGGGAAGAAAACCGCAGGATGTAGAGGATATGCCTACCCGGACCCTGGTCAGCGATATGACCGAGCAAGCGGGCGAAACCACAAGTGAAATAACAGAATTTACAGCTTTTGTTGTATCAGACGGCGTCACCCTGCAGTGGGATTACGACGGACAGGCAGTTTCAGCCTTTGAAGTAGCCAGGATCTATGAAGAAGAGGACGAAACCACGGTAACCGAGCTGGGACCCAATGCCCGCCAGTACCTGGATAATGATATTGAGCTTGACAGGGAGTACACATATTATCTTACTCCTATTTTAGAGGACGACACGGCTTCTGATTCCGCCAGGGTCAGGGTAAGTACCGAGGCAACAGAAGACGGGGATTTAATTGGCCCCCCAGATGAAGATTCGGTAGTGGTGCCTGATGTTACCGGCAGTTTCCAGCCCCTGGCCGAATCGGCCCTTACCCGGGAAGGTTTAAAAATTGGGCCCATAGAACGCGTATACAGCGACGAGGTCCAGAATAACCGGGTCATATCACAGCGCCCTGAAGCCGGTTCGGTTGTAGCCGAAGGACGCGAAGTGCGCCTGGTTGTTTCCAGGGGCCCTGAATAAACCAATTCATGCCGCAAGCCCTATAATAACCCTGAGTTACAATACCCGCACGGTCAGAAAAGAAGGAGTTACAGGTCGAGTTCGACCACCGTAACTCCTTCTCCGCCTTCTCCGGGCTGACCGGCTCTAAAACTGCGGACAAGCTTATGGCCCTTGAGGTAATCCCGCAAGCCATGCTTTAATTTTCCGGTCCCCTTGCCGTGAATCAAATCCACCTGTTTTAACCCCGTCCAAATAGAATTATCGAAGTGCTTATCGACCAGGGGTATGGCTTCTTCGAGGGTCAGGCCCCTGAGGTCAATCGAGCTGCCGGAAGCCGGTTCTTTCCGGACACTGTAACCGGCTCCCCCGGCTATTTTCTGATCATCTTGCTCGCGATCTTTTTCCTTGCTTTCCCGGACCGGCCTCAATTCGCGAACGGGGAGATTAACTTTAATAGATCCCACCTGGACGGTGGCTTCATCGCGGGAAAAAGATATAACCTCACCCTGTTGTTTTAAACTGCTGATATATACTGTCTGCCCGGCAGACAAATCTTTTTCGCTTAAAGCCGGGCCTTCCGGCTCTTCTTCCTCCGGCTCCGGTTCAATCTCCCGGCGCAGCTCGCTGATCCGCCCCCGGAGTTGTTCGGCCCTGGCCTGCGGCTGTTCAGCACCGGTTTTTTTCAGCTCCTGCAGTTCCTTGATCAAATGATCGGCAGAGCTTTTAGTCTGCCTGACAATTTGCCGGGCCTCCTCACGGGCCTGCTTTAGGATATCATCCCGCCTGGCCCGCAGCAAACTTTTCTCCCTTTCCAGCTCGGCCATTAATGACTCAGCCCTGCTTCGTTCCAGTTCCGCCTGGCGGCTGTCCCGTGAGTAGCGCTGCTGATCTTCCACCAGGCTGGCAATGATTGATTCTACCTGGTCGTGGGAGCGGTGCATGTAACCTTTCGCTTTCTCCAGCACATCCGCAGGCAGGCCCAGCTCTCCGGCAATATGAAAAGCGTTGCTCTGTCCGGGAATGCCCTGCAAAAGGCGGTATGTCGGGGCCAGGGTATCAAGGTCAAACTCCATGGCCGCGTTTTGCATATTCTCCTGAGCCTGGGCAAACAGCTTCAGTTCATTGATATGAGTGGTTGCTACTGTCAGGGCGCCCTTGCGGGTTAGCTCTTCCAGGATCGCCATGGCCAGGGCGGCTCCTTCCGTCGGATCCGTTCCGGCGCCCAGCTCGTCAAATAAAACCAGTGATCCGGGCTTCGCTTCTTCCACGATAGCAATGATGTTTTTCATATGCCCGGAAAAAGTGCTTAAAGACTGGGTTATGCTCTGTTCATCGCCGATATCGGCCCGGATCTGTTTAAAAACCGTCATCCGGGTATCTTTGCCCGCTGGTAAATGGAGGCCGCTCTGGGCCATGATGGCCAGAAGGCCTATTGTCTTAAGCGACACTGTTTTCCCGCCGGTATTGGGGCCGGTAACGACCAGGGTTTGAACCTGGCCGCCCAGTTCCATTTCGAGAGGCACTTTACGGCCGCTTAACAGCGGATGAACGGCGTTGTGGAGGTAAAAGTATGTTTCCTCCCAGTCAAGCAGGCGCGGCTCGCTCCCCTCCATTTCCAGGCTCAGGCGGCCCCTGGCAACAATAAAATCAAGTTCTGCATAAAGATCCCGGTTGCGGAGCAGTTCGCCCTCCGCATCGGCCACCCTGCCGCTCAACCGGTAGAGAATCCTTTCTATTTCTTCCTCTTCTTGTTTTTGAAGGGAAGTAAGCGTATTTTGCATCTCCACCACCGGCAGGGGCTCTATGAACACCGTGGCTCCGCTGGAAGACTGATCATGGACCACTCCTTCCAGGTTCTGGCGATACTCCTGTTTCACGGGCAGGACATAACGCCCGCCCCGGATCGTGATCAGGGCATCCTGCAGGTAACGCCTGTAATTGGCACTCCGGAGATAGTGGTCAAGTTTTCCCCTGATTTTATCCTGGTAAGATAGCTTTTTCCGGCGCAGTGAGGAGAGCGTTGAAGAAGCGCTGTCAAGAACCGTTCCTTCATGGTCAATGGATTGCTCCAGGTCGCTGAACAAATTGGGACAGGTGCTGATTGCCGACCCCAGCTCCGCCATGAGGGGATAAAGTTCGCAGTGGTCCCTGTTTTTAAAAAAGCTTTTCCAGCGCCGGGCTGCTTGCAGGAAGGTCATGATTGCCGCCAGTTCGGCCCCGGAAAGCACAGCCCCTTTCAAAGCCCGGTTCAGGTAAGGCCTGAGATCCTCAACTGCCGCAGGATTAAAGGCATTTTTAGAACAAAGCAGGCGTCCTTCACCGGCTTCCCGCTGCCTCCTGGCCACCGCAGCATAATCGGCGGCAGGTTTTAAGGTCTCAGCCCACTCTCCGGCCATGGGACTGACCGTCAGTTCAACCAGCATCGAGCGGATCCGGTCAAATTCAAGGACCTTTATTTCTCTTTCTGTAACTACTTCGGGCAAAATAATTTCACCTCGATAAGTACTTATTTCCGGTTACTATAAAGCGCAGGCATTTATCCTGTGCCGAGGATATGCCAATGCGTGGTGTACTTTGAATGGTCAGCATATCCGGCCGTGCCAGGTTCTCTGCCAGGTATAACGGTTTTTGGCTCAAATCATGGCCGTCCAGGCTCCTGTCAATGGCAAACGCCTGGCATAGCTTGCCCGGACCGCTGGCCAGGTTTTTATCCGGGCAGCCTTCACCCCGGCGTTTGCGCATCAGTTCCAGGCCTCCGGCCGGTTCCACCGCCCTGACCAAAACTGCCTCGCCTTTGCCTTCCGGTCCGGCAACCACGTTGAAACAGTAATAGTTGCCGTAGATAAAGTAAACATAAGCAATACCGGGCGCTCCAAACATGGTTGCATTGCGCCTGGTCCTGCCCCGGGAAGCATGACAGGCCGGGTCATTGTTGCTCAGGTAAGCTTCAGTTTCAACAATGATCCCGGAAACCAGGCCTTCTCCTGTCACCCGGCACAGGTACATGCCCAGCAGTTTGCGTGCTGCTTCAACTGTGTCATGTTCAAGAAATCTTTTTTCCACCGGCGTTTATTAGCACCTTTCTCCAATCTGGCAGGTAGCTTTGCCAGTTACTTTTCCCGGGCAGGATAACAAACTCTGTTTTCCCTATTAACCTTTAAATTTATGTTTGATAAAATCTTCCGCCTGCACATAAAAAGCCGGTTTACCCCGGGAACAGCCTGCCGGCCAAATGGCAGCAGCCCAACAGAAACCGGTAAAACCAGCTTAAATCAACTGTTAAAGTTAAGGTAGTAATCAACAGCCAGCTCTTTTACTTTTTCAAACAGGGGAGTGAAGTAGTGGTCGGTAAAGAAAGCAACTTCCGAATTTTCGATGGCCTCCATGAAAAACTGGAGGGGGATAATCGAAACAACCGCCACGATAATATAAGCAAAGACAGCCCCGACTACCACTCCCAGGATTGCGCCCCCGATCCGGTTGAAAAAGCCGATTACCGGGATGCGGTTAATCCACTGGAAACCGCTGGAAAAAAGCCGGAAAACAATGCTTAAGATCAGGAACAGGGCCAAAAAGGCCAGAACCCCTCCGATAAACTGGGGCACTTGTTCCAGGGCAACTTCCAGGCCCATGTTTTCAATCAGCTCATGATGGGGAATAATATTTTCCGGGTTTATGTATTCGGCCAGTGACTCGCTGAACAGCCTGCCCCCCCAGAAAGAAAGGATAATCACCACGATAAAACCGAAAATATCAAACAGCTGCTTAACCATACCCCGCGAAAAACCGCTGGCCAGGTGCAGGAAAAAAACAATCAGCAATAAGATGTCAAGCCAGTTCATTGTCCATCACCATTCTCCCGTTGATGTCCAAATTGAGCGGGGTTATCTTTCCGGTTTTCTTTAAGCCTGAGCAGTTCATCGGCCAGGTTGACGGCAGCCAGGACGGCGATCTTTTGCTTGTTCATCTGAACGTTTTTTTCAGCCAGTGATTTCATCAACTGGTCCACGTAACGCCCCACTCTGTACATGTCTTCAGTTGAGGAAGAACCTTTCAAGATATATTCTTCCCCCATGATATTGACCGTGACCTTGTTTTTACTCTGATCTTCCATTAGATTAGCCCGCTTTCGTGTAAAAAGTCGGAATTTCCCTTCTTTTTGTATTCGAGATAAGGTTACGGATTTCCTGCCTGTTAACTGCGCAGTACTGCACCCAGTTCAAAAAGGGCATTTTGAATCTTTTCCTGAGTCCGGTTAATTTCAGCCTCGGTCAGAGTTCCCTCGTCCCTCCTGAAAGTTATTGAATAAGCCAGGCTCCGTTTGCCCTCCGGGATCTGCTTGCCTTCATAAAGGTCGAACATCTTAACCTGGCTGACCAGAACGCCCCCGGCTTCCCTGATCGCCTTTTCAAGTTTATCGGCCGGAATCTCTTTTGGCACCACTATGGCCAGATCCCTCTTTGCGGCGGGATAACGGGGCAAAGGTGCCACCCGGGGAACCAGGTTTGCCTTTTCGCAAAGCAGGGCTAAATCAATTTCAGACACCGTTACCGGCTGGTCAATCTCCCAGGCTTCTGCCACATCCGGGTGAACCTGGCCCAGATAACCAACTACCCTGCCTTCGATCTTGATCAAAGCACACCGGGCTGGATGGCCGAAAGGCATCGTTTGGGGGACAAAACTGACTTCTTCCACCTGAAGCCGTTTGAACAGTGCTTCCAGGGCTCCCTTAATGGCAAAGAAATCCGCTTCCCGGGAAGGATCGACCCAGTTTGGCTCCGGGATTTGCCCGGTGACGGCAATGCCCAGCTTCATTCTTTCTTCGGGTAAACCTTCCAGGGGCAGCGACTGTGCTTCAAAGACCGCTCCCATTTCAAAGAGCATCTGGTTAAGCTCACGGTGGCTGTAATTATGCTGGACCGTCTTCAGCAATCCGGGCAATAATGTGGTGCGCATTACGGCCTGTTCTTCCGAAAAAGGATTCTGGACCGGGATCGGTTTCATCCTCGGGTCGTCGTCCGGGAACCTCAGCCTGACCAGGGTGGAAGGATTAATAAAGGAATAGGTTATACATTCATGGTAGCCACAGGCGGTGAGGACGTCCCGGGTCAAATCCTGCACTCTTTCATCATAAGATTTAACGTTGCCCAGCAGTTCTCCCCGGGGCAGAGTAACCGGGATCTTGTCATAACCGTACAGCCGGGCCACTTCCTCTATGATATCTTCTTCTATGGCCACATCGCCGCGCCGCAGAGGAACGGTTATATCTAGGGTTCCTTCTTGATTATCATTTACGGCAAAGCCAAGTTTCGACAGCAGATCCACAACCATATCTTTGTCTAACTCCAGGCCCAGCACCCGGTTGATTTTTTCTGGATTAATCCTGATCTCTGTTTCCTGGACGGGGGCTTCGTTTTGATCAATTAGGCCGCGCAGCACCGTTCCTCCAGTCAGCTCATGCATCAACAGGGCGGCCCGGTCCTGTGACCAGGTTACGGCTTCCGGGTTTACCCCTTTTTCAAAGCGCTGCGAGGCCTCAGACGGCAGGTTGTAGCGGCGGGCGGTGCGTCTGATGCTGGTCGGGTTAAAGGCAGCCGCCTCGATCAGCACCATCTTCGTGGAATCATTAATCTCGGTGTCCTCCCCGCCCATCACACCGGCCAGGGCTACCGGACGGGTGCCGTCGGTTATGACCAGGGCTTCAGGGGTAAGTTTACGCTCAACGCCATCTAAGGTAACCACATTTTCCCCTTCCTGCGCCCTCCTGACCAGGATTTCGCCGCTTTTAAGCAGGTCCAGGTCAAAAGCGTGCAGGGGCTGGCCAAATTCCCACATGACGTAGTTGGTTATATCAACCACATTGTTGATAGGCCGGATCCCGGCTTTTAACAGCCTCAGCTGCATCCAGAGCGGTGATCTGCCGATGGTAATCTCATCTACAGCCCGGGCCGTATAGCGGGGACAGAGTTCGCTGTCCACTATAGCCACCTTTAAAGACTCCTCCAGGGACGGCCCCGTTGCAGGGGGAGTTAGGCGGGGCATCTTTACTTCTTTTCCGGTCAGGGCCGCAATCTCATGGGCAACCCCGATCATGCTCAGGCAGTCGGGACGATCGGGGGTCAGCTCAAGGACAAGAATTTTGTCCCCAAAACCCAGGAGCTCATCCACCGGATCGCCGATTTTTGAAGCCCGGTCCAGGATCAATATTTCCTCCTCCGAGCCCAGCTCCAGCCCCAGTTCCTGGGCCGAACAAATCATCCCCGGTGAAGTAACGCCGTGAATATCAGTTGCTTCGATAATGCGCCCGCCGGGCAGCTCCGCCCCGGGCCTGGCCGTGGGAACCTTGTCCCCAACCTGCATATTCTTGGCCCCGCAAACTATTTTCAAAGTTTCCTCCCCGATATCGGTATCGACCAGGGTTAAATTGCTCCGTCCAGGGTGTGATTCCAGGCCCTTTACTTCACCGACCACCACGGACGGCAGAGAGGGGCCAAAGGTTTCTACAGCCTCCACCTCTACGCCGGACAGGGTCAATAGATCGGCCACCTCTTCGGCAGATTTGCCCGGGTCGATATACTCTTTAAGCCACTCATATGATACGCGCATCTGGATCTCTCCTCCAATCAAAGATCGTTGTACCGGTTTAGCTGAATTGTTTTAAGAACCGCAGGTCATTGGAAAAAAAGAGGCGCAGGTCGCCGATGCCATATTTCAGCATGGCAATACGCTCCACACCCATCCCGAAAGCAAAGCCGGTTACCTCCCGCGGGTTATAACCGGACCCTTCCAGGACCCGCGGATGGACCATTCCCGAACCAAGGATTTCCAGCCACCCGGTGTAGCTGCAGGTCCGGCAGCCTTTGCCTCCGCACATGATGCAGGAAATGTCCACCTCGGCGCTGGGTTCGGTAAAGGGAAAAAAGCTGGGCCGGAACCGCACTCTTTGTTCCGGGCCAAACATCTCCCTGGCAAATGAATCCAGGGTCCCCTTCAGGTCGGCAAAAGTAATATCGGTATCGACCACCAGCCCCTCGCACTGATGAAACATCGGTGAATGGGTGGCATCGTCATCCCGGCGGTACACTTTGCCCAGGCAAATGATGCGCACCGGCAGCTTCGGGGCCTGCCTTTCCATGGAGCGGATCTGCACCGGCGAGGTATGCGTGCGCAACAGGTATTGATCGGTGATGTAAAAAGAATCCTGCATATCCCGGGCCGGGTGATCAGCCGGTATGTTCAGGGCCTCGAAATTATAGTAATCAGTTTCAATATCAGGGCCGTAAGCAAGCTGGAAACCCAGCCCCGTAAATATTTCCTTAATCTCATCGATGATCATGGTCAGGGGATGCCTCTGGCCAACAGTGACCGGGCGCCCGGGCAGGGTCACATCGACCCTTTCCTTCTCCCACCTTTCCCGGCGCTGGGCATCCTGCAAAACCTGTTCCCTACGTTCAATGGCCCGTTCCAATTCTTCCCGCAGGGCATTGGCTTTTTTGCCGATCACCGGTCTTTCCTCGGAAGGAACACTGCCCAGGCTGCGCAAAAGTTTGGTCAGCTCGCCTTTTTTGCCCAGGAAGCGTACTTTTACAGTTTTTAGTTCCTCCAGGTCATTTGCCTCTTCGATCTTGCCCCGCGCTTCGTCTTCCAGTTCTTTTAATTTTTCCAGCACTTGTCGACACCTCCTGATAATAAAAAATCCCTCCAAAAGAGGGACGAAAGATAATCTTCCGCGGTACCACCCAGTTTAGCTACCGCCTAGCTCGCTTCAAGTCGATAACGGGATTAACCGTATCCAGCCTAACAGGCCCAAAAGCCCTTCGGTGGAAAGCTCCGGAGCGAATTTCAGCCGGGAACGCCGGGCCGGCTCACAGTCGAGGCCAGTCCTCCCTTGGCGGCGCCTGTTTCCCTGGTTTACTGCACTCCTTCATCACTGCAGCTATTAAAATATAATAGCATTATAGCACTAAGCCCCCGGCTCATCAAGGCTCAGATGAAGATCCAGGCTTATACACTGCGCTGGCGGACAATTTCGTACAAAATTACAGCAGAGGCAACGGCCGCATTGAGCGATTCCACCGGGCCGCGCAGGGGAATTGCCACGCTGAGATCGACCCTGGAAAGCAGTTCCTCTGCGACGCCTCCCGCTTCATTACCCACAACCAGGACAGAAGGCGGCTTGAAATCGGCCTGCCAGTATAACTTTTCCGCCCCCGCCGCAGCCGCAGCCACCTGCACCCCCTTTTGCTGGAGGTCAAAGATTAACTGAAACGGGTCCGCAACCTGTTCCAATCGGAGGTGAAAAACAGCCCCGGCCGTGGCCCGCAGAACCTTGGGGCCGTACGGATCCGTGCTCCCGGAGGTATAATAAACAGTATCTGTCCCCACCGCTGCCGCGGTCCGTATCATGGTCCCCATATTACCGGGATCTTGAATCCGGTCAAGGAGAACAGCCAGGCCGGGAACAGGATCTAAAATTCCCCCATACCCGGGCCGTTCGAACTTAAAAATGGCGGCAACCGGCTGGGGGGTTTCGGTATCGGAAATCTTTTTAAATAGATTGATCGGCATTACGTAAAGGCCCGCCCCGGCGGACAGCCTGGACGTTATAAACTTGCTTTCATATGTATAATACTCATCGTTAAAAAAAACAGCCTCCGCTTCCAATCCCGCACTAAGCGCTTCATCGACCAGGTTTGGCCCCTCCAGGGCAATCTTCCCGGCTTTTTGCCTGAGGCGCCTGCTGGTTTGCAGCTTGACAAATTCTTTTAACAAAGGATTGCTGGGGCTGTTTAAAGGAACAGGTTCCACCTGCGTTCACTCCATTCAGATTTAGATCCGGCATAAAAATATCTCCCCTCGGAGATTGATTAAGGATGCCGGATCCATATCCTTTTTAGAACGCCTGTCATTTTGCTAATTGTTTTCCCTGGCCATCTCGACCAGGCGGGCAAAGGTTTCTTTATCGTTTACAGCCAGCTCGGCCAGGACTTTCCGGTTGATCTGGACATCAGCTTTTTTTAGGCCGTTGATGAAACGGCTGTACGAAAGACCGCCGGCCCTGGCAGCGGCATTAATCCGGGCAATCCAGAGTTTGCGGAAATCCCTTTTCCGCTGTTTGCGGTCCCGGTAAGCATAAGCAAGCGATCTCATCACCTGCTGATTGGCTACCTTGAACGCCTTGCTTTTTACTCCGTAGTAACCCTTGGCCAGTTTTAATACTTTTTTACGCCTTTTTCTGGCGACATTTCCTCTCTTAGTGCGAGGCATCACCAATCATCCTCTCATTTTAAGCTGTTCAATTATTAAACTGCAAATATAAGGGCATCCGTGAAGATGCCTTACCTGATTAACTGTTTGACCCGCTTTACATCGGCGGGCTTTACCATACTCGACTTTCTCAGCCTTCTTTTGCGGGCGGGATTCTTCTTTCCGAGGAGGTGGCTGGCATAAGCCTGGCTGCGCTTGTAATTTCCCCCTCCTGTTTTTTTAAACCGTTTCGCCGCTCCGCTGTGAATTTTCATTTTAGGCATTGGAACAACAACCTTCCTCTTTTTTTGCTATGATTTAGGAGCTAAAATCATGATCATATTGCGCCCTTCCTGTTTGGCCTGCTTTTCGATCACGCTGTAATCGGCAAGCTGGTTCGCCAGGTCCTTGCACAGTTGCTGGGCAATTTCAGGGTGAGTTATTTCCCGGCCCCGAAACATAACGGTTACCTTGATTTTGTCACCCTTCTGCAAAAATTTCTGGCCTCTTTTTGCCTTAACATCAAAATCATGTTTGTCTATATTAGGACGTAATTTTATTTCTTTGATCGATGTCGTTCTTTGCTTTTTTTTCGCTTCGCGTTCTTTTTTGCTTTGCTCATACTTATGTTTTCCATAATCCATCATTCGGCAGACGGGCGGTTTCGCATTGGGGGCAACATTAACCAGGTCCATTTTCTTTTCCTCGGCCAGCTTTAAAGCTTCATCCGTTTTCAACACCCCAAGTTGATTCCCTTCGGCATCAACAACCCGCACTTCCCGGGCTTTAATTTGTTCATTCACGAACAAATTTTTACTAATATCGTTTCACCTCCTGAAAAGTTAAAGAGCAGGGATCACCGCCTGCTCTAAATATCCGTAAATCATATGGATAAACCCTGTTAACAGTATCGTATACGTTTCAGGGTGAGAAGCGGTTACTTCTACTTTGGCTGCACTTTTTTATGCCTATTTGACTATATCAAATTAATTGTTTAAGGTCAAATACTTTTTTCATTTATTTCCGTTTTTAGCTTTTCTATGAACACCGGCAGGTCTTCAGCTCCCAGATCACCCTGGTCGCGGCGGCGCACTGCTACCTGGCCGCTTTCCTCCTCTTTATCGCCCACGATCAGCATGTAGGGGACTTTTTTCACCTGCGCTTCCCGGATCTTGTACCCCACCTTTTCATTGCGATCATCAAGGGTAACTCTGAACGAGGCCTCTTTCAGCTGCTCGTAAACTTTGCGGGCATAGTCGTGGGTCCTATCGGTCACCGGTATAACGCTGACCTGGGCCGGGGCCATCCACACCGGGAACGCCCCGCCATAATGTTCAATCAAAAGAGCCAGCAGCCTTTCCATGGATCCGTAAATAACCCGGTGGATAACTGCCGGACGGTGTCTATCTCCGTCTTCGCCCACATAGGTCAGATCGAACTTCTCCGGCATCTGGAAATCAAGCTGGATAGTGCCGCACTGCCAGCTGCGGCCCAGGCAGTCTTCCAAGTGAAAGTCAATTTTAGGGCCGTAAAAAGCACCGTCACCTTCATTCAACTTGTAATCTATACTGCGGGAATCAAGGACCCTTTCCAGGATGGAAGTGGCTTTATCCCACATTTCCTGGGTGCCCATCGCTTTTTCCGGCTTAGTGCTCAACTCAACCCGGTAATTGAAACCAAAAACGCTATAAAACCGGTCCATCAAGTCGATTACCTCCCCCACCTCGTCTTCGACCTGCGAGGGAAGCATAAAAATATGGGCATCGTCCTGGGTGAATGAGCGCACCCGCAGCAGTCCGTGCAGGGTGCCGGAAAGCTCGTGCCGATGAACTATACCCATCTCGGCGATGCGGCGCGGCAGGTCACGGTAGCTGTGCATTTTGGAACGAAATACCAGTATCGCTCCGGGGCAGTTCATCGGTTTCACCGCATAATCCTGTTCGTCGATCCGGGTAAAGTACATATTTTCACGAAAGTGATCCCAGTGCCCCGACTGTTCCCACAAACTGCGGTTTAAAATCAGAGGGGTCTTGATTTCTTCGTAACCGGCCTGGCGGTGTTCCTGGCGCCAGTAGTCTGTCAGTTCCTGCCAGACAATAGCGCCGTTATTGTGGAGAAACGGAAACCCGGGCGCTTCTTCGTGCAGGCTGAAAAGCTCCAGCTCCCGGCCCAGTTTGCGGTGGTCCCTTTTCCTGGCTTCTTCCAGCATGTTCAGGTATTCATTGAGGCGATCTTTGCCGGGGAAAGCTGTTCCGTAGATCCGCTGAAGCATGGGGTTGTGCTCATCGCCGCGCCAGTATGCCCCGGCCAACCCGGTCAGCTTAAATGCTTTAACTTTGCCGGTGTGGGGCAAATGAGGACCGGTGCACAGGTCAATAAAGTCGCCCTGTTCGTAACAGCTGATTATCTCACCTTCGGGCAGTTCGGAAATCAATTCCAGCTTGTAGGGTTCGCCCCTTTTCCGGAAAAGTTGTTCCGCTTCTTCCCTGCTCATCTCCCTGCGCCGGATGGGCAGTTTTTCCTTGATAATTTTTTTCATCTCTTTTTCGATTGTCTTTAAGTCATCTGAAGAGATGGGCTCTTCGAACTCAAAGTCATAATAAAAGCCGTTTTCAATGGCCGGCCCGATCCCCAGCTTAACCCCGGGGTAGAGTTTCTTAACGGCATGGGCCAGGACGTGGCTGGCCGTATGCCGGTAAATACGAGCTCCCTGAAGTGAGTCAAAATCCACAAAAGCAATTTCGCTGTTCTCCGGTAGAGGAGCATTAAGGTCACACTCCTCGCCGTCTATCAGCACGGCCAGTAGTTCTTTATTTTCAGCGGTCTTTTCCCGGTATAAATCCATGCAGGTAGTCCCCTGGGGGTAGACAGCTTCTTTTCCGTTTTCCAGTTTAACTTTTATCTGCAAGCGCGGTCGCCTCCTTTATCTTTTCCTCTTATCGCCAGTATTGTAACGCTGCTGTTTGAATAAAATCATAAAACTTAGGGCTTTTCCTGTCAAGGCTGTCACCCCGGTTCTTAGCGCCCGGAAGCACCGTTTGAGTTTTATGGGCGCTTTAGCTCTTGATCTTAATAGCCCTGTGCAGCAGTTCAATTTCAACCGGGGTCCGGCCGGGCTGATCCCCGTCCAGGTTTAAGAGGGCTTTCTCCGGGGATGTCACCGCTATATTCTTACCCCGCATGAAAATGATCTTCGGGTTGCTCATATGTTTACCTTTGTAGACCCCGGGCAGGTTAATGAGTAAATCTTTCTTGCTCAACCCTTTTAAGATAATAATATCAAATAGGCCATCATCCATGCGCGATTCAGGGGCTATTTTCATACCGCCGCCAAAATAAGCGCCGTTGCCTATAACAACCGTGGTAATATCACCCTCACATACCAGATCACCGTCAAGGGTAACAGCCATTTCTTTATTTCGGTAAATTAGTAAACTGATCACGGTGCCCCATAAAAAAGAAATGAAGCCGCCCAAAGCCTTACTGGTCCGGTTTACCCGTCCTACAATGTCTCCGTCCAGCCCCAGGCCGGCAATATTTATAAAATACCTGCTTTCTTTGATCCCCCGGTTATTGACAAATGAAACCCGGCCAACATCGACAGGGCGCACAGGGCTGGTCATGAGGTGCCTGGCCGCGCCGTTGAAATCCTTGGGAATGCCCAGGGTCCTGCTCAGATCGCTGCCCGTGCCGGTTGATATAAAGCCAATTGCAGCCCTTTCGCGGACGACCCTGTTCTCATGAAAAAACCCGTTTACGACTTCATTGTTGGTTCCGTCTCCGCCGACCGAAACAACCAGTTCGCAGCCCTCCTGCAGGTAGCGGCGGGTAATTTCGGTCGCGTCTCCGGCCTTTTCAGTAAAACTGTATTTAAAAGTAAATCCTTCTTCTTTAAGGGCCGCAGCTATCTTCGGCCACCGTTTGGCGCCCAGGCCGCCTCCCGAAGCGGGGTTGACCACCACTGCGGCTTCTTTTAACTGCAAGGACTGCACCTCTTTTCATCTTCTGGTTGTTATAAAGCTGTATTGATTGCTATTACGGCAGGCTTACAGCAATGCCTTTATCCCAAACAGTGTGCACCTTCGTCATTATATCACAACCGGGCCAAAAACCCTTAATAGAAACTGGCTTTATTCTGCAATTAAACCTTCCACATACTGCTTAACCAGGTCCCGGGTTTTCCTAAACCGCGCCAGCATTTCTTCTTCCGTCCCTTCACCATGCGAGGGATCTTCCAGCGGCCAGTGCCTCTTTTCCACTCCCGGTGGCACTACGGGACAGTTGTCGCGGGCATCACCGCAGAGAGTAATCAACAGATCAGCCCATTCCAGCATTTGCCGCTCAAGGCGCTCGGAAGACTGGCCGCTGATATCAATCCCCGCTTCTTTCATGACTGCAATCGAATTGGGGTTAACCCCGGCCGGAGCAGTGCCGGCGCTTTTAACTTCGAACCGGTCGCCGCCGAAGGCCCTCAGGAACCCTTCCGCCATCTGGCTGCGGACCGAATTGCCCGTACACAGGAACAACACTTTTTTCTTTTCTTCTTGAGCGCTCATTACCATCCCTCCATAACTAAAAGCCAGGTTTAATAGCCACAAACGGTTTTACTTTTATGCTTTATAATTTATCATATTCTATCCGTTATAGCCTGTTATAGCAATCAATATAAAACAAAACTCAATCATAAACGGGTCTAACGTGAGGGGCATACTTAATGTTAAATCTAAGCAATAGCTTCAATCCCTGCTCTAACTTGACAGCGTTAGTTATATATTCGCAATCCTTGCCAAGCGCTATTTAATTAAGATGCAACGAAGCATTTTGGAGCGTTTTTTTCTTAAACAATTCGGCCTATTGTCAGGAAGGATGCTTTATGTTACTATATGATTGATTTTATATATAGTAACATATGCTTTAACCCTGAAAGGAGGTGAACCGGATGACTGAAACAAGATACCAGTACCAGGCCGAAATGCTAAAAGCCCTGGCCCATCCTACCAGGCTGCAGATCGTCGATCTATTGAAAGACGGCGAGGAATGCGTGTGCAAGATCGTTCCTGAACTGCAGATGGAGCAATCCAATGTGTCCCGGCACCTTAATATCCTGAAAAAAGAAGGCCTGGTTTCATCCCGGAAAGAGGGGCTGAAGGTTTTTTACCGGGTTACTGATCCAAAGGTATTTGAGCTAATTAATGCCAGCTCCGAGCTGCTGAAAAATTACTGGGAGCGAAGGCAAAAAATGCTGGTTTAAAAGCTTCGACTTGTTATCACTGCAATAGCCGTACAGCTTATTCATAGGCAGCCCTGTTTTAACATCAGCAGGCTGTACCGGCATTATGTAATTTCACCGAAATATTTGTTTAATAAAACTTTGAAAGGAGTTGTTATTGATGAAGATCAAGATTCTTGGACCCGGATGCAAAAACTGCGAAAAAATGGAACAGGAAGTAAAAAATGCATTGGCTGAATTGAATATACCTGCCGATGTCGAAAAAGTGGAAGATACAAACAAGATCATGGAATATGATGTCTTTATGACCCCTGGCCTGGTTATTAACGATAAAGTCAAAGCTTCCGGTAAAGTGCCAAAACTCGACCAGATCAAAAAGTGGATCGAGGAAGAACAATAACCACTGATCCACTAATAACAGGCATATGTAATGTTTTCAGCCCGAACATTCCGGGCTGCAGAGGGAGTGTTTAATCAATGGAAAACATGCGAAAACCAATCATCCTGGTCTTAGTTTTTATAGCCGCATATTTTATCCCCTTTCAGCATCCTAATATCCAGGCTTCCATTATGGAAGCTTTTTTCCTGCTGCAGTATTATGTCCGCGAGCATGTTTTGCAAACCCTGATTCCGGCTTTCTTCATTGCCGGGGCAATCGCCAACTTCCTATCCCAGGGAGCGGTGATTAAGTACTTCGGGGGCGGGGCGCACAAAGTGCTTGCTTACTCGGTCGCCTCCGTATCCGGAAGCGTGCTGGCCGTTTGCTCCTGCACGGTACTGCCTCTCTTTGCCGGTATTTATAAAAAAGGAGCCGGCCTTGGCCCTGCTCTCGCTTTCCTTTATTCCGGGCCGGCCATTAACATCCTGGCCATCATCCTCACCGCCAGGGTCCTGGGCTGGGAGCTAGGTTTGGCCCGGGCCATAGGCGCCGTGATTTTCGCTATAGTTATCGGCTTGATTATGGCCCTGCTCTACAGGAAAGAAGACCGGGGCAGGACTGAATCACCTATGCAGGGTTTGGAAGACGAAGCTCCTGAAAAACGCAGCCAGCTGCAAAACCTGGCTTATTTCCTGGTCCTGATTTTAATCCTGGTCCTTGCCGCTTTGGGCAGGCCCGAGGAAGCCGCCGGGTTATGGTATGCAGTTTACCAGGCTAAATGGTACCTGGTGGCGGCTCTTTTAGTTTTACTCGGTTTTATGGTCTGGCGCTGGTTTGACCGGGAAGAACGGGTTTCCTGGGTCGAGTCTACGCGGGATTTTGCCCTCCAAATCCTTCCCCTGCTTTTCGCGGGAGTTGTGGCCGCCGGTTTTCTGATGGGCCGCCCGGAAAGCGACGCCGGTTTGATCCCCGTCCAATACATCGAAGCCCTGGTCGGGGGCAACAGTTTCCGGGCCAACCTGGTTGCCTCTTTTATCGGGGCGTTCATGTATTTTGCCACTTTAACAGAAGTCCCGATCCTGCAGGGCCTGCTTGGCTCCGGAATGGGACAGGGACCGGCCCTGGCCCTGCTGCTGGCCGGACCGGCCCTGAGCCTGCCTAACATGCTGGTTATCAGGAGCGTCCTCGGCACCCAAAAAACCATTATCTTTGTAGTCCTGGTGGCTATAATGGCTACCATTTCGGGGATGATTTTTGGTTCCATTATGTCCTAGCCCTCTCAATATCTATGCAGTACAGATAAAGGCCCTCCCCATTGAAGGCGGGGAGGGCCTTTTTGTCTTAAGATTTCTATATCGATTGGTTGACTCGACCATTCATCTTAAAAGAACATTACCTTTCGTCCCCGGTCATCTTGTTAGTGTAGGCAGACAGTTTAGGGAACCAGCGGGCAGTTCTCAAGCAAATGGTCACCAGCGTTAACATGATCGGCACTTCAATCAGAACGCCCACTACTGTAGAGAGAGCAGCTCCTGAACCCAATCCGAATACGGTGACCGCCGTAGCAATCGCCACTTCGAAGTGATTGCTGGCCCCGATCATGGAAGCTGGAGCCGCCTCTTCGTAGGTGAGCCCGATCAGCTTCGACAGCAGGTAACCAATACTGAAAATGAAAAGGATCTGGACAATCAAAGGTATTGCAATCATAACCACGCCCAGTGGATTCTGGATAATAACCTCACCCTGGAGCATGAAAAGATATATCAAAGTAGCCAGAAGGGCTACAACAGAAATAGTGCCCATATGCTTTAAGAAAACCCGCTCATACCAGTCAATGCCCCGGGTTGCGATCAGCCTCTTGCGGGTAATGTATCCAGCAACCAGGGAAACCCCCACATAAAGCATAATGCTTAAGAAAATAGTCCAAAAAGGTATGGGCATTTCGGCAACATCCAAGAGAAAGTTGCCCAGTGGAGCATACAGGACCAGCATGGTCAGCGAGTTAATGGCCACCAGTACCAGGGTCAGGCCCATAAACCCCTTGGCCAGGTAACTGAAAACCAGGACCATGGCAGTACAGGGCGCGATGCCGAGAAGGATCATCCCGGCCATGTACTCGCCAGCCAATTCGTAACCAATATAAGGAGCCCAGATAACGCGCATGAACAACCAGGCAAAAAAGAACATGCTGAAAGGTTTAATCAGCCAGTTGACGATCAGGGTTAAGACAACCGCCCGCGGAGCTTTTACCGCATTTACAACTTCGCTGAAATCTATCTGCAGCATGATCGGATACATCATGGCAAAGAGTAAGATAGCAATCGGGATATTAACCTGTTCTATCTGGATCTCACTTAAAGTCTCAGCCACACCAGGTATAACGCGGCCAAGCCCGATACCGATCAAAATGCACAAAGCCACCCAAACTGAAAGGTACTTGTGGAAAAATCCA
>PWGX01000028.1 GCA_003554615.1 Syntrophomonadaceae bacterium
GCGGCGTTATGCGGCGGCCACGATTATGTGGAGTCCCGAGCGATGCTGTCAAATTTATGATTTAATTTCAGAATAATAAAAGATCTCTGCCGAGCGAAAGCACAGCATAATCTAGACTTCCCATGCGCCATCCTGGCGCATGGGAGATTTGATATGAAGGTCATCAAAAGATCAGCCGCGGCACCAAGGACCATGGATGCGGGCGAACTGACGCCGTGGGTCAACCAGTTCGCTGAAGAACTCACTTTGCTGAGGTACACACCGCTGACCATCCAAGGTTACACCGATTGCGCTCGCCATTTTTCCGCGTGGCTTGCAATTGAGAAGGTCGAACTCGGTCACATCGACGACAACATTCTTGACCGGTTCGCCAAGCATCGTTGTCGTTGCGGGGGAACACGGCGAGCCATGCCCTGCTCGACTGGTTATCTCAACCGTGTTTATCGTTTTATCTCGTTTCTCGCCAGACGTGGTATCATCGCTCCTCTGGCTGAAGTGGTGGCAAACGCCGTTGACCCTCTGGTTGGCGATTACCAGGAATGGCTCCTGCGACATCGAGGCATTCGCGAACAGACGGCCGTACGACACGGGAGAATGGTCATGCGCCTTCTCCCGTCACTGGGATCGGATCCGCACGCTTATGGCCCAGCTGGCATCCGAATGGCTGTTCTCAACGAAGCCCAACACTGCTCCGTAGTTTACACCAAGACAATGATGACCGCACTGCGCGGATATTTGCGCTTTCTGGCAGCGTCCGATCTCTGTCGCCCTGGTCTTGAACACGCCGTGCCACGCATTCCGCAATGGCGACTATCATCATTGCCGCGCTATCTGTCACCCGATCAGGTAGAACGTGTCGTGGCGTCCTGCGATCTTCAAACCAAGCGGGGTATTCGAGATCGCGCGATTTTACTCCTCCTTGCCCGTCTCGGATTGCGGGCGGGCGACATTTTGGAGATGCGACTTCAGCACATTGATTGGCGTTCGGGAACCCTGCTGGTCAAGGGCAAGGGGCGATCCGAGACTCTTTTGCCTCTACCACAGGATGCGGGCGATGCCGTGCTCAGCTATCTGAATGACGCTCGGCCAGCCGTTGATGACGACCGCATGTTCCTGACAGCAACCGCGCCATTTCGGCCGTTTTGTGGTTCCCCGTCTATTTCTCAGATTGTTTCTCATGCTTTGACGCGTGCTGGCATTGAGGATCCGCCATCACGCGGTGCGAACTTGCTACGCCATTCAGCAGCCACGCACCTGCTCCGAAGCGGTGCCACTTTACAGTCGGTTGGCGCGATTTTGCGACACAAGTCCGTGGAGACCACGGTCCTATATGCCAAAGTCGATATCACCATGCTGGAGCGGATCGCGCAACCCTGGCCGGGAGACGTGTCATGCTGACCGACGACCTTTCGCGCTACGTCGCGCTTCATGAGACAATGGGTTTCAAATTCCGAACACAACGGCACTTGCTGCGCATATTCGTGTTCTACGCTGAGCGTCACGGCGACAGCATGATCAAAAGCGATCGTGTCATCGCATGGGCAATCCAAGCACCTTCTCCCGAACAACGACGCAATCGGCTGCTTACGGTGCGCCGGTTCGCGATCGCCATGCACGCCGAAGATCCCGGCCATGAAGTACCCGCAGCTGACGCGCTGGGTCGAGGGCTATTTCGACGAAAGCAGCCATATATCTATTCGGCTGACGAAATTGAGGCCCTTATGGTCGCGGCAGCTGCGCTTGGTCCGATCGGTACGCTTCGACCGTTTACTTATAACACATTGTTTGGGTTGCTCGCCGCGACCGGAATGCGGATATCCGAAGCTCTGGCTTTACGACTTTGCGATGTCACCGAAGACGGACTGGTCATCGCCAGCACCAAGTTCAAGAAGAGCAGGCTTGTTCCGATCCACAGTACGACCCGTGCAGCAATCGATCGTTATCTTTCCGCTCGTTTGGCAATCAACGGGGAGACTAACGCGCTGTTTTTATCCAACGAAGGCACTCCGCCGCGCTATGACACCGTCAGTGGGGTCTTCCGGAAAATTTCGCGCCAGATCGGGTTGAGGGGTGCTCGGGGACAGCCGGGACCGCGTATCCACGACATGAGGCACAGCTTCGCCGTGAGGTCGCTGGAACAATGCCCATGCGACAACGACGCCGTGTCACGCCACATCCTCGCTCTCAGCACGTATCTCGGACATGCGCATGTTCACGACACTTACTGGTATCTTCAGGCCATACCAAGCTTGATGACGCAGATCGCAGATATTGCCGAGACCTTCGACCCGGCAGGTGCAGCATGACCGCACTCGCACCCGAACTTTCCCGGTTTCTTCGAGAGCACCTGCCTCGCGATCAGCGCGCCAGCCCGCACACCTGTGACGCTTATGCCTATAGTTTTCAACTGCTTGTCATCTTTGCTGCGCGGCAGCTCCAAAAGGCCCCGTCGCAATTGGAAGTAGAAGATATAGGGGTACCAATGATCCTGTCCTTCCTCGAGCATATCGAACGGGATCGTGGCAACTCGGCTCGATCCCGAAATGCTCGATTGGCGGCCATCAAATCGTTCTTCCGATTCTTGGAATATCGCGTGCCAGCTTGCCTCGATCAGTCGCTTCGCGTCCGCGATATCCCAGTAAAGAAGACCGACCAGACGCTCGTCACTTCGCTGACACGGGCTGAGATTCAGGCGCTCATCGACGCGCCCGATCCCAAGATAATTTATGGTGCCCGAGACCGCGCAATGCTACACCTCGCCTTCTCGGCGGGCCTGCGGGTTTCCGAGTTGGTTGGGCTGCAGCTCGATCAACTCGAACTCCGAAGTCCGGCCACCATCCACGTCATAGGTAAAGGGCGACGGGAGCGCGTGCTGCCCCTATGGAAGGAAGGTGTCATTGCACTCAAAGCCTGGCTCGCCGTGCGCCAACAGCGACATGACGGGGCGCTATTTCTCAACGCTGCAGGTTTTGCGATGACCAGATCTGGTTTCGAATATATCCTGGCCAAACACGCGCACACCGCCGCCCAATCTCTCCCATCAATTGCGGCAAAGCGCGTAACACCTCATGTGTTGAGGCACAGTTGTGCCCAACACATGCTGCGCGCCACGCGCGACATTCGAAAGGTAGCGCTGTGGCTAGGCCATGCCAATCTCCAAAGCACGGAGATCTACTTGCGCGCTGATCCAACCGACAAGCTCGAAGCCTTGGCGGCCGCAAGTTCCCCGACCCTGCAGCCGGGTACGTTCTCGCCGCCGGACAAACTCATTGCCATGTTGAAGGAGACACGCCACTCAAATTATGCTGAGTGAAATTTGTCGGTTCCTGAGCGATCTTTGACAGCATCGCTCGGGACTCCACATAATCGTGGCCGCCGCATAACGCCGCATGTCTGTCACGCCGCCAGCAATCCAAACCTTCGTACCTGCTGGGAATGCAATCATGATGGATCCAATACTTTCACAAGGCGCGTTAGCGCAGTCGGGCCGATTGAGGCAACAAC
>PWGX01000051.1 GCA_003554615.1 Syntrophomonadaceae bacterium
AACCATTAATAAACTTATTGAAATGCGGCTTACTGCTATGGCTGATGCTTATCGATTTCAATTACAAGATCATTCCCTATCCAACCTTTCTTTTGAAGAACGGGTAGGACTTTTAGTAGATATCGAATATAATAACCGTAAGAATAACCGGTTAAAAAGATTGATTAGAAAAGCTGATTTCGAACAAGGTCATGCCTGTATAGCAGATTTAAACTATAGTGCCAACCGGAAACTAAATAAAAAAATGGTAAAACAACTGGCAACCTGTGAGTATGTCCAAAACAAGCATAACATAATTATCATGGGTGCTTCCGGATCGGGAAAAACTTACCTGGCATGTGCTTTTGGCATTGAAGCTTGTAAACAGTATTATACAGTAAAATATATTCGTCTGCCGGAACTATTGACTGAATTAGCGGTTGCCAGGGGCGAAGGGCTATATCCAAAGGTTATAAAGCAGTATCAAAAGTTTAACCTTCTCATACTGGATGAGTGGATGCTGATTCCTCTTAAGGAAACGGAAGCAAGGGATTTACTTGAAATCATCCACTCACGCCATAAGAGGGCTTCTACTATTTTTTGTTCTCAGTTTTCTCCTGCTGGCTGGCATGGTAGGATTGGAGAAGCAACTATAGCAGATGCAATATTAGATCGAATTGTCCACGATTCTTATACTATTGAAATCCAAGGTGGCGATAATGAAAAGTCTATGAGAGAGGTTTATGGTATTAAGAGCAAAGGTGACGAATTATAGGTTAATTCCTTGATCAAGCTATGGATATGTGGACAACTCTACTACGCTTCGCTTGAGTTGACCACATATCCACAGCTACTGCTGCTAAAACATTTTTTAACTTAAAAACCTTTTAAAACCTTTTAAAATATTATTAAACTTTATGGTGGCTCTCTATAAACGGAAGGGTGGCTCTATTTTCCCGGATGAGTGGCTCACCACCCTCCGGAACAGTGGCTTTTTAAAACCGGAATATTCACTGGTGGCTGATTACGTGGCAGAGAAGAAAAAACAGCTCTACAGCGGAGAACAAAACTTTTACCTTCCACTTAAACATATCGCTGGGGAGGCCCAGTTCGACTTTGGGGTTGCTGATTTTTTTGAAGATGGTATCCGCTACAGCGGCCATTTTTTGAACCTTTCCTTTCCCCAGAGCAATGGAGGCTATCTCCAGTTATTCAAAGGAGAAAACCTGCAGTGCATCATGGAAGGGTTGAAAAATATCTTTGCCCATGTCAGTGGGGTACCACAACGTATCTGGTTTGATAACCCCAGCACCCTGGTTAGCAAGATCTTGAAAAACGGTGAGCGCACACTGACAGACGCTTTCCAGCGCTTCAAGAACCACTACGGCTTTACCGCTGCCTTTTGTAACCCTTACAGCGGGCACGAAAAGGGTAGCGTCGAGAACAAGGTAGGCTACCATCGTAGAAACTTTTTGGTGCCTGTACCCCGCTTTGAGGATTTGCGCCAGTACAACCAGCAGCTGCTCCAAATGTGTGATGCGGATATGCTACGTCCTCATTACCAAAAAGGGACCTATGTTAAAGACCTGTTCCAGGCAGACCTGGAAAACTTGCTGCTACTGCCAGCTGTGGAATTAGACGAGTCCCAGCTGGTGACAATCAAGACCAACAGCTATGCCAAATTTACCTTGAACAAAGGTAAGCACACGTACTCTACAGCGCCCATGTATGCTAGTACAACACTTTGGGCCAGGCTTACTGCTCATGAAGTTATTGTACTGGACGAAAACTACCAGGAGGTGAAAAAGCATCCCCGCCTTTACAGTGACCAAAAGGAATCCATGGACTGGTTGCCCTATCTGACCCAGCTGGCACGCCGACCTGCTGCGCTGAAGTATACCGGCATCTATGATCTGTTTCCCCAGGGGGTAAAAGACTTCTTCAGCCAGAACAGCCCCCAGGAGAAAAAAGAAACACTTCGGATTTTAGCCCAGATCAGCGAAGAAACCGGCTTCAATTATGCCCTGGAAGCTTTGCAGATCGCTTTAAAACACGGTGCCAAGGACCCGGATAGCGTGCTGGCCACTTTTAGCCGTCTAAATACCGATGTCTTTGAACTGGAGCCCATTGTCCTGCCGGCCAGCACACCTGAACTGCCTTCTTTCAAGCCCCAAGTAGAAAATTATGACCAGTTCTTAATGAAAGGAGGCGTTGAAGGTGAAAGAACAGATTGCTGAGTGCTGCAAAAAGCTCCGGCTCAGCCAAAACTTTGCAGATAACGCAAGCCAGGTAGAGGCTGACTCTTACCAGGAATATCTGCTCAAAATACTCCAGCATGAACTGCAGTACCGGGAGACAGCACGCAGAAACCGTCTCATCAAGCAAGCCGGGTTTTATTCACTAAAAACATTCCAGGATTTCTGTTTTGACGATATTAGACTGCCTGCAGGGCTGTCTCAAGATGACCTGCAAAAAGCATCTTTTGTGGATGAACAAAAAAACCTGATCCTCTACGGCCATGTGGGAACCGGCAAGACATATCTGGCCCAGGCCGTGGGTTTGGAAGCCTGCAACAAGGGCAAAGCCGTACGTTTCTTTAGAACGGCAGCGCTGGTTAACAAACTAAGCGATGCCCGTAAAAAAGGGGAGCTTAACCGTTTCTTAAAACAGTTGTACAAAGCAGACCTGATTATCTGCGATGAATGGGGCTATATCCCCCTGGAGATAGATGGCTCTAAACTGCTCTTTCAGGTTATCTCCGATTGTTACGAACAAAGGAGTGTGATCATTACCACCAACTTAGAGTTTAGCCGCTGGGTTAATATCTTTTACGATGAGCAGATGACTGCAGCAATGATTGACCGACTTGTTCATCACAGTTATCTGCTGGTTTTCGAAGGACCCAGTTACAGGGTCAAGAATTCCTTAATGAATAGGCAGGAATAAAAATTCCCTGCCGGGGATGTTGCAAATGGTTTTTGCAAAAACCGGGAATTTTATGTTGCAAAAAACACATTATTAAGCCACTTTACGAAAATTCTCTATTAAGAGTTGCTAATACATCTCCAAATGTTTGATTAATCGCACCATTTGGAAATCTAATTTGATTTATACCTACAATATAATTTATTATTCTAATCTTAATCTACTTCTCAAATATTCTTGTAAATTCTCATCTCGGCAAAAAACATAGCAACCTTTCATGCCTCGGCTCATTAAGGTTTTATAAATATTCTTTAATAATGCTGTTAATTTATCAGTATTTTTTAAACCTCTTTTTCCTGGAATATCGTAATAATTTCCATAAGAAGCATATATCTGCATAGTTTCAGGATTAAGCTTTAAATCGTTACCCACAATTACTCCAACATAATCAAATTCTAGCCCCTGTGAAGTATGTATACAACCTATTTGATAAACTTTTTCACTATCCATAGCCCATGAATATTGATCTGTTCTACTATTCCAGGGCATATAGAAATCAAATTCTGGTATTTGTACGTCTTTGGCTTCAG
>PWGX01000018.1 GCA_003554615.1 Syntrophomonadaceae bacterium
CTCCTCTGCTTCTCCCTCAACAATTATCCAGCCCTCACCCTCACCCAGCTTTTCCACTGACAGCTGATATTCTTCAGGTTCAAGCATTTCAATTTTGACAGTTTTATCTTCAGCTTCAACAGCAAAACTACCTTCTTGATCTAAGTACTTCTCATATTCTGCCCGGAACCAGTAATTATCTTCAACAAGCTCAACAGTTGCTGTTCCGCCGGCATCGGTGGTTATCTTCTTATCCAGAAATTCCTGCAGCTCAGCATCCTTGAAGAGGGTAATCTCAACCCCTTCCAGTTCGTTAGCTTCAATAAAAGTAACAGAGTAGCTGGGCTGTTCCTTAACAATAACAGTAATCTTCACTTCATCTGTGGTCAGTTCCTGATTCTGCTCCTGATAAATTGCCGAGCCCTGGAAGATATACTCACCCGGCAACTTCCTGTCATAGTTTTCATCAGCCCCTTCTTCGGACCATATTACCTCTGCTGTGACCTCGCTATCATCGCTGAGAGTGAGCTTGACCTCATCTCTCTCCACCTGAAGCTTATCTATAACATCCTGGACATCAGTACCATATTCTACCTCAAGCTGCTCCAACTCACCTACATTTTCTATGTAGGGCCCTTCATCCTCTCCCCACCATAAGTCGCAGCCAGAAACTGTGAAAATTAGAAGAAAAATAATCAGGCTGAGTCCGGCAATTTTAGTTGTTTTATTTGTTTTACTTGTTTTAGTTGTTTTAGATGATATAGATGATTTAGACGATATAGTTGATTTAGATGATATAGTTGTTTTGGATGTTTTAGATATTTTTGATGTTTTAACTTTCATTTTATTATCCACCTTTTTCTAATCCACCTATTTATAATCCACCTAATCCGGTTTAGCTTATTGCCCCTTAATTGTCTATTTTGCTTTTGAAACTTCAATATCATCTTTATCATCATTTTAGTCTTATATACATTTTAGTCTTATATACATTTACAACTGTCTTTAATGCTCAGGTACAGCTGTCTTTGATACTCAGGTTATTTGCCTTAAAAAATATGTAGTAAAATATTCTTTTATTGTTGTATCTAATTCAAAAGGTCAAGGCGGTTTGCCTTTAAAATAATGCTTACAGGCTTTATATTTCTGATAATTGCGAAGATTGCGGTACAGCACACATAAGTTCCCGCCACGTAAGCCAGAAAAATTCAGCTTTTACGAAATAATTCTCCTTATAATTTTCCTTTACGTGCAGAAAAAGTATGTGTAATGTGTCTGAAAAATTCAATTTCGCTAACTAAAATACTCCTCTACTTTTCCACAGGTAGAAAAAACAGAGTCAATTATATTTATACAGACAATAAAAATAAATAAGGCGACCAGTATCTAATCTCGAAAATATATCGTAATATTTTCATTATAAAATAAAACCCAATAAAATTAAAATATATTGGTAACACTTTTAAGCAATAACTAAATTAACATACAGGATATCTATATTATAACATAGAACAGAGAAGTTTTAACAGCAAAATGGCAGTTTTAAGCTATTTACCAATAGAAAAACCCCGTTTTCCGGGGTAATTACCGAAAACGGGGATCAGGAAACCAGCATTTATTCATCACAAATTGCTCCATTGATACTAACATCAAGATCCCAGAAATATCAAGGTCCAATAAACATCAAGATCTAATAAACGTCAAAATTCCAGAAACATAAAGGTCCCATAAACATCAAAATCCCATAAACACCTGGGTCCCATAAACACTTGGATCCCTTAAACATATAGATCTCATAAATCGCATTATCAGTCACCAAATTCCCTGATAATACTGTCAGTATCATCTCCAAAAGTCATCTAAATCTCAACCCTCAGCTCATCCTCACTGGTGAAACCATCCAGCAAGTCCACCAGCTCATCCTGAAAAGTATTGCTGTCAGCTGCCTTACCATCATAGTCAGCTCATCTCAGTCCCCAGCAGCAAAACAGGTATCACCCTGCTGTTTCACCCTTCTCAAATTAAAACCTATTCAAAAAAACCTACTTAAAAACAAACCTACTCAAACTTAAAGGAATCATAAATTGCTGTCAGCAGATTCCGGCTGTAATTGTCAATCGGAGTAATATACTGCAGAGAATGAATCTGGCCGTTATGAAGAAAAACAACCAGTTCAGCCTGATAGTCATCCAGCAGATAATCAATCAGATACTCTGATCCAAAATCTATAATACTGCCGGTCTCAATCAGTTCTAACAGTTCACCACCATCTATATCTTCAAAAGACATAATCAGCCTGCGGGCAGGCAATCCTCCCAGTTCAAAATTAAATCTAGCAGTTGTCTCTATACTGGCAAAGGGAAAATCCATTTCAGTCAGATACCTGTCCTCCAGCTCCTCAATTTCTTCCCGGAATTCCTCTTCAGTATAGTTTTTCCTGTCCGGTGAGAGATGATACTCCATTGTTAAGAGGTGAAAATTATTAACCATCAAGAAAATCAATCCATCTGTTGCCCTAATCAACTGCTCATTGAAATCGGTGAGCCCGATTAAAAAAGTGACCTCTTCCTCATTAAAGGTAAGTTCATCGATAACATTCCAGCTGCCGGGATAGGAAAAAGTAAAATACTCCTGAACTGAGTTATATGTTCTCTCAAGGTTAATTTCATTATCAGTATCTCTAAAACCAAACAAATCCCCGGAACAGCCGGTCAGAATTAATACCAGCAGTAACAAAATAAGAACTGTTCGATAAAATCTAACTCTTTTTCTCATTGCCGCATCTCCCATCATTATTTTTGCTCCCTGGACTTCATATTCTTGGCATTCTGATTCTGACACCTAACTTAAAGGTCCTGTTTTCTGATCCCTAACTTAAAGGTCCTGTTTAATGTCTCTTGATGTCTCTTAATTCGTCATCCGGACAGAAAATCCTCCTTCCAAGACCAGCAAATAATTTATACTCTTTACTTAAAAATATTTGACTTGAGCGAGTAAATTTAGCTGGTGAAAACAAAAAAAATAACTGCAAATGTTGCAGTTAAAAATATCCTGATCATCCGTCATAGTTCTTGATAAACTTATTCAGCTGCAATTCTAATTCTTGCCAGGTCGAATTTAGATCAAAAACTAAACTTTTTAATTCCTTCCAATTTAAATCATAAGAATATGCATGTTCTTTTCTTTAACCATCTGATTTAATAAATCTTTATGCCATCTATCTCCTGATAAGTCATAATCCTCATCTATATTTTTAGCTATTAAAGAAAATATGTTTTCCACGCCATTGTAGAAAGAATGAAGAATTGCCGCTAAAGCTGCAATATCATTAATATTAGGACTATTCTTTTTAGCATCTTCTATCAATTTTTTATAATCCTGAAGCAGCTTATTTATCTGTTTAATTTCAAATTTAATTTTGTGAGTTATATTATTAGCCGACATGAATAAGTTCTCCCTCTTCCTCAA
>PWGX01000032.1 GCA_003554615.1 Syntrophomonadaceae bacterium
GTAGAATATAATGTCTGCAGGGACTGCAAATATAAATGGGAATGCTCAGAAAATAAGAGCTAGGGTAGAGCTGGATTATAAAATTTGGGTTGGTTATGAAAATGAAATAAAACTGGACCGGGTTTTATGTGAGTCGAATTTTTACTTTTTCAAATTATGCTGCAGTAAATCTTCAGAAGATGCTGAAGGAGACTTAAGTATACTGAAGTATACAAAAGTATACTGAAGCCAGATACTGATGAGTTTTTCAGTTCTTCATTGAATTTCAGTCACCCGGGAAGAGATTATCCAGCAAAGAGAAGGGAGGGAAATAATATGCGCAGAGTTTTCGTAAAAGCAGTGGGCATCCAGGTTGAAGAACAGGTCCCAGTAATTTTACTGCAGGAGGAAGATAGTACGGGCATACTTCCTATTGGAGTTGGCAGGGCAGAAGCTCAGGCAATTGTGGTGGCTATGAAAGACAGGGAGCCTTCCCGACCCATCAGTTATGATCTTATGAATGAAGTAATGAAGTGCCTGAATGCCAGTCTTGAAAAAGTAGTGGTCCATGAGCTGAAGGATGATGTTTTTCACGCCCGCTTTGTTATCAAGCACGATGAGAAAAGTTATGCACTTGATGCCAGGCCCAGCGACTCCATAGCCATGGCCCTCAGAACAGATGCCCCTATCTTTATATCTGATAAAGTGGCAGATAGAGCCCTGGTTAGAAAAGGAGAAAGAGAAGATGAGGAGGACCTTCCCGGAGAAGTCAGAAATGAAGACCAAAAATTTAAAAATTTTGTGGATGAGGTTTTTGAGAATGTTGCTGTCGAGGAGGAAGAAGAGAATGATTGACTGCCGGGAAAGCATGGGGGATGTTCTTTTTATTTAACTGCAGTTGTGGGTATGGTTTTGGCCCGGAAAGAAGTTTGGATATAATTGTTAAAATTTATGTTAAAATTGATAAAGCTGTGTTCCGGAAATGTCAGGGGAGTACTCAGAGGTTTAATCAGGGGCTTAATTCAAGAAGAGGTAAGAGAAGAGGCTGATATTGGCTCAGAAATTATGAAAATTACAAAAACACCAATCTATCCGCCTAAAGCCTGGTTTTGACCTGTTTAAATCTTGGTTTTGCTCTATTTATAACCTGGTTTTAACCTGCTTAAAGCCTTGTTTTGCCAAGTTTAATGGCCAGCTTAGAGGAGAAAATGAGCTCACCGGCGTATTATTTCAAGGCGCTTGATTTTAAACTTGAGGCCAGAAAAGTGATGAAAGAGATTTTTCTGGTGATTGATTCCGACCTTTTATACTTTTAAACTTTAAAAGTTTATGCTTTTTATGCTTATTAAAGAAGGGAGAAGGATAAAATGTTTAAAAAAGATTTTTTAAGCGGGAAAAATAGTTTCAGAATAGGGGCCGGCTTGCTTATTTTAAGCCTTATTCTGGTATTGGCTTTTTCTCTTCAGGCAGAGACAGTCGATCCTGAGGGAGTAAGGGAGTATTTTGAGCTCAACCGCGAGGTCCAGAAGCAGTTAAACCGGCTGCAGGATGTTGAGGATTTGAGAGAAGAGAGGGACCAGTATGAAGAAAATGTTAAAGAATGGGCGCAGGAGGCTCTCGGTGAGATAAGTCATTTCTTTGGCGAGTATGCTTTGAGAGAGCCCATGGTGAAGCTCACCAAATCCCCTCATCGGATAATGTTTACCGGACGGGATGAACACATCTGGCTGGAAGGGGGTTTTTCTCTGGGAGAGCATCTGCCGCTCAAAGAAGGTCTGGGGATGGCCTGGCTTACCGGGCTTGATCCCTATCTGATATCTGCTATCTATGGTCTTCAGAGCCAGGCCGAGATTCTGGAGGCTCCCGGAACCTGGGAGCTGGCGCAGGCCTATCGTGATCAGCTGATGGCTGAAGTGGAGTATTATGATGTCCTGCTGGAGCTGCCGCTGGAAATGCCGGTGGAACTGCCTGAAGAGGAATTACCTGAGGAGGAACTGCCGGATGAGGAAATTGAGGAGAGAGAAGCCGGGGCTCAGGATGAGGAACTTGAGGAAAAAGAAGCTGGGACCCAGGATAAAGACCTTGAGGAGAGAGAAGCCGGGGCTCAGGATGAACAGGGAGAGCAGCAGCTTTATAATTTTATCAAGGAAACGATGGAGGCCAGAGAGGAGCAGGCAGAGGAAATTCCCTACTTTTATGATACAGCCATAGAAGATTATGCCCGGCTGATGAGCAGAATTGCAGGAAATCCCAGCAAGGTCCAGGAACCAGAATATGTCACCAGTTTAACAGGGCTGGGAGGATGGGTAACGGCACCGGGTGAACCGATGAGGGTCACGGTTGATGGCAATGTCTACAGCAAAAGCTTTCTGGCCACCCTGTTTCATGAATACATTCATCAGGTTCATCTAGAGATGGGCGCTCCACTCCTTCATTTTCAACCTCTGGTAGAACCCTCCTGGATGACCCAGTTTAAGCTTAGAGTGGCAGAGACTGCTACCCGGCTGGCCGAGGATAAACTGGTTGCTTTATATGAAAAGCACCAGCTTGAAGATGATGTTTTAATTGAAGAATGGGAGCTTTACGATGAGCGGATAAAAGAAGGGCAGGAAAGGATTGCCGGTATCTATGAAGAGGGACGGGAGCTGGTGGAAGCGGGCAGGCAGACAGAGGCTGAGAAGTTTTTCCTGGAAAGTTCCCGGAAACTCAAGGAAAAGGGCCATGTCGGTTTCAGAGTAAATCAGGCCACTATGGCAGGCTACTACCAGAACCGCAAGCTTTATGGTTATGTAGAGGACGAGATCACCAGGATGTTGAGATTTATGCGGGATTATACCACTATCAAAGAGTTTATTGTGATAACATCTGATATCACCTCGCCGAGGGTATTGAGAGAAAAATATGAGAGAGTTAAGCGGGATGTAGAAGAAGATATAGTAGATGGCCTTAGTAGCAATAAAAGCCTTAGGGGCAATGACAGTTCCAGAGGTGATGAAGGTTCCAGTGTTGATGAAGGTTCAAGGGTTTATGAAGATTCAAGGGTTTATGACGGTTCCTGGAGTTATGAAAGCTCCAGGGGTGATGACGGTCCTGGTGGTAATGACGGTGCTGGAAATAATTATATTGTAGAAAGCCCGGCCCTGGAGATTGATTCCAGGCTATATTTTTCTCTTGCCAGAAGATCACCTGAAATAGTTTATTGAGTTATTTTATAATGGCCAAATTAAATTATTGCGAATAAGGAATTATCATATGCTTAATAAATAAGGGAGCTATCCAGTGAATAAGAAAGCTGTCCAGAAATAAGAAAGCTATCAAGGAAAAAGAGAGCTACCCTGGAGTAAAATAGCTATCAAGGAATAAGAGAGCTACCCAGGAGTAAAAAAGCTATTAAGGAA
>PWGX01000014.1 GCA_003554615.1 Syntrophomonadaceae bacterium
CGGATTAACAGTTCATTCATCAACTAGATGTTCCTTTTTGTGTGGTCTTGATTTTTCTCCGGTCAGGCATATCAAGCCCAACCTGGTCTAAACCAGGTTTTGCTGGCATAACTCGAAATAAACAACCTAGATAATTCTCTATTCATTATAGTAAGCTTCATATAAACTGGATCATACAATGAGCAGACTAAGTTTTGGCCCGCACAATATCTTTCACCTTCATCAGGCGGGTCAGCGCTCCTCTTTCGCTTTCATCGAGCTTCATGGTTATATACTTGATCGTCTCTTCCAGCCTGGGGATCAAGACATGCTCAAGAGCATTAACCCGACGGCGGGTCTTTTCAATTTCTTCTGCCATCAGCTGGACCGACTTTTCCACCTCGGCAAGTTCCATCAGCTGGGGCAAAATGTTGGAAAGGGTTTCAATGGAAGTATCAAGTTCCGCCGAAGTATCGACAAAGCCGTAAGGGTAAATGCTGGACCCTTCTCCTCCGCCGGTCTCCTCTTCTGCCCAATCAAATTTGGGCGTGTAAACACTCATAATGTTCTGCCTGTGCACTTCCAGCCGCAGGACTTTAGTTGGATACATCAGGGCTTCTTCCAGGTTCTCAGCAGGCATGACCGCCCTGGCCAGCAGGAATTTGGCAAAAGCATCAGTGAGTTCTTTCTCGATATGCTCACGGAGATCTTTATTCTTCCGCACCAGGATCATAAACTGGCGGATCAGTTCATCTCTTTTGTCTTTAAGCAGTTTGTGCCCCCGCTGAGCCATGGTCAGCCTTCTTCTAAGGCGGTTTAACTCCATGCGGGTTGGATTGACCCTTATTTCCATATGACCTAACCCTCCTCCCGGTCGGACTCCTGGGCGGGCAGATATTTCTCAAGGTATTCGTCACGGACACGCTTCAGTTCGACGCGCGGCAGGAGAGCCAGCAGCTCCCAGCCCAAGTCGAGTGTTTCGGTAACGGTGCGATCTTCTTCTTCACCCTGGGCCAAATAACGGCTTTCAAACTCGTCGGCAAATCGAGAAAATTTCTTGTCCGCCTCTGACAGGGCCGCTTCCCCGAGGATGGCAGCCAGTTCCTTGGCTTCTTTGCCCCGGGCATAGGCTGCATAAAGCTGGTTCATGGTATCGGCATGGTCTTCCCTGGTCTGGTCGGCGCCAATACCCTTATCCTTGAGCCTGGACAGGGAAGGCAAAACATCGATGGGAGGAAAGATACCTTTACGGTGCAGTTCCTGGCTCAGAATAATCTGCCCTTCGGTAATATAGCCGGTCAAGTCGGGGATCGGGTGGGTCTTGTCGTTTTCCGGCATAGTCAGAATAGGAAGCTGGGTAATCGAACCTTTGCGCCCCTGGATCCTTCCAGCTCTTTCATAAAGACTGGCCAGGTCCGTATAGAGATAACCCGGATAACCGCGGCGCCCCGGAACCTCTTTGCGGGCGGCCGATATCTCTCTCAGGGCTTCTGCATAGTTGGTCATATCGGTAAGGATAACCAAAACATGCATATCCTGTTCATAGGCCAGGTATTCCGCTGCCGTCAGGGCAATGCGCGGTGTAGAGATCCTTTCAATGGCCGGGTCGTCGGCCAGGTTGATAAAAAGGATGGAGTGCTCAATAGCGCCGGTCTTGCGAAAGTCATTGATAAAGAAATCCGCTTCTTCAAAAGTGATGCCCATGGCGGCAAAAACAACCGCAAAATCGGCTTCCGATCCAAGCACCTTGGATTGCCGGGCAATCTGGGCGGCCAGGTTGGAGTGGGGCAGGCCTGAGCTAGAAAAGATTGGTAATTTCTGGCCGCGTACCATCGTATTCATGCCATCAATGGCCGACACCCCGGTTTGAATAAACTCCGAGGGGTAGTCACGGGCATAGGGGTTGATCGGGAATCCGTTAATATCCAACCGCTTATCGGGGATAATTTTGGGGCCCTGATCGCGGGGCGTACCCAACCCGCTGAACACCCGGCCCAGCAAGTCCATGGAGACGGGCAGTTCAATAGCTTTGCCCTGGAAACGGACTTTCGTCGTCCCAATATTTAGGCCGGTGGAACCCTCAAAAATCTGGACCAGCGCCCTGTCGCGGTCTATTTCCAGGACCTGTCCCCGCCGGATATCTCCTCCGGGCAGTTCAATCTCAGTCAGCTCGTTGTATTTCACACCTTCCACCTGTTCCACCAGCATCAGTGGTCCGGCTACATCGGCAACAGTTTTATATTCTTTAAGCATCTTCTTCCCCTCCTTCACCGGCTAACGGGGCTACCTGTTCTTTGATTTCCCGTTTTATATCTTCCATTTCTTTTATTTTCTCTTCCGGCATATACCGGGCCCGGGCTATCCTTTCCCGGACCGGTAGCGAAAATAGTTGTTCCAGGTCCAAATCAATTTCGGCTTTTTCTATCACCGCTCCCGCTTCGTGATGGTAGGTAAGAATTAAATCCATCATGGCAAACTGTTTCTCCAGGGAGCTGTAGGTGTCAATTTCGTGCATGGCATTCTGGTGCAGAAAATCTTCCCGCAGCGATTTGGAGGTTTCAAGGACCAGTCTTTCTTTTGCGGAAAGGGCATCGATGCCTACCAACCGCACGATTTCTTCCAGCTCAGATTCTTCCTGGAGCAGGCGCATTGCTTCCCTGCGCATTTCATTCCACTGCTCACCAATAGTTTCCCTGAAGTAGGGTGCAACATTGTCCAGGTACAGCGAATAACTCAAGAGCCAGCTAATGGCCGGGAAGTGGCGCCGGTAGGCAAGAGAAGCGTCCAGGCCCCAGAACACCTTGACAATACGCAGAGTGCCCTGTGAAACCGGCTCAGAGAGGTCACCGCCCGGTGGGGATACCGCACCAACCAGGGTCAGGGCGCCTTCCCTGTCTGCGTTGCCCAGGCAGACGGTCCGGCCCGAACGCTCATAAAAGTCGGCCAGCCGTGAACCGAGGTAAGCCGGGTAACCCTCTTCCCCTGGCATTTCTTCGAGGCGGCCCGACATTTCGCGGAGTGCTTCGGCCCAGCGGGAAGTGGAGTCCGCCATCAGGGCGACGCTGTAGCCCATATCCCTGAAGTATTCAGCAATGGTAATCCCGGTATAAATAGAAGCCTCGCGAGCCGCCACCGGCATGTTCGATGTATTGGCAATTAAAACCGTCCGTTTCATCAGGGGTTCACCGGATTTGGGATCCTGCAGCTCCGGGAACTCCAAAAGGACGTCGGTCATCTCATTGCCGCGTTCGCCGCAGCCGATGTAAACCACTATTTCCGCATCGGCCCACTTGGCCAGCTGGTGCTGGGTAACCGTCTTTCCGCTGCCGAAAGGCCCGGGAATACAGGCGGTTCCCCCTTTAGCCACCGGGAAAAAAGTGTCCAGGATCCGTTGGCCGGTGATCAAAGGAATGTGAGGTCCCATTTTTTCTTTGTAGGGCCGGCCCTTACGAACAGGCCACCGCTGGAGCATGGTGATATCATAATCCCCATCATCTGTTTCCAGTTTGGCGATAACATCCGTTACAGTCGATTCACCACTTTTAATTTCTTTAATGGTTCCCGCAGGATAATTGGCCGGAACCATAAGCCGGTGTTCAACAATAGTGGTTTCCTGGATCGTGCCGATAATGTCTCCGGCCTGGACCTGGTCCCCTTCCTGGACTGTAGGATTAAAATCCCACTTGCGCTCACGATCTAAAGCGGGAATTTCCACGCCCCGGGTAATATAATCGCCCGCCTTTGCTTTAATTCCGTCAAGCGGGCGCTGGACCCCGTCAAAAAATGATTCGATCATACCGGGCCCCAGTTCAACACTAAGTGGTTCCCCGGTAATATATACGGGTTCGCCGGGGCCGATTCCACCGGTTTCCTCGTATACCTGTATAGAGGCCTGGTCGCCGCGCAACTCGACAATTTCACCCATCAGGCGTGCCTCGCTGACCCTGACCATATCGTACATCCGGGCTGCACCCATTTTATCCGCTACAACAAGGGGGCCGGATACCTTTACAATCCTTCCTACATCCAAGTTATCAACCTTCTTTCCTGAAAAGAATGTCTGCACCAATTGCTTTTTCGACATTTTTCCTTATTTGCTCAATTCCAATCCCCAGGGATCCCTTACTGTTTGGGATTAATACAACCGTTGGTAAGTAACGCTTATGCAGCTCGTTAATCACATCCGGAATTCCCTGGGCCAATTCTTCGGTGATAAAAATAACCCCATAATTTTCAGAGACCAGCTTTTTAAGGGTATCAAGTGCCGCTTGAGCACTGGTCACCGGAAATGTATCCACGCCAATAGTTTTAAATCCGAGTATAGAGTCTTTGTCTCCAATAACGGCAATTTTATATGTAGGCATCTCTAATTCGCTCCCTGATCGATTCGGCAGGCAGCCTGTTAATCTTGCCCACCAAAACAATGCGGATATTTTTGATCTCTATTTCTTTGGCCCACAGGTAACCAACCAGGGGTTCCACGCCGAAGGGGACCCACTTTCCTTCTTTAAGGTAAGTGGTTATATAATCATCAGATAGTTTTTCCAGGGTTGAGGCCGAACCTTTTTCCGACCACTCCCTCACCCCTTCACCAACCAGGTCGGCATAATCGCTTATGGCCAGCATTGAAATTAAGGACTCCAGGGGTTCTTCGATCATGGCCGCCAGCCGGTCGACGGCCAGTGTTCCATTCGGCAGCAGGACCCTGGCCAGGAAATCCCTGCTCAGGCCCATTCGCTTGACCCGAATCAATGTTTTCAGGTTGGTTAAATCGATCTGCCTGACAAACAGTCCCTCCAAAAATGGTGCATTATGTTCCCTGGCGGCATCGATCAGCTGATCATAAAGGACCCGGTCCAGGATCAAATCGATAATCTGGGGGTCACGGTTGATCATAAAATCTTCATTAATAGCGTTGGCGGCCCGGCGCAGCTTTTCAGGCAGCAACAGGAAATTATCTTCACTGACAGCGTTTTCCAACTTGGATAAATCCATGGAACCAGCCGGGATAAAAAGATCACTTTTAACCCCCAGAAATTTAGCTTTGAACAGTACCTTCAGGTTATGGATGTCATACCGCAGGGCCAGCATCCCGATCAGTTCGGGAATAGGGCTGATCTTCAGAACTATATTGAAAATATAGCTCAATTCATCCGCTAAAATAGTTTCAAAGTTATGGACATCATCCAGTTCGGCTACAGCGGCGGAGTACCCCGTTTCAGACAGGACCTTTAAAGCTTCTTCTGTCGTGGAGGAATTGATCATCCTCTCAAACTGGCCCTGGTCGAGCAGGTGTGTTTCCATAGCCTTTACCCGCGCCACAGCGTAACCATAAATTGTATCATCAATAAGCATATCCTACTGCTCTCCTTTCCGGGAGGAAAGCTAATCTTTTATTTAAAAAGCAGTTCGGCTACTTCAAATTCCAGTTCATCTCTTTTCCTCTTCAGAAGAGATTCAAAGGAGCAGTTCATTTCCAAACCGCCTCTCTGGAAAATAAAGCCGCCCTTAATCGCCCTGGTTTCTTCCGAAAGCTCCAGTTCTCCTTTCTTTTCCTGGTCGGCCAGGCTCTTGTTTACATCTTTCCAAAAATCATCCGTAATTCTTTCTTGATCGCGCTCGTTAAAAATGACTGTCTCTGTACCGGTATCACTCATTTCCTGGAGAAGATTACGGATGACGGCAAGATAGTCCCGATCATCCATGATCGACAGTTCATTTAAAGCTCTCTGGAAGGCTTCGCCAATCATTTCCTGCTTGGCGGCCAGCAGCTTCTTGCGCGCTTCAAGCTGGGCCACGCCGATAATGCGGCTCTTTTGTTCAGTCGCCGATTTACGCGCCTGTTCAAGGATTTGTTCCTTCCTCCGGTTAGCCTTTTTTTTGGCGTCGGATTCTACAGCTTCGGTTTTTTCAGCAGCCTCAGCTTCTATCGAGTCGGCCCTGGCCTGCGCATCATCCAGGACACGCTGGATGATCCTGTCCGCACCTTCTTTCAAGCAACTCACTCCTTTAAGCAGTCGGTTCTAAAGATCTATACCAAACAGCATTAAGATTGTGGCCAGCAGGGCAAATACAGCGTAAGTTTCGACCATAACGGCGTATACAATCCCTTTACCCATTTCTTCCGGCCTTTTGGCAATCAGGTTTATCGACGATGCCAGGACCCTGCCCTGGTAAATACCGGAACTAAAACCGGCAATAGCAATCGGCAGTGCCGCCATCAAAAAAGCATAGCCCTGCCAAACAGTTAGTTCCACCAGCTCTTCACCGACAATGCCGATATCCTGCATAATCAGGAAACCGACCAGGAGCCCGTATATGCCCTGGGTGCCCGGAAGAGCCTGTAATAAAAGAGTTTGCCCGAACTTGTCCGGATCTTCAGAGATCAGGCCGCAAGCGCTCTGGCCGACAATCCCGATCCCGATTGCCGAGCCGCTTCCGGCCAAACCAACCGCCAGGGCCACTCCCAGCATTGCTATTTCAATTCCTTCCATTTTTTTAAAGCCTCCTTTTTTGTTCTATCAATTATGTAATATCTCCAGTGAACAACCAGGAATCAGAAATTGCCTGCTTCTGCAAAGAACGAGCCTGAAATCTGTTTTTCAATTTTCTTCTGATTCGACAATATCAACGTAATTGTTCTTCACCCTGAAAGGTTGGAATGACCTTCCGCCACCTTCAAAAAACTTGTTGAAGAATTCCAGGTACTGCAGGCGGCTGGTATGCACATAAGAAGTCAAGGTGCTGATAATCATATTGAAGAAATGGCCGCCGATCAAGATTATGACCAAAACGACATAACCGATAATGGATCCGGCAGCCAACTCTCCGACCGAGTTGACAACCATGCCGATAACAACAGAAGCCAGCCCCAGGGCGAACAAACGGGAGTAGGACAGCACATCGCTCAAGTACTGGGTTACGTTGTAAAGGCTCAAAAGGCCGCTGAAAAATTTCAAGATCACACTGCTTTGAGATCGGCCCTGGGTTAAAACTAAGCCGGCCCCGCCTGCTACAGTCATCCACTGCCCTATGGGGGAAATTCCAGCGACCAGCAGGATCAGGCCATTTAAGAATATAAACCAAAAACCCTGATCAAATAACGCATCCAGAGGCTTACCTCCTTTGATATTGCGGTAAGCCTGCAGGGCCATCCCAAAGTAAACCTGGATCAGACCAATACCCAAAGCAGCAATTAACATGGTCATCGGTTCTTCAAGAGGATCGAACAGCAATGGCGGCAGATCAATTAAATCTCCGAAATAACCCCCCAACAGGATCCCGAAAGCAAAAGCGGAAATCCCGCCGAGCATCAATAATTTCAAGAGCTGCCGGCCTGACTGGCCAAGAGTGAGCTTACGATACAGGTAGAAGGCAAGCAGGCCCAACATAATACCGTAACCGGCATCGGATAGGCAGATACCGAAAAACAAGAAAAAAAACGGGGCCATAAAGGGGGTAGGATCGAGCTCACTCCTTTTTGGAGTGCTGTAAAGCTTGGTCACCACTTCATAGGGATCAGCCGGCCCCTTGTTATGTAAAAGCACCGGAACATCTTCATCGGGTTCAGGGTCCCTCGAGGTCAGGATCGCCGTTTCAGTTTTCTCGCTGATCGTTGTTTCCAAATCACCCATAATGGGAGCCGGAGCCCAACCTTCCAGCAAAAAGCTGTTATCGGTACCGGCCAGGCTGGCCACTGCCTGGTGCTTTGCGTACTCGTTGTCCATATAATCGTAGCAGGCCATTAACATGGGGCGATGAACAAGCAGTTTCTCTACTTCACTTAAAACAGCACTTCTTTCCTGCCTCAATTCTTCCAGTTTTTCATTTAACGAGTCGATAATATCCGAGGGGGTTCCGGCGACATCAGGAAAGCTGGCCCTTGTAACCGCCTTCCCTCTGAAAAGCTCATCTATAACCTGCTTTTTTTCGGCAAGGGCGGAGAAAAAGAAATAAACATTTTCACCATCGGAGGAAACTTCATCCAGGCAGTGCTCGGAAACAGTTTCAGTAAGGGCCTCCTGCAGAGCGGGATACTGCTCGGCGGGCACAATGAACAAATCCATCATGGCCCAGGATCCCTCTTCAACCTCTTCCAGGGGCAGATCAAGGGAAACCCAGGGCTGAAGGTCTTCAATCAGGTTCTGGGACTGGGTTTCTTCATTGCGGATGCGCACTAAGTTTTCTTCGGCCTCACGGCAGGTCCGGTGGATTTCTTCAACTTGCTCGAGAGTTTTGATGTAATTGTTGAACTGTTCATCGGTTAAGTCGAGCCTGCTGCCTGTAAACTGTTCGAGCATGCTTTTACGAACCGGAAAATGACGCTGAAAAAAATCAAGGCAAAAGCGAATATCACTGCGCTTGCTGTCAACCCGGGAAATATCCTCTGGAGGCTGTTCCGGTTCAAGAAGTTCTTGAAATTCTTTCCAGCCCTCGCCCGATTTAACATCGACCAATTCCACGGTGCCCATTTCATGCAGGAGGTTGAAGATTTTTTCCCTTTCCTGCCGATGGCCCAGGATGTAAACTTTTTTCATATCAATGATCGGCATCAGTTTTCACAACCTTGTTTTTAATCAGGGCTACCGCTTCGGGCATACGCTCCGCTGCTTTTTCTTTCAGCTGCTCTATTTCTTCTTCGCGTTCCTTTACCAGTGGTTCCGATTCAGACCTGGCTTCTTCTTCCGCTTTTTTAATTAAATCCCTGGCCTGCCCTTCCGCTTCGGCCACAGCTTTTTCCATGATTTCTTCAGCCCTGGCCGCAGCGTCTTTTTGCATTTTGCGAGCTTCCTGCTTAGCTTCGCGGATGATCGATTCAGCTTTGTTTTCAGCTTCCTTGATTGACTTAACCAGTTCGACTGTCAAGCACTTTCACCACCTGTCGCTTTATTGCTGCCTGTATGTATAAAGACAAGGTTCGTGCTTTGAATGTTAACAGAACAATAATAAACCGGGCAACTATAAGCTGATTATTACGCTTGCCCATTTACCATAAAAAAACTAAGAATCAAAATAGTATAGTAAAATAGCAGGCATTTTAAACATGTGGCAGTTAACATTCAGCGAATATTATACTATAAAATTAACCCCAATTCCAGCTTCCGAAAAATTTTTTTTGGCCAGGGTGTCCGGGTAATTTTCAGCCAGTACCAGGGAATCTACGCCGGCATTAACGAGCATTTTGGCACAAACGGCACAAGGATAATGGGTACAGTATAAAACAGAATCTTTAATGGCAACACCGTGTACGGCGGCTTGAATAATTGCATTTTGCTCAGCATGAAGCCCCCGGCACAGTTCATGCCTTTCCCCGGAAGGAACCTGCATTTCCTGGCGAAGGCACCCAACTTCTCCACAGTGAGTCAGACCGCCCGGTGCACCGTTATAGCCGGTTGTCAGAATCCTTTTATTTAAAACCAGCAGGGCCCCTACTTGCCTCCTCAAGCAGGTAGAGCGAGAGGAAACAACAGTGGCTATCTGCATAAAATAGTGGTCCCAATCAGGCCTTTCTACCAACTATACCCCCCTGACTAAGTAGTGATTAATATACTGCCGGAGCAGGATCAGGAAACGTTTTCACTAAAAACAAGACCGGTTAGGCAAATAAAGTATACCTGCGACTTCTGCCCTTTATATTCTATGTTTCCAGTTTCTCAATTTTGTGGAGGCGGTTGCTGTGCCTACCCCCGGAAAAGGTGGTGTTCAAAAATTGAACGACAATCTCCATGGCCAGGCCGGGGCCGATTACCCTGGACCCCATAGTCAGGATATTGGCGTTGTTGTGCTCCCTGGCACACTTTGCAGAATACGGGTCCCCGCACAGGGCCGCCCTGATGCCGGTATTCTTGTTTGCAGCAATGGACATGCCGATTCCAGTGCCGCAAATCAGAATACCATAGTCGTATTCACCGGACTGGACAGCCGAAGCCACAGCAAGGGCAAGATCCGGGTAATCAGCACTTTCTTCGGAAAATACGCCAAGATCTTTACAGGTAAAAGCCTGCCCCTCGAGGTATTTGCACACCTGTTCTTTTAAGCGGAACCCGGCATGATCGCTACCCACTGCAATCTTCATTATTTCCCCACCCTTCATTATCACTGCCTGCCAAAAGCTTAGCCGTTACTTTCTTGATACAGGCCTTGATTTCCTCTAATACTTCCCGGTATTTTTCAATATCATTTCCAAGCGGATCGCCGATATCATTGTTCTCCCGGTTCAGTGAAGCAAACTCTTTCAAAGTAAAGGTTTTGTCTCCAAGGTGAGGATAGAGATCAAGCAGCCTCTTCAGATGATCACCGGTCATGACCAGTATAATGTCGGAATCATCGACAATTTCCCGCCTGACTGCCCTGGCACTGTGGTGTTCCAGAGCTTCTATCCCTTCACGGCTTAACAGCCGGCGGGCCTGCGGGGAGGCTTTCTCGCCTTCCAGGGCAGAAATTCCGGCAGATGAAGCGGTAACCTTAAAAGGCAGACGGTCACGGGTAGGATCATTGTTAAAAAGAGCTTCCGCCATCGGGCTGCGGCAAGTATTGCCGGTGCAGACAAAGAGCACTTTTAACATGACCATCCCTCCTTCATTGCTATCACTTAACTTTTCCTTTGTAACTTTCCCGATCCGACCCGCAATGTCCTTGTTGCAGCTTTTTTTAGACGGTTCATTACAGCCAGGCCGATTCCGGTAATTTCTATTTCTTCGGCCAGGATAATATCGATTTCCTGCTGATCCATCCTGCGCATTAACTCATACAAGGTTGCTGCCAGGCGCTCCGGGTCAACTTTTTGCTTCAAATCATCGCGAATTGAAGGGTTAAGGTAACCCACTTTTAAACCAAGACTCCGGTAACGATAAGCTAAAGCCTTAACCAGGGCAAACCTTTTTTCTGGATGTCCGGCAACAAGGATCAAGGCGGCCCTGGGCGAGTAGTGGCGGTATTTCATGCCCGGGGAAAGGGGTTTGCCGGGAAAGCTTTTTAGCCCTGCTACGGCTACCCGGCAGCCCAGCGTTTCTTCAAGTTCTTCTCTTGAAACTCCACCGGGCCTTAATATCAAGGGTGTCTCGCCGGTTAAATCCAGGACGGTAGATTCGACACCTACCGAACAGGGTGCGCTCTTGATAACAGCTTCTATACGGCCGGTTAGATCTTCAAGGACATGTCGGTAAGTAGTCGGGCTGGGTTTGCCCGATCGATTGGCACTGGGAGCGGCAATGGGGACGCCGGATAAACGGATCAGTTCAAGGGCGGTTCGGTGGTCGGGCATGCGCACAGCGACCGATGGAAGGCCGGCCGATACCAGGGCCGGAAGCCCTTCCGCGCGAGGGAGGACCAGGCTCAGCGGACCGGGCCAAAACCGTTCCGTCAATTTAAAAGCCTTTTCCGGAAGATCCCGGGCAACAGTTTTAAGCTGGGCAGGATCTGAGACGTGGACTATGAGTGGATTGTCCGCAGGACGTCCTTTTGCTTCATAAATTCGGTTTACAGCCTCAGGATCGGTGGCCGCGGCTCCCAGACCATAAACAGTTTCCGTGGGGAATGCAACCAGGCCGCCCCGGTTAATAATATTTGCCGCTTTTTTCAGCGAAGGATGATTTTCATCAAGGAGCAGTGTGCCTTTGATAGATGCGGGCATTAAACTTCCTCTACTTTCAGGTAAATTATTCTTCTAAAACAAGCTCGGCGATATTCTTGGCGTGATCGGCAACCCTTTCCAGGTTGCTGAGCAAATCGAGGTATATAACTCCTGCCGCGGGATGGCATAGTTTTGTATTAATGCGATCAATATGCTTATTGCGTAGAATTTTTTCCTGGGCATCAATCTCGTCATCTTCGGTAGCAACTTCGGCGGCCATATCCTTGTCGACATGTTCAAAAGCAATTACCGCCCTGTTAAGCATAGAAGCAATCTTGGTGCTGAATTCTATAATTTCTTCCTGGGCCACGTTGGTAAAGGGGAGTCTTTCTTCGGTCTTCATTTCTCCAAGCTGCATGATGTTTTCAGCATGATCTCCAATGCGTTCCAGGTCGTTTGCCGCCGACATCAGGTTGCCCACCATTTTAGTCTGCTGCTGAGACATGGAATGCTGCGAAAGCTCGGAAAGGTAAACGTTAATCTCTTTTTCCAGGCCATCGATCAATTCTTCCATCTGATCGATGTGCTTAATTTTTTTAAGGTCCTTGTTAAGGAAAACCTGCATCGATTCGTCCAGCATTTCCCGGGCAATACCGGCCATGCGCAGCAGCTCCTGTTTGGCCCCGCCGATAGCTACGGCCGGTGTTTTCATAATCCGTGCGTCAAGGTATTTGGGCCCAAAATCCACCTTTGAATCTTCTCCGGGGATAATATAGCAGATCAGCCGGTTAAAATATTTCAGGAATACCAAAAATACCAGGGTATTGAAAACATTAAACGCGGTATGGGTGTTGGCCACCTGCCTGGGGACTGCTTCAGCCGTCTCCACGATGACGCTGGTGAAGGGGCCGAGGAATATGAGAACCAGGATTACACCTACAACATTAAAAACAACATGGGCCGCCGCCGCCCGGCGCGCTGCCACGTTGGCGCCAATACCGGCCAATATAGCCGTAATGCTGGTTCCGATGTTGGTGCCCAAAATAAGGGGAACAGCAGAATCAAAGGGGATTAAATCCTGGGTGGTTAAAGCGATAATTACACCGGTTGCTGCGCTGCTGCTCTGGATCAGGGCTGTAAAAACAGCCCCGGCCAGGATGCCCAAAATCGGATAGCGGCTGAACTGCATGAGTATATCATAAAAGGCATCCAGATCCCGCAGGGGGCTCATTCCTTCAGACATCGTGATCATGCCTAAAAACAACAAACCCAGTCCGAGCACCGTCTGCCCTAGGTAGCGCTGGAACCGGCGCACTCCGAAGAAGTTCAGGAGGGCACCGATCCCGATTGCAGGCAGGGCAATAACCCAGATTTCGAAAGAAACCAGCTGGGCAGTAACGGTGGTCCCCACATTGGCGCCTATGATCACGCTTATTGCCTGGGAAAGGTTCATCAGCCCGGCATTGGCAAAACCGACGACCATTACACTTGCAGTACTGCTACTCTGAACCAGAATAGTAACAATAATTCCGGTTAAAACACCAATTACCGGTTTATTAGTCAGGACTTCCAGGATCCGCCGAAAGCGATCTCCTGCCGCTTTCTGCATCCCGGAAGCCATAATTTGAATGCCAAACAAAAACAGGCCCAAGCCGCCCAGTGTAGTAAAGGCGATTTCCCAGAACAATGCCTGACCTCCCGCAGAAGCTGAATATTATGATTTAGTGCTGTTCACTTCAATTATTTTAAAGCAGTCAAATTGCTTTTTCAATTTATTTGAGCTGCACGAATCGAATTCCTGGATGTACAGGCCCCGAGGTGGGACAAAATAACTGTCAGCACCATAAATCAGGGATATCACAGCTTTACAGATAAAGTATTCTCCACAATCCTGCCTTTTCCCTGTTTCAATGTGTTATAATCATGACAAAATTTCTGGAGGTGCTGGACGGTTGTCTGAACTAATCCGTTTTGGAATATCTATGGAAAGGGATCTGCTTGCCCGGCTGGACCAGGAAATTGTAAAACACGGCTATCCAAACCGCTCGGAAGCAATCCGCGACCTGGTTAGGGCCCAGCTGGTAGAACTGGAGTGGTCGCAGGAAGATGAAGAAGTTGCAGGTACAGTAACCATTATATACAACCATCATGTCCGCGGCTTGAGCGATATGCTCCTGGAGCTCCAGCATGAACATCACGAAATGATTATATCTGTTATGCATGTCCATTTGGAACACGATCACTGCCTGGAAGTTATGGTCATCAAGGGCAAGGCAAGCGAAGCCAGGGATCTGGCCGGCAAGTTGATCGGGGTTAAAGGGGTCAAGCACGGAAAATTAACCATAACTTCCACCGGCAAGAGGCTGAATTAGCCGGCCGGGCGCAAACGAGATTAAGGCATAATTCCTTCTATAACCCTCGGCCAGCCGTTCAGGTCGAAATACCAGTTTATCGAACTGAAAAGCCCTGTTTCAGAACAGAGAGTTTCTATTTCTTGTTTCCGGCCGGCACCGGCCTCCATCAGGAGCACCGCCGGGGCAGCTGCGTATTCTTCCAACCGGCCGAGAATACGCCGGTACCCTTCCAGCCCGTCGAATCCCCCATCCAGGGCCCTTAACGGCTCGTAATCTTTTACCCCTTTAGGAAGGTCTTTGATCTCCTTTTTGTCCAGGTAAGGCGGATTGGAAACAACCAGGTTAAATTTGGGTTTTTCTCTTAAATGATCGAAGGTCTCAAAAAAGTTGCTCCGAAAAAACCGGATCCGGTCGTGCACACCATGATCATAAGCATTAAGCCTGGCTACCTGCAGAGCAGCCTCCGAAATATCAACCGCCCAAACTTCCGAGTCGGGCAGCAGCAAAGCAAGGGTAACTGCAAGTGCTCCGCTGCCTGTGCCCAGGTCTGCACAGGAAATGCGCCTGTTAAGCCCGGTTTTAATCCAGTCGGCTTTTTCCAGGGCCAGGTCCACGATCAACTCAGTTTCCGGCCTGGGAATTAAAACATCACTGTTTACCGTAAAGCGATTGCCATAGAAATACTTTTCTTTGGCAATGTAGGCCGCCGGTTCTTCAAGGCTCCTGCGCCTAACAGCAGCCTGGAAAGCTTCATTTATTTCCGGGGAAATATTCTCGTCCTGGCGCAATAACAGCTGAAGCCGATCCAGTTTCATGATCCTGGCCAACAGATATTCCACCTCTTTACGGGAATTTTCAATACCTGCTTCCTTTAAATAAAAAGAAGCTCCCTGCAGAGCTTCCTTAATCGTCCGGTTAGTCACGGGCTGCTCAACTCCCCGTTTCTTTCAGCAGTTCAGCCCGTTCATTGGCGATCAGCTCTTCAATTATTTCATCAAGATCGCCGTTAAGGACCAGCTCCAGCTTATGCAGGGTCATTCCAATCCGGTGATCAGTGACCCGGTTTTGGGGGAAATTATAGGTGCGGATCCTCTCACTGCGATCGCCGCTCCCGACCATGGTTTTTCTGGCTTCCGCCATTTCGGCAGTCTGCTCGGAAATATATTTATCGAGAAGACGGCTGCGCAGGATTCGCATGGCTTTCTCCTTGTTCTGGAGTTGAGATTTTTCGTCCTGGCAGCTGACCACCAGGCCGGTGGGAAGGTGGGTAATCCGAATCGCGGACTGGGTGGTGTTCACGCTCTGCCCTCCAGGCCCGGTCGCGCAAAAAGTATCAACCCGCAGATCCTGGGAGTTGATTTCCACATCAACTTCTTCGACTTCCGGAAGCACGGCCACAGTGGCGGCGGATGTGTGAATCCGTCCCCCGGATTCTGTTGACGGAATGCGTTGAACCCGGTGCACACCGCTTTCAAACTTCAGGCGGCTGTAGGCTCCTTTACCTTCAATCCCGAGGATAACCACCTTGTATCCCCCGATATCGGTGGGATGGGATTCCACAATTTCGGCCTTGTAATTTTTTTGTTCGGCGTACTTGGAATACATTTTTAACAGATCCGCGGCAAAGAGCGCCGCTTCTTCTCCACCGGTTCCCGCCCTTATTTCGATGAAAACATTTTTATCGTCATATGGATCTTTGGGCAGGAGTTCCTGCTTCAGCTCGGATTCAATTTTCTCTTTCTCCTGCCTTAATTCTTCAACTTCATCTTTAAGGTACTCTTCCATTTCGTCGTCTTCATTTCCGGAAAGCATTTCTTCAGCTTCTTCTATTTCCTGATCTACTTTTTTCAGCCGGCGGTAAAGACCCACTACCGAACTGATGGAAGCCAGTTCCTTGGACAGCTTCATCCATTCGTCCCTTTTTTCGAGAACACTGGGATCACTGAGCAACTGTTCCAGTTCATCGTATCTATTTTCAATCGTATCAAGCTTATCTCGCATCTGCAGTCACCTCTGCCTCGCCTTCAGAGGCAGTTTTTGTTTGTTCTTCTTCCGGTTCCAGCACCGCTTTCAGGGCCGAAAGGGCCACTTCAAGCTGGTTTTTGTCGGGTTCCTGGGTCGTCAGTCTCTGCAGCCACAGGCCCGGAGCAACCATCAACCCGACAAGGGGTGAAGTGCTTCTGGCCGAGTACCGAATTGCTTCGTAAGACAGTCCGGCCACGAGCGGCAGCAATATCAACCTTAAGGCAATACGCTGGGCCAAATCAGGCCAGCCAAAAAATGAAAACAGGACTATACTGACTACCATCACCGTAAGAATAAAGCTGGTTCCACAGCGGGGATGGCGGGTAGAAAAATCATCAATTCGGTTTAAATCAAGAGTCTGACCGCTTTCATAACCGTAAATCACCTTATGTTCTGCGCCATGATACTGGAAAAATCGCTGGATGTCTCCCCAGCGGGTAATAAGCACTATGTAGGCTATAAATATAGCCAGTCGGACCATACCTTCAATCAGGTTTAGCCAGATTGGGGGCCACTCCGGTAAAAAGCGGACCAAATAGGTGGGCAAAATAAAAAATAGGCTTACTCCCAACCCCAGTCCCAGTACCACCATCAAAAAACTGTGCCAGCCGGTCAACTCCTCTTCTTCTTCGGCCAGGGCCTCGGCTGCGGAAATATTTAGAGCCCGCACACCCAGGACCAGGGCTTCAAAAAATGCAACAGCCCCCCTAATTATCGGCCATCCCAGAGGAGGGAATTTTTTAGCCAGGGGTTGCAAGGTTTCGCAATGAATGCTGATTGTATCATCGCCCCGCCGGCAGGCAATCGCCATCCGATCACGGTAACGCATCATTACCCCTTCTAAAACAGCCTGTCCGCCGACCTTATGAGTATTGTTCATTTATTATCCCTTCTTTTATACAAGAAAAAAGCAGAGCACGCAGGCCCTGCTCAACGCTTTACATACCGTATTTACGTTTAAAGCGTTCAACGCGTCCGCCGGTGTCGACAAATTTCTGCTTACCGGTAAAAAACGGGTGGCATTTAGAACAGATCTCCACTTTCAGTGATTCCCTGGTGGAACCAACCTCAAATGACTCGCCGCATGCGCAGGTCACCCGGGCACAATGATATTCGGAGTGTATGTTTGGTTTCATTAGCTGTATCCTCCTTTAGCTGTATCCTCCTTAGTCCTTTCCTCAAAGTCAAATCATAGCATATTGCCTTTTATTCTGCAACTAGACAAAAAACAATAGCCACTAGAATCGGCAAGGTTAAATCTAAATACCTTTCTCTAAAATATATTTATAGTTTTTATTTGTAATATGCGAGCTTAAGCGAGCATTTGCCCTGGAAGAGCAAATCTTCTCTTCGAAAGAATTATGCTAAATGATAAGAGGCTGGATTGCTCCTTAAGTGCCAGGCAATAATGTCATGAAAGTTTCTTCGCCCGATCTGGTCTCTAAAATTCCAATTGGCTCCAAGAAGCTGAAAGCTTCCTGTATTGTAGAGCGGCTGATTTTTATTTTCAGCCGGCTCTCATTCTGGCATTTAATTATCGCCGGGGTTTAATTCTTTTTATCAATCATCTCTCTCCGTTACTCAATCAACTATGTGTATGCTCGTTTTGCTTACTGGGCTGAAACATAATCTAATTCATTTCCCGGATCTTACTACATAGTATGCATGTTACTTAAGAATTCTTCATTGGACTTGGTTTTTCTGAGCCTGTCCATGAGCTTTTCTAAAAATTCGATACTGGTGCTGCTGCCCATGGCCCGGCGCAAAGCCCACATCAGTTCAATTTTGTGCTCATCAAGCAGCAATTCTTCACGGCGGGTGCCGGAACGGGAAATGTCGATGGCCGGGAAAATCCTGCGCTCGGAAATCCGACGGTCAAGATGAAGTTCCATGTTTCCGGTCCCTTTGAATTCTTCGTAAACTACATCATCCATTCTGCTGCCGGTCTCCACAATGGCTGTAGCCAGCACTGTCAGGCTTCCGCCCTGGTCGATATTCCTGGCGGCACCGAAAAACCGTTTAGGCTTGTAGAAAGCGCTGGGGTCAATCCCACCGGAAAGGGTTCTGCCGCTCGGCGGAATAACCAGGTTGTAAGCACGAGTAAGCCTGGTGATACTGTCGATCAAGACGGCAACATTCCGGCCCTGCTCAACCAGGCGCTGTGAACGCTCTAAAACCAGCTCAGCCAGGCGTATGTGGTTTTCCGGCTTCTGATCGAATGTTGAACTGACCACATCGGCATCAACGCTGCGTTCCATGTCGGTAACTTCTTCAGGCCGCTCGTCAATCAGCAAAATGATTAATTTAATTTCAGGATGGTTGGTAGAAATACTGTTGGCAAGCTGCTTTAAAAGCATCGTTTTGCCTGCTTTAGGGGGTGATACAATCAACCCCCGTTGCCCCTTGCCGATCGGGATCAGCAAATCAATAATGCGGGTCGATAGAATATGGCCCTGGGTCTCCATTTTTATCGGTTCATCGGGATGAATTGGAACCAGGGATGAAAACGGCGGCCGGCTGGATAGTTTTTCCGGATCTTCATCATTGATTTTTTCAACCTGGAGAAGTGCATAATAACGTTCGTTGTCTTTTGGCGGACGAATCCGCCCGCTTATTATATCGCCTGTCCTCATATTGAAGCGCCGGATTTGCGATGCGGAAATATATATGTCATCTTCGGAAAAATGGTATTTTTTCCGACGTAAAAAACCAAACCCGTCCGGCATTATTTCCAGCATTCCTGAAGATGAAGATTGTTCTCCGTTTTCCGAAAAAAGCTTGGTCAGGGCCTCTATAAGTTCCTGTTTACGCATGGTTGACTGCCCTTTAATTTCATGTTCTTTTGCCAAACGATGCAGTTCGTTCAAATTCATCGTTTGCAGTTTTTTTATATCCACTACAAAACACCACCTTTTATTAATAACCCCTAAAGTTAATCCCGGGCAATCTCGAAGCAGTCATATTGCATGGCGAGAAAATCAACCCGCCTGTCTGTTATCAGGGTTGCTATGTCCGGGAAGTTGTGTTTACGACCAGGAGTAAAAGGCCCGCTGAAACCACATTTCAAATCTGTCAAGGCAGCAAACTGGTCGAAGCTTCGGCCGGAGGAAATCCGGGCGCATATATCAGGCCCGGTGCTAAAAACCGGATGCCCTCAGCCCCAATATGTTTTGATTCCCGTTGGTCCTTTAAAATATTTACCTGGCTCAAACGGAGTTATACTTCAGAGTTCACACACCTGAAGGCCGGCCGACTGCTAAAGTTTAAGTATATTTAATCCGGTTATAACTCCATTCCAGCAACCGGGAATAGAACTATCAAGTTAATCGTCTACTGGAGATTAACAGTCGACATTATTGTTTCTAATACCTTTAAGTGGGGACAGAATCTATTAGATTGCATTTCATCAGGTAAGCCTTCCTGGATCAGAGAAGTATTATTAATTTCTTTCCTACGTGTTATTCTATTCTCTATTACCTAAAATACTCCTGCTGAAATAATAAAAAATAATACTTTTTACCCGTGCTGCGGAAAAAGTAACAGCAGTAATATTCTAATACACTGTTCCTAACTTATAAATGGGTTAGATGCAATTTCTTCGCCAATAGTTGTAGCAGGACCGTGCCCCGGATAAACAACGGTTTCAGGTGGTAAATTAACCAGCTGCTCACGAATGCTTTTTATCAATGTTGAGTATGAACCTCCAGTCAAATCAGTCCGTCCAACAGAGCCGGCAAAGAGGGTGTCTCCACAAAAAACAGTGTTTTCTCCAGAGAGGCACACTCCACCGGGTGTATGTCCGGGTGTTTCCATAATCAACAGGGATAGGCTGCCGAAACTGACATAGTCTCCCTCCTTAATATATTGATCCGGTTCAGGCTGCTTTCCAAGAACAAACCGCAGTCCAAATCCCGGGTTTCTATATATATCGAGGTCTTTTGAAGATAACAGCACCGGCACGCTCAACTCTTCTTTTAATTTGCCATTGGCCCCAATGTGGTCAACATGGCCGTGGGTATTTACAATATATTTTACTTTTATATCAAGTGCTTTTATTTTTTCCCCTATTCTTTTCCCATCCGCTCCGGGATCAATCACAACACTTTCACCGGTTTCAGGACAGGAAACCAGGTAACAGTTTGTAGCAAACATCCCAACAGTTATTTTTTTAACATTCATAGCTCCTGTCATACTAGCTTTCATTATCTCCTGTCAACTAAAAATTAAGTGCTCATCTCTCCGGCCAAGCGCTTGTCGGAGCCGCCTGTCTCAAGGAGCTTTTTCACCATTGGAAGGAGGTCGGTCAAATCACTTAAATCTTTATCCCATCCGAAGCGCAAACTTATATCACCGACCATGAGGAGGGGCACCCGGTTCAAGGTATGATCGCGCCTGGTAACATCTTCAAGGTTGCCGTGATCGCTGGTAACAATTAGCATCTCCTCTTCCGGGTCGATTTGATCGGCAAGGCTGCCGATAAACTGATCAAGCTTGTTCACTACTGCGCCGGCCTCGTTGCTGTCTGCCAGGTGACCGGCTAAATCGCTAAGAAAATATTCGAATAAACAAAAATCAAATTTTCTGCTGATGTCAACCAGTTGTTTTGCACCCTGCTCCGGAGTTAGCAGCGGCACATCAAACTGCAGGCGCTGTAATATTTCGTTGGTTATATCCATATACAAAGCCCTGCCTGCCTTGATATCTTCAAGGCTGTAAAATGGAAGGCCTCCATAATAAGTAATTAAAGTCGAGCAAGAGTAGCGGGATCCCGGGAGCCCCCGGCGCAGCAGTTCAAAAAAAGGGGGCCTGTAGGCATTGGCAAAAACAACCCGGTATCCTAACTGTTTTAACTGCTTAAACAGGGATTTTTCAGCAATCAGCCTCCTGAGTGAATTATTGGGGAAGCCGCGCAGATGCCGGCCCAGAAAAGCAGCGGCATTTTTCCCGGTAAAAATTGAAGCCTGGCCGGTTGCACTCTGGGGCAATCCACCTACCCCCAGGGTGGCATCAAGGCTCAAAAGTGATGCTTTTGTACTTGCATGCCCGACAGCTCTTTTTGTAAAGCGCTTCCCTTCAAGCAGATTTGACAAACCGGGTGTATCCATATATACAAACGGATTATTGGATTCCTGCCCGCCAAGGCCGACACCATCGATGAAAATAAAAGTCAGACGCAAGTTATGGCCTCCACTTTACAAAACATATCTTTTAGTATTTTCAAGTACCTAATCTTCGGGGAACAGCGGTTCTTCATTTAAATTATCGGGACGTTCTTCAAAGGTAAGGGTAGTTTCCATTTGCTCCCCATCATGATAAAAAGTAATAGTAACCGTATCATCCGGATAATAATACAACATGATGTCAAAGAGTTGAGCCAGGAAATCTATACGCTGATCATCTATGGAGACAATTATATCGCCCGGAACCAATCCCGCTTCATCAGCAGGGCTATCGGGGACGACGTCGACCAGGCGCCCCCCCATATCAGGCTCCGGATCGTCATAATCAAGCCAGTCTTCGATCAAAACGCCCATGTGGGGACGAAACACCCTGCCGTATTCCAGGAAATCCCTGGTTACTCGATCTACGGTATTGCTGGGAACAGAAAAGCCAATACCTTCAACACCGGGAAGAGCTATTTTTGCCGTATTAATTCCTACTATTTCTCCATTAAGGTTAACCAGCGGGCCACCGCTGTTTCCGGGGTTTACAACCGCATCGGTCTGGATAAAAGTGTAGGCATAATCAGTACCCGGGATCATTACCTGGCGCTCTACCGCACTGATTATGCCTGCTGTTACGCTCTGTTGAAGCCCAAGCGGATTGCCTATGGCCAGGACTGTTTCACCGACCCGACTCTTTCCTGAGTCGGCAAGCGGTACATAAGTCAGGTCTCTTTCGTCAATCTTCAGCAAAGCCAGATCGGTCATTTTATCGGAGCCAACCAGTTCTGCCTCAAAAATTCCTTTTTCAGGCATGATGACCTTGATTTCTTCAGCATTTTCAATTACATGATGGTTGGTAATGACATAACCGTCCGGAGAAATTATTACACCGGAGGCTGATTCGGTCTGCTCAAAAGGCAGGCCTTCGAATTCGGCAACATCAAAATGGCTGCTCCCTCCGACTACGGCAGGCATTACCTGTTCAACAACATCGACTATATTTTCGTCTCTTTCAGGGGCCGGTAAGGGCACATCTTCCACGGCCCCGTTTTCTTCAGGGTCCGTCACAACAACTCCTTCTTCAGCCTGGGGAACCAGGTATAGGAAAAACAATCCATACACCAGGGCGGCGCCCAACAGGATGCCCAAAATACCGAAAGAAATGTAACCAATAAAAGTCCAGGCTCCCCCCCGGTGAGAGCGATTATTAAATCCATGGTGGCGTTCCATAAAAAACCTCCTTATATGATCAAGCCGAATTAAAAAGAAAGGGGTATATATTGCCGGTTGTTTTATAAAGGGTGCTGTTATTATGGTGGTTAAATTTATTATAGCGGTCATTCGGCTTGTTGCTCGATGTTCTCTTTAACATCCGTTTAAAGAACAGTTTACATTAAGATACTTTCCGCGTAAAGATAAAATGGCTCGCAGGTGTTACAAATCAGTCTTGATTAGTTGAAAGCTTTTCCTGTCCAGCTTCGCTTCTTCTTTTAATAGACGCCCCTAAATCGATAAGTTTCTGTTCAAATTTTTCGTATCCCCGATCGACATGCTCTACAGCATTGATTCTGCTTTCCCCATCCGCCATCAGGGCGGCAATTATTAATGCGGCACCAGAACGAAGATCATGGGCTGTTACCGGGGCTCCCGATAACCGGGTTCCTCCTTCAACCAGGGCGGTTCGGCCTTCAACCTTTATTCTGGCTCCCATTCTTTTTAACTCATCAACCTGGTTAAAACGTCCGTCAAAAACATTTTCAGTTATCACGCTAAGACCTTTGGCGGCAGTTAACAAAACCATCCCGGGCGGTTGAAGATCAGTGGGAAATCCCGGATAGGGAAAGGTCTTTAAATCGGAAGCAGAAAGGGGATCGGGAGCTTTAACCCTGATCCGTTCGGGTTCAACCTCCACTTTTGCACCGGTTTCACGAAGTTTAGCCGTTATCGCTTCCAGGTGCTTGGGAATAACATCTTCCACCATTACGTTCCCCCCGGTGGCAGCTGCAGCCAGCATGAAAGTGCCGGCTTCAATACGATCCGGAATCACGGCATGGGCGGCGCCGTGAAAATTTTTGACACCGTCAATTCTGATCACATCGGTCCCTGCCCCCCGGATTTTGGCCCCCATTGCATTCAAAAAGTTAGCCAGATCAACAATTTCAGGCTCCTTGGCGACATTCTCGAGGACCGTCCTTCCTTCGGCTGCCGACGCTGCCAGCACCAGGTTAACAGTAGCGCCAATGCTGACCACGTCCAGATATATATGTGCTCCTACCAGTTTATCGGCATTCATATTGATCATACCATGCTCTATATTAATGTCGGCTCCTAATGCCGTAAACCCTTTTAGATGCTGATCAATGGGGCGGGGCCCCAGATCACAGCCCCCGGGAATCGGCACCTCAGCCCGGCCAAAGCGGGCTAAAAGGCTGCCCATAAAATAGTATGAGGCCCTCATTTTTTTGACCAGTTCATAAGCCGGGGCAATCTTGGATAGGTTCCCGGGCGTTAAGTCCAGGGCATTTCTGCCGCGCCTGCGGATTGAAACCCCAAGGTTTTCCAGTATTTCAATCATGGTGCGGACATCGGTTATATCAGGCAAATTTTCCAGGTAAACATTTTCCCTGGAGAGCACAACAGCCGGAAGCACTGCCACTGCAGCATTTTTGGAGCCGCTGATTTTAACATTGCCCGATAAACTGACGTTTCCTTTTACTATGAAGTTTTCCATATTTACCTCCGTTCCAATTATTATAACATTAAATGTTATCCTGAAGCGATAAATTAAAGCTGCTCCGGTATAACTGTATCTTTTTCCAAATTGCCGGTAAAAGCATTAATATAATAATACTGATTATTATCAAGGGCGATACGCCAGACCGGGGGCACTTCCCACTTTTCCGCATCATATTCCCCACTGTAATAACCCAGATCAATTTTTTTAATAATACGTTCCTCGGAAACGGGGCCTAATTCAGAAACCAGGTTTTTTAATGCTTCAGTCGGCGAAATAACTTCCATTTCCCGGGACGGTGCTCGTTCAGCAAGCTCAAGCCAGTAGATTTCAACTGCTTTAACCTGATCGCCGTCTATGACAATTTTTATTTGTCCTGAATAAATTGGCATGTCACCAAGGAGTTGATGGTAATTCAAGGCTATACTGCCGTCATCTTTATGCTCCAGGTAGTCAAAATTAATTTCTTTAGGGAACAGCTCCTTTTCAGCCAGAAACTCTTCCACCCGGTTTTTTAAATCGCCCTGGTCCAGATCAGTACCATTTTCACCCAGGGAGACACTGGAGCCGGAACTATAGAATATTTGGATCAGGCCGCTGGTATGGATAACGGCAACCCTGTTATCCGAGCGATAGTAAGTTGTATGTTCAGTTTCTTCTATTTGAACACCGGTCTTAATGAGTTCATATAAAAGCGCCTGCCTGATCTTCCAGTCCGGGGAAACAGTTATAAAATCACTGGTCTGGGGTGACCGATCAAAAGACGCATCAAGCACGAAGTTGTTTTCAGCGAGCTTTTGTTCAGCTTCCCGGAGGTCTTCGGCAGTAACGGAAACCTCTGTCAAGCGGCCAAAATCTGGCCAGAATAATTGATAGCCAAGGAATATATTAAGCCCGGTAAAGGCTATAATAAGTATTAGTTTAGCCCGGCCGAGATTCAAAGCAAATCCTCCTCGCTAATTATTTCCAGATTATGAGCTTTCATAATCACTTTTTCTCCGTTAATTGTGATTACCCAGACCGGAATCCCTTCCGGTGAGGCTTCTGTTCCGGTTACAGCATATCCGAGTTCCATTGATTCCAACCGCACCCTGGCGCCTGCCTCGGGACTGTGGTCATCTATTACTTCGTCTGTGGCTTTCAAGAGCGCTTCGCTCCACAAAGTAGCTGTAACAGTCTCATTTCCCCCATCGGTAGGCAGCCCATCAACATGCTCTTCAGGCTCCGCAGCCGGATTGAAAAGAAATCTGGTGAAATGAAACAACCCCAGATCATTAAATGAAATTTTAGTGGGCTGCCCTGTCAGCAAAGGATACCCATCATAATATATTGACCATTTAGATTCGAAAAAAATTGAACCTCCCCTGCTTTCCAGGGCAACTTTTTCAAGGCGCAGGCTTTCCTGCCAGCCACCATGATAACTGATCAAACTGCTGCTGTTACGAAGCGCTTCGCTGTAAGTTAAAGTTGTATGCCCTTCTTCCATAAGGGGATGAGAATATTCAAACCCGGTATCCGTTAATCGCAAACCTTTTTCGCCGTCAGTATATAACAGGCTGCCGTCTCGTTCTTCAATGACCCGAGCCAGGTTGTAATCAACAAAGAAGGTTTTAAGCAGCAGTTCTTTTTCCAGGTTCTCAGCTTCTAAATTAAGTTCCTTCATTGTTATTTCGTCCCGGGGCACAAAAACAGGAGCACTAATATCAATATCCAAATCAATAATTTCATTAACAATTTCCCGGGTAAGGGATATGTGCACTGCTGTTTCATTATTCGAAACATCCTCGATCAACGATAATATCAATGCAGCCCTGTCTTCCTCCAAAAGCAGATGCTTATCAGATATAGACTGGCCTATTGACAACCAGTAGGTGTCTTCAAAACAGTATAGAACAAGAGTTTCAATTCTGTCCTCGGAAAGCCCCGGCAACCAGGGCATTTCATTGCCAACTGGAAGTTGAGGTTTAAAATAACTGCTTAAACATTTAACTGCTTCTTCAGGAGGAGCATTTTGCTCACCGGAAACAAAATTGTTTTCTATGGTTTTAAGCAGTCCCGATAGCTCCTCCCAAAGCTGCTCAAACCCAGGGCCACCTTTCCTGAACAGTAAAATACTTTCATCATTATTGTCATTATTATAGCTATCATTGTTGTTATCATTGTTGTTATCATTGTTGTTATTATTGTTGTTATTACTGTTACTACTATTTCTAACGACAATATGGTCGGGGACAATGGCGTCTTCAAGCGGCCTGGGTGGCTCAACATCTACTTGTTCATAGACATCATCAGCTATCAGTTCAGCAGGCTTCTGCCCATACCAAAGTTGGTAGGTCAAAAACAGGCTCAGCCCCACCAGGAAAAGAAGCAATACTGTTTTTAACTGCTCCATCATTCAACCCCCTCCCCTGGATTTCCAGGCAGGGTAAAAGAGACTTTTGTTCCTGCTCCAGGCGCACTATCTATCCATATTTTACCACCATGGGCCTCGATAATTTTACGAGCTATGGACAGGCCGAGACCGGTCCCGCCAAAATCCCGGCTTCGAGTCTTTTCAACCCTGTAGAACCTTTCAAATATATGGGGCAGTTCTTCTTCGCTTATACCGCTGCCATTATCTTCGATGGAGACTTTGATATGATGATCCTGTTCTACGGCGCTAACTCTTACTTCACCATCAGGCGGTGTATATTTAAGGGCGTTATTTAGCAAATTGGTAAATACTCTCATTATCTTGTCCCGATCCGCAAAAGCTTTTGAAAAATCGGGTTCTATCATTACTTTAACAGCAGGCAGTTCGCCTCTAAGTTTTTGCCTGGCCTGCCCGGCGGCTTCCAGGGCCGTGCTTCTAAGATCCATCTCAGTTTTTTCCCAGTCCACCCGGTTTGAGTCCATTTGGGATAAAACCAGCAAATCTTTAACCATTCTGACCATCCTCTCTGTTTCTTTGGCCAGAACATTTAAAAACCGGGTGCGTGCCTGGGGATCTTCAGCCGCACCGTCCAGCAAAGTCTCCACATAACTTTTTACCGTCGCCAGAGGGGTCCTGAGCTCATGAGATACATCAGCCACAAATTCTTCCTGCCGTCGGGTCAGTTCTCTTTCCCTGGTAATATCGTGAAGTACGATCAGGGTCCCGTCAAGCTTGCCTTTATCAACCTTAAAAGGAGCAATTTTTACCTGCATGGTGCAAGCCGGATCCTGGCTGGATATCTCAGCTGTGAGTGGTTCTTGTTTCCGGACAAAGCGGCGGGTGGCTTCCGAACCGATCAGGCTTCGCAACAGGCCAAACCCGGAACGGTTTAATGCCGGCACCTTCAGGTTAAGGTTCTTTATCAGGCGTCGGGCGGAAGGATTTATTTGGATCAGGTGCCCTTTGCCGTTAAGGGCGGCCACCCCTTCACTCATATTATTAATTATCGCTTCCACCTTGTTTTTTTCGGTTGACATTTCATCTATAGTATGACTGAGGCGTTCTGCCAGGTAGTTGAAGGTTTCCCCAAGTTCTCCAATTTCATCGGGAGTTTGAACTTTAATTTTACGAGAAAAGTCACCTCCGGCCATTTCATGAGCTTGACCGGTCACTTCCTTAATCGGTAGGGTAATAGTCCTTGTCAAAACAATCCCCAGGAAAAAGCTTACAGCCAGGGCCAGGCCCACCCCGCTGAGGAGGATCGTTTTTACTTCGCTCAGGGTTTCATCTACTGATCTCAAGGAGCCGCTTAAATAAATGACCCCGATTATCCGCTGATTATTTTCGATCGGATAAGCCATATAATAGCGTCTTTCTTCGTTCACCGGATCATAGCGCATATTGTCGCTGAGGGTGCCGGCAAGAGCCCGGGTAATCTCATCACGGATTAACCGACGTCCCACATTAACCTGACTGCCAGAAGTTCCCACAATCTGGGCATAATTATCGAGGACGATAATCTCCATTTCATGCAAATCCCTGAACTCCCGGGCCAGACGGACAGTGTCTTCCGCCCACTCCTCACCTTCACCAAAACCAGGTTTAATAAAAACCGAAAGCAGCCGGGCCTGGTTTTCCAGGTTTTCCTTGTAGTTGCTCAGGTAGTATTGCTCCAGGGATTGGACCAGGTAGACGCTGATCAATTGAAGAGAAAACAAAATTAAGGTGAGGTAAATAAAAATTATTTTCCACTGGAGGCTGTTAAAAAAGTTAAAGCGTCCTAAAATAATAACCGACGCCCCTTTTTGTTTTAATATACTCCGGGTGGGCGGGATCCTGCTCAAGTTTTTCACGAAGCCGCCTGATAGTTACATCCACGGTTCGATCGTCTCCAATATAATCATAACCCCAGACTTGATCTAAAAGCTGTTCCCTGCTAAAAACAAAACCCGGTTTCATGATCATATGCAGTAAAAGGTTGTACTCGCGCAGGGTTAGTTCTATGGGTTTTCCTAAATTATAAACCTGCATCTCGTTTTGATCTACTACTATTGAACCCGCTTTAATCTTGTTTTTGCTATCTCCCGGATGGCGTTCTTCCAGCTTACTGCGGCGTAACAGGGCCTTGACCCTTGCAGTAACCTCACGGGCGCTGAAAGGCTTTGTAACATAATCATCCGCCCCCAATTCAAGGCCTAAAACCTTATCCATTTCCATTTCCTTGGCTGTTAACATAATTATAGGAATGTCCCATTGAGACCGTATTTCACGACATACAGTAAACCCGTCTTTTTGAGGCAGCATAATATCTAATACTATCAAACTTGGGGCATCCTTTTCCACCAAGCTAAGAGCCTCTTCCCCGTCATATGCGGTGACTACATTATACCCTTCTTTCTCCAGGTTATACTGAAGTATTTCCACTATAGGCTTTTCATCATCTACCACCAGGATTGTTTCAGCCACATTGACCACCCCGTTTTTTAGTAAACATAAAACTTCGCGTTATTTATCTAAAACCCTTCATTTTATTATATTATATTGACTAAAATAGACGTGTGACATAAACCACCTGCCGTTTCATTTAGTTAACCACGACTATGCATTTTTATGCAAGTGCATCTTAAGGCCTGAAAAATTGGAGCGGATCTACAGGTTTATGCTGGTAGTAGGCATGCCATTCTCCACTGCCGTCATCGCGCCTTACTTCAAAATGAAGGTGTGATCCGGTTGATCGTCCCGTGGAACCAACTTCGGCAATTACATCTCCCTGGTTTACTTTGTTGCCCCTGTTAACATGATTGAAATGGTTATGCAGGTACAAGGTCCAGTACCTGCCGTGATAAAGGATTATATAATTACCCTGCGAACCTCCAAATCCAGAAAACCAGACTATCCCGCTGTCGGCGGCAAGGATGTTAGTCCCGGTTTCGGCATCAATATCGATACCGGTATGCCAGGAACTGAAACCCCTGCCAGGCGTAACCTCTCCTCCGCCTTCAACAGGCCATATAAACTTCCCGGTTCCCTTGGAAGGGACTTGTGCTGTGCCCCGAGTTTCAACTTGGAAAACAGGTTCTTCGACAATGGCTTCGCTGACTTTGATTTTATCAATTTCCTGTCCGTTTTCATGGATTATATGATAAACAATTTCCTTTATGCCTTCCTGGCCGGGAGAAGTTATCTCTTTTTGAACTATCCACATCTCATCATCACAAATGGTTTCTACTTCAAACGGTATCTTTTCAGTAACCCTTAATTCTTCGATTAGTTTTACATTAATAACGGCATTATTAACATGTTCTTTTTGAAGATCATTATAGTTAGAATGAACCGCGGATTCACTATTTAAAGAACCAGAACTGGGTGTAGCGTAATTGTTATATTGATGATGACCCGGGAAGCTGCGTTTATTGGCCTGGGACCAGTAGGCGGCATCGATTGCACGCTCTACCTTACTATCAAGGAATAAAGAAACTACTTCTTGCCCGGTAAAAACATATTTGGGAGGCACAATACTGGGTTTAAGGGAGATATTTTCAACAAATGATATGTCAATTATCTCGGAATCGCCATATTCATCAAGGTAAAAATGCTTTATATAATCGATGGCTTTTTCAAGTTCTCCCTCTGAGGCCACAGGAACTGCCGGCAGCTCATCAACCATGATCAAGTAAGCATCGGTGACAAACGTGAGCTGCTGTCTGAGCTTTTCCTGAACAAGCCACAGATCGGGAACCGCATCAGGCCTGTAGTCTTTTGCCAGCCTGATCTTGTTTCCTGGTGCTACCTCCATTTCATAATAATCAGTTAAATTATCGGTAAGCTCACCGACCAGGGTTTCTATTTGTCCTGCATCCTGGACTGAGCCTATTTCCTGGCCATCAAGAAAGACTACATAAACGTAACTGCTCAGGTAAGCATGCAGCACCAGGACAGCAATAAGGATTGATGTAGAAGCCACGATGAAAGATGACGTTTTTAACCTGCCGGCTCTAATCCTCGAGATAATGAATTTTATGTTTATATTAACAGCTTGAAATAGTCCTGGCTGGTTCTTGAGTTTAGGTCTTTTACCCGCGGGCACAATTTTTACTGACCCAGGTTTCATTTGATTGTTCCTTTCTAAAATGCCAGGCCTGTGATGCTAAATTATCTAAACAAAAATAGCAATCGACTCTCCTTTAAAATAAGCAACAATTAAAATTAGGTTCGACACTAATGTAACTAATCCTTCTGTATAATATTGCCGGCACAAATCAGTCTTGATCTTTCATCCTGCCAAGTATTTCACGTCCTGCCAGTACTCCTGTTGCTGAGGCCTGAACCAGGCCCCTGGTTATACCGGCGCCGTCACCAACCGCAAAAAGATTTTTAATCCCCGTTTCCAGCACCCGGCTCAGGCAAAGCCTAAAAGAATAAAATTTAACTTCCACTCCATATAAAAGAGTATGGCGGGAATTCACCCCGGGAGCCACCTTGTCCAGGGCCTCTAGCATCTCCATTATTGCCAGCAAGTAGCGGTAAGGCAGGACCAAACTTAAATCGCCCGGCGTAGCCTCTTTCAGGGTGGGTTGAACCAGCCCGCGTTTAATTCGCTCCGGAGTAGATCTCCGGCCCTTCAGCAAATCCCCGAGCCGCTGTATGATCACTCCATCTCCTAGCATGTTGGCCAGGCTGGCAATATACCGGCCATACCGGATTGGTTCAGTAAAAGGTTCGGTAAAAGTCTTGCTGACCAGCAAAGCGAAATTGGTGTTGTCAGTTTTTGTATTGGCAAAGCTGTGGCCGTTTACAGTAAGCAGCCCTTCATTATTTTCTGTAACCACGACCCCGTATGGGTTCATGCAGAAAGTGCGAATCCGATCATCAAACTGGCTGGTGAAATAAATCAGTTTTGATTCATAAATTTTCGAAGTGAGCTCTTCCATGATCACCGCCGGAACTTCCACCCGGACCCCGATATCAACCGGGTTGTTGATACCCTGTAAGCCCAGTTTATTTGCCTGGCGGTAAATCCAATCAGCTCCGACCCTGCCAGGCCCGCAGATAATATAATCAGCATAAATTTCCTCACCGGAAGCCAGCTTAACTCCACTGATAACTCCGTCTGCACAGAGCAGTTCCTCCGCGGTGGTGTTCATCATGATGTCAACCCGATCTTTTAAGGCTTCCTGCATTTTTTCAAGAACACCATAACAATTTTCGGTGCCCAGGTGCCTTATTTTCGCCGGAATAAGGCTGAGTCCCGCCGCCGCAGAAAATCGTTCCATTTTTTTTATTGCCTCGATGTCAGTACCGAAAATTTTTTCGGTTGCTCCAAACGAAAGGTAAATCCCGTCAACTTCATAAATCAGTTTTTCAATTACTTCCCGATCGACAAATTCCCCCAAATTCCCCCCAAATGCCGGGGTCAAGGTCAATTTGCCGTCGCTGAAAGCACCGGCTCCCCCCCACCCGCAGGTTATGGCACAGGGGTCACAGCGAAGGCAGCGACCATATTCCAACTGGGTTTTACAGCTGCGCTTCTCCAGGGGGGCTCCTTTATCAATGATCAAAATCCTGGCGTCGCTGTTTGAAGTTAGCTCCATGGCCGCAAAAATGCCGGCCGGGCCGGCTCCGATTATAATGACATCATAACTGCTGGCAGAATTCATGATTTTCACCCTTCTTGACCGGACGGCTCCCTGGCAATATTGGCAAATTTGGTATACCGATCAAGGAAATAAAGCTCGACCAGGCCGGTCGGTCCATTGCGCTGCTTGGCTATACTGATCTCGGCAATATTTCCTTTATCGGATTCCTTGTTATAGTATGCCTCCCGGTAAATGAACATAACCACATCCGCATTTGCTTCGATACCGCCCGATTCCATTAAATCACTGAGGATGGGCCGGCGATCGGGCCTTTTTTCCACGGCCCTGCTGAGCTGGGAAAGAGCAAGTACCGGAACGTTTAGTTCTTTGGCCAGAGCTTTCAGCGCCCTTGATATCTCGGAAAGTTCTTGCTGCCGGCTTTCAGAACGGCTAAAGCCGCGCATCAACTGCAGGTAATCAACAAAAATCGCATTTAACCCTTTCTCTGCTTTAAGCCTCCTTGCCTTGGCCCTAACTTCCATGACAGACAGGGAAGCACTGTCATCTATATAAAGTGGTGATTCGCTAAGCGGTCCCACCGCCCTGGTCAACTTCTGCCATTCCTCCTGGGACAAAAAGCCCCGGCGCATATTTTGGGCATCAATCTGTGCCTCGGCACAGAGCAGGCGCTGGGCCAGCTGTTCCCTGGACATTTCCATGCTGAAAAAAGCAGTCGGACTTTTATCCTTGACTGCAATTTGCTGGGCAATATTGAGGGCAAATGTAGTTTTCCCCATACTGGGGCGGGCCGCCACAATAATCAGGTCGGACTCCTGGAGGCCAAAACACATCCGGTCCAGGTCGGCAAATCCGGTGGGGAGGCCGGTAACTCCTTTTTTTTCATCATATAACTTTTCGATCCGATCGAATGTTTGTACCAGGACATCTTTTAAAGGAGCAAAACCCTGGTGTTTCCCCCGGCTTCCTATTTCAAATATTAACCTTTCCGCCTCATCTAAAAATTCATCGACGTTATGCGGTGATTCAAAACTGCGGGAAACAATTACAGTAGCCGCTTGAATCAGGGAGCGCAGAATTGACTTTTCCCTGACAATCTGCGAGTGGTACTGTACATTTGCCGCCGTTGGGATCGAGTTGGCCAGGGTAACCAGGTACGAACGCCCGCCGACCCCTTCAAGGCACTGGTTGCTCTGAAGTTCTTCTGATAAAGTAACCAGGTCAACCGGCTCTCCCTTTTCACTTAAAGATATAATGGCAGAAAAGATTTTTTGATGGGCGGTGCTGTAAAAGTCCTGCTCCACCAGAAGTTCTGCCGCCGCAAAAATCGCTTCTTTATCTAGCACCATCGATCCGAGCACTGATTGCTCGGCTTCTTTGCTTTGTGGCGGTACCCTGTCACTGATAACAGCCAAACTGAACTGCCTCCTTTCAGCGGAAATTAAGCCTCTTGTTCCACTTTAATGGAAATATCGGCTTTGATACCAGGATGCAGCTTCAAGGATGCAATATGGCTGCCCAGGCTCTTGATGGGTCCATCAACTTCGATGTCTTTTTTATCTACATCAAAGCCAATTTCAGATAATTTGCCGGCAATATCGGCCGGAGTCACCGAGCCAAAGAGGCGTCCACTCTCACCGGCAGGCATTTTGATCACCAGTTCAACTTCCTTTAATTTTTCTGCTTTTTCACGGGCCTGTTCTTCCTGCTGCTGGTTAAGCATTTCTTCTTTTTCCTGCCGCTTCTTCCACTCTCGAATCCTCTGCGGGGTTGCCTCTAGAGCCATCCCCTTGGGAATTAAAAGGTTTCGGGCATAGCCGGGCGCCACGTCCTTCAATTCCCCCTTTTTGCCAAGATTGGGAACATCTTGCTGCAGTATTATTTGCATTACCAATCACTCCTTTCCGCCTTTACGAGTCAGCAGCCCTCTTATTTGCCTGCATTCAGCCACTTCTCCTGTTCACTCATTCCAGGCGAAATCCGGGATTTATATATTGTAAACCTGGCTAATAAATTCTCCTCTTACCTGGTTACTCCTGCATATTTGCACTTAAAATAAAAACGACGGTGCCCGGATCAACCCCCGGCACCGTCTGAAACCGATTGTCATGACATTACTCTGTGGTATAAGGCAGCAAAGCCATAATTCTGGTCCTTTTTATTGCCCTGGTCAGCTGTCGCTGGTGCCTGGCACAATTACCAGAAATACGGCGCGGAAGCACTTTCCCTCTTTCAGTCATAAACCGTTTTAGCTTGTCATATTCTTTGTAATCTATGTTCTCAACTTTATCTACACAAAAGCTGCAGATCTTTTTTTTCGGCTTTCTTCCTCGATCACGCCTCATCTAATCACCCTCCTTCCACTAAAAAGGAACGTCGTCTCCACTGACCTCCAGGTCATCAACATCTCCGCCAGGAGCTTCCTCCGGGCTAGACTGTTCAGAACGGCGGGGCCGATCCAGGAAACGAACATCATTAGCTACAACTTCGGCTACTTTACGTCTTACGCCCTGGCTATCATCAAAAGAGCGAATTTGTAAACGCCCGCTAGCAGCACATTGGCTGCCTTTTTTAAGGTAGTTGGCACAATTTTCGGCTTGTTTGCGCCAGGTCACAATTTTAATAAAGTCTGCTTCTCTCTCGCCCTGCTGGTTGGTAAACGGACGATCAACGGCAAGTGTAAAAGTTGTGACCGGTACTCCACTGCCGGCTGTGTACCGCAGCTCAGGATCATGGGTTAAACGGCCGATCAACACAACCTGGTTCAACATGTTCGACAGACCTCCCGGTTTTACTCTTTATCAGCCTCTTTAGCCGGCTGTTCTTCTTCAGTGTTACCAGTTTCTTCAGAACCTGCAGTTTCTGCAGCGGTTTCTGACTGCTCAGGCTCCTGATCGGCATCAACGGCAGGGGCTGCCGATTCACCCTCTTCTTCAGGCTCAACCGGTGCTGTAATCTCCTCTTCTGCTGCAGGTTCTTCTGCAATAGCAGCTTCATAGTAGTCTTCTTCAACACGAACAACCAGGAAGCGGAGAATCGCATCATTAACTTTAAAAAAGTGTTCTATCTCTGGAATAATGCTGCCATGCCCATTGAAGTAAACCAGGTAATAGTGGCCTTCTACGTGATCTTCGATTTCGTAAGCAAGCCGGCGCTTGCGCCAGTCAACAAACTTGTCGACTGTTCCACCGTTCCCGGTGATGGTGTTTTTTAAACCATTCAGCACTTCTTCATGTTCTTCCGTCTCCATCTCAGGACGGAGAATGAACATAATTTCATAAAGTCCCATTCAATATCACCTCCCTCTGGACTTACGGCCCCTTATAGGAGCAGGGATTTGCCTGGAACATAATAGCATAAGTAACCCGGCAAGGCAAGCTAGAATCGGGTTAAAGACCCTGCATCAGTGTATATCCCCGCTGCCGGGCGATCACCGTCTTAGTAATCAGCTTCAGAATCTTCCTGGTAAGCAGGGGTTCTTTTTATTATTTCCAACCCCCCTCTGAGGGTTCCGGCAACAGGAACAGCGAGGATCATACCCAACAGGCCGGCCAGGCTCCCACCGACCAGGATAGAAACTATAATGGTAATCGGACGAAGCTTTATTACCCTACCCAGAACAACCGGGGCCAGGAGCATCCCGTCAAGGGCTTGAATGGCAACATAAATGACAATCACCAGGAGCGGTGAAGGAGTCAAAGGGGAAAAGCTGAGCAGCAAGGCCGGAACAGCAGCGATATAAGGGCCGATGTAGAGAATAAAATTAAAAATTCCGGCAATTAAACCCAGCAGCATGGCATACGGCATGCCAATAATTAACAACACAATACTGGTTATGACTCCCACAACGAAGCAGCGGATCAAAGAACCCCTGATGAATATTCCTACATTTGAATCCAGAACACCGAGCAGTTCTTTAACCAGGGGCCTATGTTTGACGGGAACAATGTCAATAAATTGCTCCCTGACCAGGTGGAAATCATAAAGCAAATAAAAAACGAGAAAAAGAATCAAAAAGAAATCAACGGCTCCGGATATGAGTTGAAGAGACGCTTCAGCAAGATATTCGACCCCCTGGTGAATATTATCTGATAACCCTACCAGATAATCTCTTACCTCCTCTTCAACCTCGAAAATTATAATCTGCTGGGACAACCAGGAGATATATTCCTGAAACCGGGTCATGTAGTGGGGAAATCTTTCTGCAAGGTCAGTGGCTTCAAAATAAATAACCGGGACAAGCAGGCTGACAATAAAAGCACAACAGATCAGGAAAGTTAAAAAAACCAGCCCTGTGGCAGGACCATGTTTAATATTAAAACGTTTTTTAAGAAAAACCAGCAGCGGATAGAATATATAAACGATCATAGTGCTTACCAGGAGCAGTCCAACGACCCAGGAAATACTGCGCAGCAATAAAACTGCCCCGCCCAGGACTATGAGCAGGGTTATAAGTCTAACAGCAAAGCTCCATTGTTTTTCAGAAGGGTTCAAAGCAAATCAACCTGCCCTTCTCGCTGCTTCTCATTGGCGGAATCTAAAAAATAGGACGTCGCCATCTTCCACAGGATAGTCCCGACCTTCAACCCTGGCCAGGCCTTTATCGCGGGCCCGGGTCAAGCTTCCTTCAGAAAGCAGCAAATCCCAGGATATGACCTCTACGTTAATAAAACCGCGCTCCATATCAGTATGTACTTTTCCGGCTGCTTCTACGGCCCTGATGCCGCCCGGCACCACCCAGGCCCTGGCTTCATCGCCTTTGACAGTGTAAAAAGTGGAAAGCCCCAGATGATTATAACATTCGCTCAGCAGTTTTTCCGTCCTGCTTTCGTTGATCCCATAGGCTTCTAAAAATGTGCTTCTTTCTTCTCCGGGCAGCTCTGTAAGTTCTGCTTCAAGACCTGCACATACAGGCACAACCGGGCTTCGAGTAGGGAAAAAAGACAGGTCGGGATCCAAAAATAAGTCTTCATCCAGGTTATATACATAAATCATTTTTTTTAGGGTCAACAAGGGAAGCTGATCAACCGCAGTTTTCTCTTCTTTGGAAAACTCTAAATCACGCAAAAATAATCCCCGGTTCAGGTGCTCTTCCAGGCGATTGAGCACTTCCAGCTCTCTTTCAGCATACTTGTCGCCGCTTTTTAACTTTGGTTCAACTTTTTGTCGTCTTCTGGTCAATACTTCCAGATCGGCCAGGCACAGCTCCAGGTTCACTGTCTCCATCCGTGACAGCGGTGTTTCACTGTCTTCGGAAGACAGGTCAAATCCGGCTATCACATGAATAAGTAGATCCACATCTCTTAAGTGCCCCAGGAATTGATTTCCGAGACCTTCGCCCCGGCTGGCGCCTTTGACAAGTCCGGCCACATCAAAAATTTCAATGGTTGCAGGGGTGACTTTCTCAGATTTGCACATTTCAGCCAGAGCATTTAATCTTTGATCAGGAAGGGGTACAACAGCTTTATTGGGATCTATGGTAGAAAATGGATAACTTTCTATGGTAATATCGAGCGCCGTCAGGGCTTTAAACATTGTCGATTTGCCGGCATTTGGCAATCCCACAATACCGCAGCTCCAGGCCATGGCCAAACCTCCCTGCTTAAGTTGACTCAGATTCGCTGCCGGATTCTGAATAAATAGATTTTACACGACGCTCAAACTTGGATCGAGGTATTAATACGCTGCGCCCACAGTTAACACATTTTATCCGAAAATCCATCCCTATTCTGATTATCCGCCAACAATTAGAACCACAAGGATGCCCTTTTTTCATCTGGACTAATTGCCCAACCTGGAAATCAGCCATTTTCGTTAACCACCAGTATTTAAAGATCCTCCAAAACACTGCTGATTTGATCAAAGACACCGTCTATGTCCTGATTGCCATTAATAGAGCTGAGTAAACCTCTTTCCTGGTAAAACTCAACCAGGGATTCGGTTTGTCGTTTATATACTTCGAGCCTTTCAGTAACCGTCGCCAGTGTATCATCATCTCGCTGGTAAAGATCCCCTCCACACTGATCGCAAACATTACGAACTTTAGGCGATTTGTATTTAACATGGTAGTTTGCTCCACAATCACCGCAAACTCTTCTTCCAGTGAGCCTTTCTATTAATTCATTTTCATCAACTTCAATTAGTAAAACCCTGTCTACTTTTTTATCAATATCAGGCAGAGCCTGCTCCAGGAATACAGCCTGATCAACCGTCCGGGGAAATCCGTCAAGGAGCGCACCATTGGCGCAGTCCGGCTCCATTAACCTGCCCCTGACTATTTCAACTACTAAATTATCAGGCACCAGTTGCCCCTGATCCATATATTCGCGCGCTTTGCGGCCCAGGGCGGACCCCTCTTTTACCGCCTTCCTTAGAATGTCTCCAGTTGAAATATATACAAGGCTAAACTTCTGAATGATCTTTTCTGCTTGTGTTCCTTTGCCTGCTCCAGGCGGCCCTAAAAGAATTATCAGCATGTCAATACCTCGCTTTTCAATTCTAAATTATTTAGATTCTTGCTTTAAAGGATACGAATAACTAAATTTCTTCTTTTGACTTCTAATTCCTGCCGGGGTTGATAAAAATCGGTTAAAAAGCTGATTTTGTCGAATAAGAAAACAGGAAGCACCATAATCTGCTTCCTGTGAGTCTTAATACTTTTTGATCCAGTTAAATTTCAGGCCTACTACAGAGCCTTTTCTTTTGAAGTTCTTTCACCAAGAGAACTCTGTGGTTTGCTTGTGCCTGGTTGTCCTGTGTCAAAAGGGCTGTAAGTCTTCTCTTTTGAGGGCTGGCTTTCTCCAGCTTTTTCTTTGTCCTGCATTTCCATTGCCCCAGAAAGGACAGCACCTTCTTCAATCAACAATATATTGGCCTTGAAAGTCCCGGTTGCATTTCCAGTTCTTTTTACCTCCAACTTTCCTTCCGCTTCGAGGGAACCTTCAAACTGGCCGGCAATGGTAATATTGCGGGCCTTCATTTCGACGGAAACCCGGCCCCCTTCACCAACCACCACATCGCCCTGGTTGATTATAGTTCCTTCGGCTTCACCATCGATGCGGATCAGACCTGTACCTTTGATGGTTCCATTAAAGGAAGTATCTTTGCCTATAATCGTATTCACTTTGTCAGACGGGACTTCCATGTTATCTTTTTTAAACAATTGCTTTTCCTCCTTTCCCAACAACTAGTCTAAATACCGTTCTGGATTTACCGGTGATCCTTCATAGTGGACCTCATAGTGCAAATGGACGCCGGTGGTTCTGCCTGAGGCGCCCATATAACCGATTGTTTCTCCCTTTTCAACGTCATCTCCCTTGTTAACGGCAAACTCGGCAAGATGAGCATAATAGGTTTCATAGTTATAACCGTGATCAATAATTAACAGGTTCCCTAAACTGCCCCGATAACCGGAAAAAGCAACTTTCCCGTCAGCAGCAGCCCAGATTGGTGAGCCTCTTGAGCTAATTATATCAACACCCGTGTGAAACTGGTAACCACTGCTATATGGAACTGACCTCATCCCATAACCGGAAGTAATTCGGCCTCTTGCCGGCCAGATTGAGGGCTTGGCTTTTGCTCTTTCAGCGTACTCGCCCAGCAGGTCAAGGGTGTCCGAGCGTTCCGGAACTATATTTTTAAGCACTTCAATATTACCGGCTGTCCTTTCCAGAAGCCCCCCACTAGAGGAGCCCTGATTGTAGGGGCGTTCGTAAGCCAGTGGGCCCACACCATCATGAGGGTGGGGGTTAGTGCTGTAAGCATAGCCATTTGTTGCAGACCGTTTAGGATTAGAATTGGAGCCGGATTGGTCCTCCAGGACTTCATCCACTTCTTCTTCTTCCAGCTCGAGCTTCTCTGTAACAAAATTTACCAGTTCATCAACGTCACGCAGCTGCTCCATCATCCTTTCTGTTTCTATAGCCAGTGAATCGATTTCTTCCTGCTGGGCTCGGTTTAACTCCCTGAGAGCCTGAGCCTCCCGGGCCTCAGCCGCCGCTTTCAAATAAGCATAGCCCAGGGCGCTGAAACCGGCAACACCAAGGACCAGCAAACCAACGGCAATCTGCACAACAAAAAGCGGAATGCGCAGGCTAAAAGTGGCCTCCTCAGAATGAGGCACGATCATAATTGTAAAACAACGCTTTTCATTGTTCGATGACATAACGTGCAACTACTCCTTGACCAAAGGTTAGCGTTCTAAATTACCTGTTCAAGACTTACCGTTAAAAAAATCGGGCGATATTAAAACACCACTGCTGGCATTCTCCCCCGACATAAATCGCTAATCAATTATAACACACCTGATCCAGCCCGGACAAACAGGCAAAAATTGAGCCCTTTTTAGTCCTGGATCCAGGCACTCCTGTGCAAAAAGGCCCTTGTTTGGTGCAACAATAAAGTTTCACGTGAAACATTTGCCTAGATTCCCTCGGGCAAAACCTTAGACACAAGTCTTTCAAGATCTTCTTCTCCATAATAAAAAACTTCAATTATACCGCCGCTTTTACCAGGCTTAATCCTTACTTTTGTCCCCAGTGCCCGCTGTAGCTGCAGTTGAAGCTCGGCCTGCAGCGGATCTTGAACCATTTCCTGATCCTGTTTTTCAGGCTTTTTGTTGCCACCGGGGCTGTTAATCTTTGAAACCAGCCTTTCCGCTTCCCGAGCGGAAAGGCCTTCCTTCATAATTTTCCTGGCGGCCTCTTCCTGTTTTTGCTGATCGTTTATTGCCAGCAAAGGGCGGGCCTGACCGGGAGTCATTTCATGCTCCGCAAGGAAGTCAAAAATTTTATCCGGCAAACCCAGCAGCCGGACGCTGTTGGCAATTGAAGGCCTGCTTCGCCCCAACCGGCGGGCCAGTTCTTCCTGGGTATAATTGTGCTCCTGCATCAATCTTTTATAAGCCATTGCTTCTTCAACAGGGTTTAAATCTTCCCGCTGCAAATTTTCGATCAGGGCTACTTCCAGCATTGTTTTTCGATCAACAGGTTTAATGACCGCCGGTATCGTTTTTAGCCCTGCCTGCCTGGCGGCCCGGCAGCGTCTTTCTCCCGCCACCAGCGTGTAATTTTTTCCTTCATCAGCTGGTGATAAAACTACCGCCTGTAAGACGCCGTGTTCTTTTATAGAAACAGTGAGCTCTTTTAGTTTTTCATCATCGAAATCGCGGCGAGGTTGATAGGGGTTGGGATCGATCCGATCCAGGGGAATCTCGTTTGTTTCGGATGAGTCGTCCATTACCTCCGGTATTAGCGCACCTAACCCTCTACCTAGACGTTTCTTTTCTGCCATTTTCCAAAACCTCCCGGGCCAAAGAAAGATGAAGTATAGCTCCCTTGCTTCGCGGATCATATTCAAGGATATGCTGGCCATAACTGGGAGCTTCACTTAACCGAATATTTCGGGGTATTATTGTATTATAAACATATTGTTTGAAATAATTCCTGACTTCTTCCGCAACCTGTTCAGACAAATTTGTACGTTTATCATACATGGTTAACAGCACTCCTTCAATGGTAAGATTCACATTTAAGTGCTTTCTGACCAGGTTAATAGTATTCATTAGCTGGCCCAATCCTTCCAGGGCATAGTATTCACATTGAATCGGGATCAGGACTCCATGTGCTGCATTAAGCGCATTAAGAGTAAGAAGTCCAAGAGAAGGCGGACAATCAATAATTATAAAGTCATATTCATTTGTTACCGGTTCCAGGGCCTGTTTTAGCTTTTCTTCACGTGAAATCACAGCAACCAGTTCTATCTCAGCTCCTGCCAGTTGGATAGTTGCCGGAGCCAGCATTAAGTTTTCCCAGCGGGTAGGCATAATGATCTTATTCAGGGGAAGGTCGTCGATCAGGGTATTATAGATGCATGTTTTCATGTTCTGTCTGTCCAAACCAACACCGCTGGTGGCATTCCCCTGGGGATCAATATCTATAAGCAGGACTTTCTCTCCCATTTTTGCCAGTGAGGCGCCGAGATTTATTGCTGTTGTTGTTTTTCCTACGCCGCCTTTCTGGTTAGCTAATGCAATTACCCGGGCCATTTTAAATCTCTCCTCACAATCTTTTTCTGTTATTGTACCTTAATCATTGTCCTTTTTGTTTCTATCCTCGATCATATCTCTGGTCAGCCTGATGTTTACTTCGATATAGTCTTGTTCAACCGTTTCATCAATTTCAGGGTAAAAACCTGAACTTTGAATTACAACGATTGCTTCCCGAATAGTGTTTAATACAATTCGCATATCCCTGATCACTGGTTTTGAACCTTTTACTTTCCTTCGTCCATCCTTACCGGCATTCATTTTTTCGAGTCTCTTTTCCAACTGGCTGACTGTGAGGCCTTTATGCTTAACTTCTTCAATCAATTTTAACTGAAGTTCTTCTGAATCAAGCCTGAGCAGGGCCCGGGCATGTCTCTCCGTCAGGTTATGTTCCTGGAGTTTTTTGCGTACCGAATCCGGTAGTTTCAGCAGCCTGATTTTATTGGCTACAGTGGACTGGCTTTTTCCCAATCTCTGCGCCAAAACTTCCTGGGTTAAATTAAAATTTTTCATCAGGCTTACATAACCATTTGCTTCTTCAATGATATTTAGATTTTCTCGCTGTAAATTTTCAATCAACGCAGTTGTAGCCATGTCATTGTCGGTTAAAGTCTTTACTGCTGCCGAGATTTTCTTCCAGCCCAGCTTTTTGCAGGCCAATAACCGGCGTTCACCTACTACCAGCTGATATCCGTTTCCTAACCTGCGAACCACAATTGGCTGAATCAGGCCGGATGCTTTGATTGATTGAGCCAGTTCTTCTATTTTATCCTGCGCAATTTCCCGTCTTGGTTGAAATGGATTAGCTTTGATCCGATCAATGTCGATGGCCAGAACTTTATCGGTAGACGGTTCAATCTCTGCAGCAGGTATTTGCTGATTCCAATTCTTTGTCATAATGCCAACATTCCTTTTTTAGGTCTTCTTTCCCTTACCTTTAATTTTGACAGTGGTTGATTCTTTCCTTCTAACAAATTAATTTAGACAGTATTTTGTGTTCCTGGGATCCCGGTTCATTGTAGACCTTTTAATAAATAGGCTTGCGTTCCGGCACCCCGGGACGGCGCGGGTATTTATGGGGCGTAAAAGACTCCTTTTTTATTTCATATAAGGATCTCGTTTCGCCACCTGACAAATCATATTGCCATTCCGCACTAATTCGTCCACCGCATATTTCTAATGCTCTTTTAGCTTCTTCCGCTTCTTCTCTTCCCCTCGGCCCCTTATAGATGAGCGCTCTGCCATCAAGCTTTAAGAGCGGTAAAGCAAGTTCGGTTAATACTGCCGTTTCTGCAACAGCCTTACATACAACCAGGTCATATTGTTCCCGGTGATCTTTGTTCTTTCCAAATTCTTCTGCCCTGCCGCATAATATATGGGCATCTTTCAAGCCAAGGCTATCGATAGCTTCTTTTAAAAAACCGGCCTTTTTTTTGCTGGAATCCATCAGGTACATTTTTATCCCAGGCCTGCAAATTTTTAATGGTATCCCCGGCAAACCTCCTCCGCTGCCTAGATCTATAACCCTGAGCCCTGTGTTCAGATCTGTTAGTTTTAAAAGATAAAGCGAATCGTATAATTGCTGCCATATAATACCTTCAGCATTTTTTTCACCGGTCAGTCTCACTTTCTGAAGCCATTCCAGGATCAATAATATATACTTTGTTATAATTTCCTTTTGCCAGGCATCAACACTTTTCAGGTTTAGGGTGTTAAACATATCTTCGACTGTATCGCGAACTTGTTCAGACATGCTTTCTCCTGTTCCTTTTATCCATCGCATAATTACTTGCGTATAATTACTTGCCCAGGCAAAATTCGCTAAATATTTTATCCAGGAGGGCATCGTTAACCGTATCTCCGGTAATTTCTCCAAGCTTATCCCACGCATTTTGCATTTCCATGCTTACTATTTCCAGGGGCTGTTCCCTCAGCACTGCCAGGGCATTATCCAAATACTCCCGGGCCCGGGTTATTATTTCCTCGTGCCTGATCGAGGCCACAACCGGGCTTTCGCTAATTGTCTCTGCTCCATAAATTCGATCCAGTTCAGCTGTTGCGGCAGCTTCCAATTCTTTAATCCCATATCCTTTAACAGCTGAGGTTTCAACAATACTCAGTTCAGGATAACGCTCTCTTAGTATTTCCGGATTTAATTTTTGCTCAAGATCTGTTTTATTAATGACAACAATCAGACCCTGATCTGCCCGACTGATTACAGCAATTTCTTCATCCGCCTGCGACCATTCGTCAGAGCCATCAAAAACCATTATAATCAGCCTGGCCTGCCCTGCTGCTGATCGCGACAACTCAATGCCCTGTCTTTCCACCGGATCACAGGTCTTTTGAATACCGGCAGTATCGACCAGTTTGATGGGGTAACCGCCCAGGTTCATATAACCTTCAAGCAAATCACGGGTCGTTCCAGGAACTTCATGCACTATCGCCCTTTGCTGCTGTAACAGAGCATTTAGCAGTGAAGATTTGCCCACATTTGGCTTACCAATAATTGCTACAGCTACGCCTTCCTGGTAGGCCCTGTTTTTCTCTGCACCCTTAAGCATATCTTCTAAGTGTCCGATTGCTTCTTTCAATCCGCTCTCCAGGCTGCTGTAGTCAAATTCCTCATCAAATTCTTCAGGATAATCAAAAGATGCTTCAAGCGGTGCCCTTAGGGATATAATTTGTTCTCTGGCAGATTCCACTTTGCGCAACAACTCGCCCTGCAGCCCCCTTGCAGCAACCTTTACCGCTTCTTCCGAACGAGCCTTGATCATGTTTAAAACAGCTTCCGCCTGACTCAGGTCAATCCGGCCACTCAAAAAAGCCCTTTTTGTAAATTCACCCGGCTCTGCCGTCCTCGCTCCTGCCTCAAGGACCAGTTTCTGTATTGAACGAAGGGCAAATATACCACTGTGGCAGTTTATTTCTACAATATCTTCCCTGGTGTAAGTATGAGGGGCAGGCATAAAAGAAACCAGGACCTCGTCAATAAAGCTGCTTCGAAAATCTTTTAAGTGGCCATAGTACAGGTATCGGGGCCTTGGAAAATCCGGTTGTTCTTTTTTTTGACAATAAAATATCTTTTCGACAATGCGGAATGCTTCCGGCCCGCTTAAACGCACTATGCCAATCCCCCCCTCGCCAAGGGGGGTGCTGATTGCAGCAATGGTTTCATTATCAGTCATACTTTGCCCCCTTAAATCCAATTTATTTCATTAAAAAACCGCCCCGTCAAGGGGCGGCTCCTGAAGTTATGTTTAACGTGGAACAATTACCACTTTCCGATATGGTTCTTCCCCGCTGCTGGTCGTAGTCACGCCCGGGTAATCCTGCAAAGTCAGGTGAATCACCCTTCTTTCCTGCGGGGTCATCGGTTCCAGTTTCTTTTCTTTTCCTTCTTCCTTAACCTTTCTGGCAACGCTTTTAGCCAGCTGGGCCAGAGTTTTTTCACGTCTTTCCCGGTAATTTTCAACATCCAAAACAATCATTTTCTTTAATTCAGAAAACTGTCTTCTGATTACAACACTGATTAAATACTGCATATCACTCAGTGTTTTTCCCCTGCGTCCGATCAGGCTGCCTACATCCTGTCCGTATATTTCTATTTTTATTTTCTCATTGTCTTCGTTTGCTATGACCTGTCCGTCAATACCCATATGCTTGAGTAGTTCTTCCATATATGTTTTTACATATTTTTCCGGCCCCTTCTCAGGCTTTACCACTACCCGGGCGCTTTTACTGCCAAGCAGACCCAACAGCCCCTGATTCGGCTCCTCTTTTATTTCTATAACTGCATTTTCCTTTTTTATCCCAAGAGAAGTGAGGGCTTTTTCAACAGCTTCATTTAAAGTCTTTCCTGTTGCTTCACACTCATTCATTTCTTCCCCTTCCCTTTTTTCTTTTTTTTAGTTTTTCCGTCCTGAGCTGCGGCAGTTTTTGTCCCCTGCGCTTCTACTTTGTTAACCTCTTCTTTTTCTGAGCCTACTTTGAAAAATTCCGTTTCTTTCTCTTTCTTTTTCTTCTTGACTTTCTTTACATCTTCTTTCTCTATTTCCTGTTTATTGCTGGTATTATCTTCCAGATCCTTTGCCTTTTCTTCTTTGCCCTTTGCTTTTACTTCCGGTTTCTTTTCTTCTTTCATGCTGTCAAGGTAGTTTATCAGTTTGTGTTGCCCTATAGAAAAAATATTATTCATGGTCCAGTAAATTACCAGGCCGACAGGAAAGCTGAAACTGAATACAGTAATCATGGCCGGCATTAAATACACCATCATTTTTTGGCTGCTGTCGGTCGGCATGGACATTTTAGAATATAAAAATGTGGTGCCTCCTGCAATTAGGGGAAAGATGTAGTAAATACTTATTTGACTTATAATATTGTCGAACCCGATGTTCGGTACTGCCAATAAATTTATGAATTCAGCACCCTGAAACAAGAACCTGTTAATTTCTTCCATGTTTAAAAACTGGTCCGGTTCCCTTAAAATGCGGAATATCCCGATCAGGATCGGAAACTGAACCAGCAAAGGCAAACATCCTGCAATGGGGTTCATGTTGTTTTCTTTCATAAATTCGCTGACTGCCTGGTTTTGTTTCTGCTTGTCATCTTTATATTTTTGCTGGATCTTTTTCATTTCAGGCTGCAACTTTTGCATTCTTTTTGTTGTTTGGATTTGCTTGTTGTTTAATGGAAAAGTGATCAGTTTAACAATCAAAGTCAGTATGATTATGCTAGCTCCAAAATTTGGCACGTATGTATAGATTAGAGTGATCACTCCGCCGAAAAATTCAGCTATAGCATCTATCATTAACTTTCCTCCTTGTACAAGGTGCAATATAACGGTTTATTCAACCGGGTGATAACCACCGGGATTAAAGGGATGGCAGCTAAGGAGTCTTTTCAGGCCCATACACAGACCTTTAAGGAACCCATATTTTAAAACTGCTTCGTAAGTATATTGTGAACAAGATGGATAAAATCTACAAACACGAGGTTTTAGAGGAGAAATAAATAACCTGTAAAACCTGATCAGCGCCAGGCAAATTATTGTTGCCGGGCGCTCTGCTGCTTTGAATATTGTTTTTGTAGCAATTTCCCTTTCCGGCATAGATTAAACAACTCCTTACACGCATCATGGAAAGATACATCTATTGCCGGCTTTCGCGCAATCAAAATAAAATCGAATCCCTTTTTCAGCTGCTCTTCAACCCTATAAAAGGCTTCGCGATAAATCCTTTTGATCTTATTTCGGGTAACACTTTTGCCGACCTTTTTGCTTATAGAAAATCCAATCCGGTTATAATTTTTCCCATTTGGGCAGTAATAAAGGACGATATTTCTTGATACAACCGTCCTGCCGTTTCTATAAACCCGCTTGAATTCCCAATTTTTCTTAAGCCTCAAAGATTACCCTGAACCTTTCAAGCACTAACTTTTTTTCTGTTTTTCTTCCTTCTTCTTCTAATTACCTGCCTTCCGGCCTGGGTCCTCATTCTTCCTAAAAATCCATGGTTTCTTTTTCTTTTTCTTTTTTTTGGCTGAAATGTTCTTTTCATACTTAATATACCCCTTCTTTTTGCATTCAGAATCAAAAGAAATTATACAGTAACCCAGGCAGGGGTGTCAAGGCGCCGCGATCACTCACAGTCCTGACGCATGAAACTCTTTTAAGCAAGCGCAATCCTTGCGATCACCCTTTATGATAGCAATAATTTCCATTTATTTCACTTTATCCTTTCTCAGCACTCTTTCGTGAAATCACTCA
>PWGX01000054.1 GCA_003554615.1 Syntrophomonadaceae bacterium
CCCACCACCACATGCCAAGTTCCAGGGCATTCCAGTTAACAGCGTTCTGCATGATCAGGCCCAGGGAAATCCCCCGGGTGGGGCCTAAGCCAAGAAACTCCAGACCTACAGTGGCCAGAATAGTTCCCATAAATTGAAGGATAAAAACCATAAAAATATAGGAAAACATATTGGCAGCAATATCTTCAAAAAGAATTCGAAGAATATTGTTGGCTGAAATCCGGGAAAGATCAACAAAACGTGAACTTTTCAATGACATGGCCTGGGAACGCACCGCCCGGGCTGTCCAGGGCCAGACGGTCAGTCCCACCAGCACAGCCATATTGACTATTCCCCGGTAGGGAAGATAGGCTGCAATAATTATCAATACAGCCAGGGTGGGAAAAGTAAGGACCACATTAGTCAGCATCATTAAAGCTTCATCCAGCAAACCGCCTTTATAGCCTGCAATCAGCCCTATAATAACACCGATAAAGCTGGCAATCAGACCACCAATAAAGCCAACCAGAATCGTAGAACGCAGACCAAAAACAGTCTGGGTAAAAACATCCCGCCCCTGGAGGGTCGTGCCAAACCAGTAATCACCGGAGGGAGGATGGTAGCCCGGACCGGCGAATTCTGTATAAGTGTATCTGGTAATCATTGGCCCGATAAGAGCCAGCAGCACAATCAGAAAAAAGAGGCTGAATCCAATCTGAACCTTTACATTGGTTATGGCATAATAAATATTTTCATTATTTTTGATTTTTTTCCAGAGAAACATAGCCTACTTTTCCTCCTTGTAGGAAGCCCTAATGCGCGGGTCAATTATCATGTAGACAATATCCACGATAAAATTGGCCCCCAGAGCCATGGTGATCAAAGCCAGAAAGCAGCCCTGAAGCAGGAAAAAATCCTGGTTTTGAACGGCCTGCACCATCCGGTATCCCAGGCCCGGGTAGGAAAAAACCATCTGAACCAGAATAGCTCCGGATATAATGGTGCCAAGCTGAATGGCAAGACCTGTTACCTGAGGCAGGACACCATTTCTAAAGGCATATCTTCTGATCATTTTATCTTTGGCTCCCAGAGACTTCATATATTCGGAATAATTGGCTTTCTTTTCATAGATAATCATATTTCTCATGCCGATAGCCCAGCCCCCCAGTCCAACCAGAAACATAGTAAAGAAAGGGAGAAACCAGTGTCTGATAAAATTTATTATAAAGGGCAGAGTAAAACCTGGTGACATAGCTGGACTGTAGGCATGACTGGTGGGGAAAATATTAAGTCGAATACCAAAGACATAAACAACCACAATGGCAAACCAAAAATAGGGTGAAGAAGTTAAAAAATAGAAAAATGGCATTAAAAAAGAATCGGCCTTTTTATTGAAGCCGGAATAGGCCCCGGCTTTATTGCCGATGATCCAGCTGAGAGAAACAGCCGGCAGTACCACGATTATATCAAAAAAAATGGAACTTCTGATAATATCAATAACCGGCCGGGGATAGATCGTTATGCTGACACCCAGGTCTCCTCTAAAGAGAGAGCGCCAAAAGTTTAAATACTGATAGATTAAAGGCTGATCCAGGCCGAAGGACTGCACAAAACGGCTTTGAATTATCTCCTGGCCGCCTTCCAGACCCTGAAACTGAGCTATCATGCTCAAAATTGGATCACCAGGCATAAAGCGGGGAATAAGCCAGTTAATTGTGACGGCCACAAAAAAAGTTACCAGATAAATGGCAAGCTTCTTGCCAAAATATTTCCCCATTAAATGAATTGCTCCTTCCTGTTAACGCTTGTGATATTTTTGGGCCCGATACTTTCAAGTATCGGGCCCGGATATAGATTTAAATCTGCCAGAGCTGAAACCCTGGTATAACCAGATATCAAACTCAAAAGGTCTCAGCCAACAAGATGCTATTTAGCTGCCTGAGCATCTTGCTATTTAATTAATAAGCATACTCATTACTTACTCATTATAAGTTTACTCAATCTGTTCCAGTCCAATCAGCATATCCAGGGCACCCATTGTCCACATGCCTCCCCAGGTTATTGGTAAACCTTCAGGATTATCTTCCGAAGGCCAGTTGGTCCAGTTGATATTGGTGGACTGAGCCCACATACCATTATACCACATGGGTATGGAAGGCATGTCTTCCAGAAGGATCCGCTGAATGTCTGCCGCTATTTCCTCAGCAGCTTCGCCTCCAATCGGGGTCAGGCTTAATTGGTCAATTTTGTCAAAAAGATCGGGATTATTGTAGCGACCAAAGTTTCCTTCAGTGGCATATTCATCATCAATCTGCTGGTTGGCCACCCAGTTCCAGTAACTGTAGGGCGTTGAACTTAAACCGGAGCCAAAATTGTTGATTAACATGTCAAAATCGCCGCCGAACATTTGATCTTCATATATCGAAATATCTGGATAATCAGGCTCAGCATTGATACCAATTTCATTAAACTGCTCGGCAATTACATCGATGGATTCCATCCAGTCTGTCCAGCCCCCAGGAACGATAATGGTGAACTCCAGTTCTTCTCCATCAGGGGTGTTTCTCCAGCCATCACCGGTGGTATCAACATAACCTGCTTCATCCAGCATTTCCTCGGCAGTTTCGGGATCATAGTAAAAGCCATATTCATCTGCTACCTCTTCACTGTGCAGTTCCATCCAGCCTTCTCCAAATAGACCGGTGGGGTCAGCCACTTCAACCATTCCCTCAAAAACCCTTTCTACAATGATCTCGGGATTAATGGCAAAGGCTAAAGCTCTTCTAAATTCGGGATCATCGAGACCGGGTCTTTGTGTATTGAGGAAAAGCATAGCGGTGTTTTCGGGCAGCATATAAGGTTCATCTTCATAATAGGTGGTTATATCATAATCAGGGCTGGCTTTAAGTCTTGGTATTCCGGGCAGGAAATAGTTGCTTAAATCAAGCTCTCCCTGCAGCAGCATGCCCAGAGCAATATTGTTTTCATAAACTATAATATTTTCCAGATATCTGGGTGTGGGTTCACCAAAATGTTCAATTCCCCACCAGTCATCGTTTCTTTCCCAGATCATCCGGTCACTTTCAGCAGCATAGTAAGTATAGGCACCGCTGCCTACCGGCTCTTCATTGGCTATTTCTAAAAGCTCATCTCCGGGTATTTCGCTCCAGATGTGCTCGGGCAGTATCAGCTGTCCATAGAGCATCTCCCGCCATTCGTGATAGGG
>PWGX01000022.1 GCA_003554615.1 Syntrophomonadaceae bacterium
CCTCAAGCGTCAGGTCCGCAATGCCTTTAACGATTTCATTAATTGCCCGATACACAATCGGGTTTAGCTGATAGCCTTCTCCAATGAAGTTTTTGACGTTGCCGCGCTTCCACTCAGCGCCGCCGCCCACCAGCACAGATTGCGATTGTTGCGTTGGAAGGTTTCTCACCTCACCGCGCGAAAAGGGCCAAATTTTCATAGGACAGCAAAGCCCCCTTCTGATTGCTTGCGGATCATCGGGCTAACTGCATACCGCACAGCGTCCCAGCCGTGATTGTGCGCGTCCACAATCGCTGTCGTTACATCGCCCGTCAACTTGTCCACCTTGTAGCTGTATAGTCGCGCCTCGCGTTGCATATTACCACAATCGGGGTGAATTACAATTCGCCTAAAGCTGCGCAGATAGGCTATACCATCTTCAACGCTGCCCTTCCACTTATCGACTGATTGCGCTCGGGGAATGCCGTGGCGTTTTAGGTGGGATATGCTTTCGGGGCGGGCGTTATCCCATCGGCTTACTTCGAGTTCAAAGCGCGGGATTTTGCCTGTAACAAATGCCGCCGTGTCATCCAGTTCCAAGCCTGTCTTGAAAGCCTCGCGGCGTATGTGCAATTCATCGCCTGCAATCCAGACTTCCACCGCTGCTGTCGGGTCTTGTGAGAAGCCAAAGTCACCTCCGAAGTAAGGGCCGCTCCAGTTGCCTTGCGGCTCAAACGGCTCGACTGCGATTTTGCCAGCAAATACTTGCGCGTCACTGTTCTCCAAGTATGCCCCAAGCCAAACATGCGCATATGTCGCGGGGTCAAGGCGGCTTTGCTCTCGCTGTCGAAGTGTGTTTAGGCCGGGCGGAAAAAACGGATTGTCTTGCCAATTCATTTCGACAACTGCGGCATTGGCAGGGGCGGACTTGCGAAACCGCTTGTCCACTGGACTGCCATCAAGGCGCGGGTTCCAGATCGCCCATAGTTCGGCTTTTGGCTGGCGGAATACGGTTGCTTCCAGTGCCAGCCATGACAGTTCTGGAATATCCTCTGCCTCCTCGCAGATGGTCAGGTCGATCTTGGCAAGTGATTTGATGCTGCCCACGTTGTGACGCAATCCGCGAAAGATAAACTCAGTTCCGTTTGCCCCGCGAAGGTAATCGACACCAACATCATAATGCGCTTCAAGCCACGGCTCGGACGCAATCGCAGCTTTCAGTTCAGCGTGGAAACTTTCCTTGATGCTGGCCTGAAACTCGCGCGTGCACAGAATGCGCAGCGGTTCAATCATCCCCCAGATCGCGGCCATCTTTGCCGCGCCGAATGATTTGCCAGATCCGCGCCCGCCGTGCATTGCCCTGTATTGGTATGTGCCGCGCGGTGCTTTGAAGAGGTCAACAATCTTGCGGGGCAGGTCAACTGTGGCTGTCGTCATCAGCGGCGCGCAAAATGATTTGTTGGGGCTTCATGCTGCCATCGCTCGACGTGTGATCGTTCTCGACCTTATCGGAATAGCCGTGCTTGGTTAGCATCATCTTTGCAATAGGCGCATTAAAAGCACTCATAAGCCCGCCTCGGACAAGGCAGCGCTCCTGTTTTTGGGACAATTCGCTTAAGATGTCAGAAAAGTCAGGCTTATCTTCGTCTTTTGCCCATGCGTAACAGGTTTCCCTGACCACCCCCAAAACGCAAGCAAGCCCCGCAACTGTTGGAACGGGATCGTCAAAATCCTCATGGTTGGCGATGTATCGGCGCGCCTTTTCCACCATCTCGGGCTTGTATGTTTTCGGCCTGCCTATGGTCATTTCGCCCTCATTTTGTTGCGCCAATGATAGCGCGTTGCTGTTACAGGATCAACCCGTGAGAAAGGTCGCCTAGAACGGGCCTCCTGCTGCCGTGGTTATGGGCCTCTATGTCCATTGCGACCGCCCGCACACTGCACGGCTTGTGCGCCCAGCTTTGCCCGCTAGGTCAGGGTGTCACACCAACCTCCACTCGGATTGCGAATTGCCTTTGATGACCACGCGGCGTTGCCGAACTAGGCCATCGCTTTCCATCTTGGCGAGCAAAGCGTAAATGCGCTCCTTGTAGGTGTTTGTCTTGGCGCGCAGCTGCATGGTTGTGTATGGCCGCTCTGCCAGAGCGTCTAGGACTGTGGCGCGTAGTTCTAAGTCTGTCTTGTTGGGTTTTTTGCTGTTCCATGTTGCGGCGTATGTGTTGTTAGCGCGGGCTGCTGCGACTTCACGGGGCGCGACTGTTGCGAGGCAGCGATGGTAAATTTCTTGAGTGCAGTTCATGGTTGTTGGTTCCTTGCGTTGCGCGCGGCCTGTGCTAGGATGCGCATGTTCTCTGGTAGGAACAGACTACGCGTTTCCTTCGCGGCTAGTCAATAGCGCCCCTCGAAATTTCGGGGGGCGTTTTTTAATGGCTCATTTATGGCCAATAACGTCACCTCAAAAAATGCCATAAATCAGGCCAACACAAGCAAGCCTAAACCCCTATAATATATAGGAAAAGGAAGGGGGGGGGTATGGGGTATATTATATATGGCATTTACGTCCATACCCCTCCCCTCCCTGTTCTTTCTTTGTTCTTTGGGGTCTTTTGCTAGAGGTGACATTAACATAAATGACGTTATTCGATTGAATGGTTTTTTGTCAAAAAAAACAGGGGCTTATGCCCCTGATTTACGTCATGCCAATATTAATAACGTCGAAACCCCTAATCGTCTGGCGCAAACCAAGCCATGCGCGGCTTGCCTCTCTGGCCAGCATTGGTGTTCCTGCAAACTATGCCTCGATCCTCTACAAGAGCCTCAATGACCTCCTTACGCCTGCGCGGCTCAAGGTTTGCAAAGGTTTTGACTGCGCGCGACAAGTCCCGCTCCGTGACGCCCTTTAGCCCGGCGCGTTCTATTTTTTCAAACACGGCTTTGCACACCGCTTCAAACGGCCCGTCCGACATGGCGCGCTGCAAGGCTGTGACGGTGCGGAGAGCATAGAAGGTTGCGTAGTCTATGGCCCATTGCAGGCTGTCGCGGCTGATGCGATCCTCGCCCTTTGAGCGGGCAACAATCAAAGCAATGCGCTGTGCGATTTCCTTTGTGCGGCCAAACATTGCCTCCATACCGTGCGGCTCGTAATCATC
>PWGX01000010.1 GCA_003554615.1 Syntrophomonadaceae bacterium
TGAGCTAGAATGCCCGGATCACAGGTATAGATGCCGTCAACATCGGTATAGATTTCACAGCTGGCCTCCAGTTTGGCAGCCAGAGCTACTGCCGAGGTATCACTGCCGCCCCGGCCCAGGGTGGTATATTCATTGTTTTCAGCCACTCCCTGATAGCCAGCCACCACAGGAATTTTGCCGGCGGCAAGCTCCTGATGCAGCCTGGCGGTGTCAAGATCAATGATCCGGGCTTTTTGATGGCTGCTGGTAGTTGTCAGATTCAGCTGAGCAGCGGTAAAGGAAACTGCCTCCAGACCCCGCTCCTGAAGGGCCAGAGAAAGCAGAGCAATAGAAACCTGCTCTCCGGTATTGAGCAGCATGTCAAGCTCCCGGGGATCGGGGTCACTGCTTACAGCCCGGGCCAGATTCAGCAGCTCATCGGTAGTATCTCCCATGGCTGAAACAATTACCACTATACCCAGTTCATCCTGCTTGCGCTCCTTGATCTGCTGAGCCACCTGTTTGATTTTATCAACTGTCGAAAGAGAACTTCCCCCAAATTTTTGAACTACAATCTCCATTCTATTCCTCCATCCAGTGTAAAACAAAAAACAGTTACTCCTTTAGGTATTCTTTAATACTTTATCATACCTTGAGAAAAAAATAAAGGAGGTTTTGCTCAGCTATTAGCTGCTGCCAGGGCCTTAGCTTCTCTGCCCCGGTGTGCTTTTGCTGCCAGGACTGTAAATTTCCAGTCCCTGGTCACACTGAGGGCAATCTTCCGGTTCAACTGCTTCAATCTCAAGCTCCAGCAAAGGATGGAAAGGAAAGGGGAAATCCACCCTGCCGCCACTGCGATCAACTATTGCAGTAATGCCGGCAACCTCCACCTCATAATCCTGGAGGAGATCCAGAACCTCCTGAACCGAGCCCCCGGTGGTAACAACATCCTCCACCACCAGAATACTCTCTCCTGGCTGAATTTCAAAACCCCGGCGGAGCTGCATCTCTCCCTCTTTTCTTTCGCTGAAGAGGCTTCTCACCCCCAGGGCAGCAGCAGCAACATAGGAAAACACCACTCCGCCCAGAGCTGGCCCGATCACAGCATCTATATCTGAGTTCTGCCAGTCGGCTGCTGCAGCCTGGCCAAGCTTTTCTGCCCTGGCTGGATACTGTAAAACCCGGGCACACTGAATGTACCTGTCGGCATGCAGTCCCGAAGTGAGCTGAAAATGCCCTTCAAACAGAGCACCACTATCAATAAGCATATCCTTTATTTCCTGCTCAGTCAAATTGATAACCTCCTGCTATAATTTTTTAATGATTTCAATCTGCTGGTAGTTTGCAAATATCTTAATTTAAAATAATTAATTAAATAAAAGAACTCAGAAATTAAAAAACTCAGAAATTATGCCTCTTTCTTTAATTTTAAGACATATTTGCCTCTCACGTTAACATCTACAAACAGACAAAAAACAGCTGTTTTTATCTGCAGGGTAGAGTAAAAGGTCAAATTCGCTCTAAGTGATTATCAAATTCTATTTAATTCTGTTTAACTTACTATATATTTGATATATTATATTTTGTTGTCAGATAAAAATTACATTTATTGTCAGATAAAATCAACGGCAATTAACACTGGTATCTGCTTATTACAGCCAGACCATTAATTGGACTAATTAGGACGATCAGCGGTTGAAGCTTCTCGCCGTCAGTGGCTGCTCTCTGCTCACCTTAAGGCCTGGCCGATTATCTCCTGCAGGCTGCTGCAGTTCTGCTCCTCTAGATAATCAATAATTCCCCTCTTAATCCTGACAGGAGCCAGGGGATCCAGCAGAGTGGCAGTTCCCACCGAGACTGCCCTGGCGCCGGCCAGCAGAAACTTGATCGCATCCCGTCCAGACATTATGCCGCCTCCCCCCAGAATCGGGAGAATATCAGCCTGAGCCAGCTGATAAACCAGCTTGAGGGCAATCGGCTGTAGAGCTGGACCGGAAAGCCCCCCATAGGTATTGCCCAGAACCGGAGCCTGAGTTTCAACATCAATCTCCATCCCCGGCATGGTATTGCAGACTGTCAGAGCATCTGCCCCGGCATCCCGGGCTGATTGAGCTACGGAGAGAATATCACCAGCAGCAGGAGTTAACTTGATCAGGATAAATCCTGAGTAATAATCCCTGACAGCTGCTGTAACCCGGGCCACCATCTCAGGATCTGTTCCAAAGGCCAGTCCTCCAGCTCCGATATTGGGACAGGAGACATTAACTTCCAGCCCGGCTATTTCCTCTCTGTCGGCCAGACCCTCTGCCAGCCGGGAAAAATCGGAGATGCTGTGACCTGAAATATTGGCCAGCACCGGAGGTTTAACTTCGGCCAGCCAGGGCAGTTCCTCCCTGATAAAACCTTCCAGACCGGGATTTTCCAGTCCGATAGAGTTTAACATTCCAGCTGGAGTTTCAGCAATCCGGGGAGAGGGATTGCCGCTTCGGGGCTCAACGGTAATTCCCTTAACTATTAAAGCACCCAGCTCGCTTAACTCATATCTTTCTGCCAGTTCCCGGCCAAAACCACAGGTTCCAGAAGCCGTCAGAACCGGATTATTCAGCTGGAGAGCTCCCAGAGCGGTGGTTAGATCGATATTGTGATTTATCCGAGGATTATCAGCCATCTCTCTTTGTGAATTATCAGCAGCCATTAAAAATCACCTCCCGGGCAGGAAAAACCGGCCCTTCATAACATACCCGCTGGTTGCCCTTTGCTGTCTGACAGACACAGGAAAGGCAGACTCCGCTGCCGCAGGCCATTCTTTTCTCCAGAGAAAACTCTCCCGGGAGGTTATTGGCTGTCATATATTTTTGCAGGGAGTGGAGCAGCGGTTCAGGGCCGCAGGCAAAAATATAATCCGGCTGTTTTAAGTTTTTGCCTTCCTGAGATCTTACAGCAAAATCCTCTCTGAAAGCATCAAAAACTGTTCCGATCCTGCCCAGACTGCCGTCATCGGTAGCGAGAATAAGCCTGAGATCCAGCCGGGCAAAGTCTGCTGCCAGAGGCTCAAGCAAATCAGCTGAGGCTGCTCCCAGATATACCTGGAGATTATTATTATCAGCCAGCATGCGGGCCAGGAAATAAAGTGGAGCAATCCCCA
>PWGX01000029.1 GCA_003554615.1 Syntrophomonadaceae bacterium
CCGCCGAAGATTGCACATCATGGGCCGTGCGCACAGTTATTGAGACGCTGGAGGAAGGAGCATGAACGACGATCTTCGCGCCCGCCTTGATGATTTGGAAACCGCCGCATACCGTGCGATGATTGAAGCCCTCCGTTGCAAGGATGAAACAGAAGGCGAGTTGAGCGCACTCTTCAGCCGCATTGAGGCGCTGATTAACGCATATGAGGAGGCCACAGCATGACCCCCGACCACAACGCCCGCACCGTCCAGTACTTCGAGACAGCACAAGGCCGCGCAGCACAGGCCCGCCGCAATGCAGAACGCGGCTATCGCAACTGGCGTGTCGCGCTGGTATTCTGCGCCGCGTGTGCGGCTGGGGTCATCGCCATGCTGGCCGGAATGGCTGTGCTGCACTTGATGACGGTCACGGCTGGCAATCTTGCCGCGCCGCAGGTGTCGCCATGGTGAACACCACCGACCGCGCCCTGAACCTAGCCGCCAAGCTGGCCGACGAGGGCAAGAGCCGCGCTGAGATTATGAGAACGTTGTATGAGGAGATACCCGTGAAGCGTCCGACTGATGAAGAACTGGAAGCGATGGCGGTGCGGCTGGAAGCAGTGCCCCGACCTTCCATGCTAGATACCTTGAAGTTTTGCCCGCATGAAGCCGCTGCCATGCTTCGCGCGTGTAAGGGGCGGGTGAGGGTGAAGCCGTTGGTCTGGGAGCAGGCGCGTGATGGCGCAGGCTGGCACCCCCAGCTGTCCATCGCATACTGCCCGGTATTCGAGAAGCTGTTTTACGCCGAGCGTCCCGAAAAACAAGTGAAGATTGATGCCGCGCGAGAAGCCCGCATCCTCGCGGCCCTCGAACCCGCCCCCGATCAGGGGGAATGGAACGCTGCGATTGAGGCGGCTAAAAAGATGATGGGTGATTACCACTGGAACCGCTACCGAACACGCGATCAAGGCGGTGAACTTCACTATCCCGCCGTATTCACAAGCCACACTCATCGAGATGTGCAAGATGCGCTGGATACCCTCAAGAAAGGCCAGACCAATGACTGACGATATTGGCCAGAACAGTTGTCTGGTTTGCATGGGCCGCAAGAAGATTATGACGGGCATGTCGTTCCCGCCGAATAGCACCGTCGGCGTCAAGTTTGAATATGAACCATGTCCCAAATGCCAGCCGGGGCCGCACTCGTTCTACGCCCGCAGGCGCATGCAGATGATTTTGGGAGAAACCTCATGACTAACACCCCAGACACATCGCCGGAAGCGGTGGAGCGGTTGGCGCTGACGTACGATAGCGATGACGACATGCAACACATGGAGACTGACTTCGCTGGCGGATGGGTACGCTACGAGAACTACGCCGCCATATCCGCCGCGCTGGGAACTGCAATACGTAATTGGGCTAATAACGAATTAACCCACAAGCTTCTTGAGTCACGTGATTTTGAGGAAGCCCGCGCCGAGGCCGCAGAGGCCGAGCGTGACGCGCTCAAGGCCGAAAACGCGCGGTTGCGTGAGGCGCTAGAGTATATCCGAAAGCCGCAATACGGCCTGCAAGGCATCATAGAGGACGGAGACAGCGACGAAGAGCGCGCAGCCTATTTCAGCGGGTGGTGCGACCGCTATCAGGACCGCGCCCGCGCCGCGCTACGCGCGCTGGAACAGGGATAGCATCGGTGTGCAGCGTCAAGGCGCTGCCATCCCGTGCAATCCGCACGAAACCACCATGAAAGGAAAACACATGGACCCTCTATCACTCATCGCAGCAGCCGCATTCGGCGCAGTTATCGGCCAAGGCAATCACCAGATGGACGGATACCGCGATACAGGTTGCGATCCTGCGCACCAAGTCGCCGTGACGTCTGAGCGGACGGGAAAGGTGCTATACTGGAACAATTCCACCTGCCCTGCTGGATCAGGCGCGACCGATAGCGTTGCATCTGCGCCAGCGCCCGTCGAAGATGACGAAGGCAACGGCGCTGCGAACGGCGATAACGGTAATGGGAACGGCAACGGCGCGACCAAGCCCAAAGGCCCACGCGGCAACGCCAGCGCCAACAATGGCCGGGGCGGTAACTACGCTTGGACAGGCCATGCCGACAACGGGCAGGGTAACGGGCGCGGTCGCCGTTAATTCACCAGCCGCACCAGCACTGGCAAGCAAGCTTCACGGGCGGCAGGCATACTGTCGCCCGTTAATGCGTCTGCACATCGCGTCACATCGCTCTGAACCGCGTCAATCCTTGCGCTTGCGGTTCCGGTTTGAAATGTCGTGCAAGCGCTTAATCCGCTCAGAATCACTAGCCCCATGGCCCACGTCCATTTCATCCTGACGCTTGCGTTCCGCGATATAGTCTTTGCCATGCTTTGCGTCCTTGCTTGCCGCGCCACGACGAAAGGCCCAAAGCGCAACAGCGCCAAGGCCCGTCAGAATAGCCGCTATTGTTTCAATCAGTCCCATTATCCCCTCGCCCATCTGGCCAAATAAATAGCCCCCGCAATCAACCCCAAGGCAATCACGCCATAAGCCGCAAACGTCCATACATCATCAGGAAACAAGCTACGCGCCTCTGCGCCTGCCGTAGCAACGCCTGTAACCGCCGCTGCGCCCGCCGCCGCCTTTTGGGCTATGTCCGCCTTCCCATCCGCGCTGTCGGGCTGTGCAGGCGGCTTTGGGGCCTCATCCTGCATTTTCAAGGCTGTCCATGTCCGATGACCTACAACCCCATCCACTGGCAATCCTGCGTCACGCTGGAAGCCCTCAACCGCCGCAAGCGTGGCAGGCCCGAACGCGCCATCGGTTTCAATATCAAGCGCGCGCTGCAACTCTTTCACCGCTGCACCACGCGCGCCGACGCGCAGAACAACCGCCGAAGCCTCACCGCTGTGCTTGCGATAGGCCGATTCCATGAGGGCTGCATAACGGTCCACCTGACCGCTGCCATTGTATCGTCTGGCAAAGCCGCGCCAGTCATGCCCCCGGATCGCGCCCGCGATGCCCCAGCTTTCGACAAGCTGAACAAATGCGCCAAGCTGGTGCGCAGCGCTTTGCGCCATATGCTCCACCATCGCACG
>PWGX01000016.1 GCA_003554615.1 Syntrophomonadaceae bacterium
CGGCAGGCAGCAGCTCGCACATTTTTTAAAGAAGTTATGGTTTTTGCTCAGGGATATTAAAGCAATTAAGCTGTATTAGATGATTATATTACTTTCAAACAAGATCAATGCCGCTGGGTGCTACAAACCCCCTGGCAATAACTATTGCTTTAATTGCCTGATTAAGGGAGCTTGCCCCAATGGACTGCATCTCTGCTTTCCCCCTTTCCCTGTCACGGTCGCAATAGATTTTAGCCGAAACCCATTCGGTAACAGCTAGTATTTTGTTGCAATCTTCAGATATTTCCTCAGTTATTTTTAACGCTTTATCTTTTATAACTTTTTCTTCGTCGAGTTAAAAGCTACAGCCAGGAACTTTTACTATGAGCTACTTCCAGCAATGCTTTTGCAGTGACCGGCCTGTTTATGATAATCTAAAAGTATCCCACTATAATAATTGAAAAATCCCCCACAAAATAATAGAATCTCCTTTGTAAGGTTTTTAATATGGAGGAGGTTCTGGAGGAGATGATAACATTGTTGAACAAGCAGAAGATCATTTTGAAGCACTATCATGACGGGAAGTCACAAAGGGCGATACAGCGGGAAACGGGGATTAGCCGCAAGACTATCCGGAAGTATATCAAAGAGTATGAGGTAACAAAAGCAAAACTGCTTGAAGAAGGGGAAACGGGTTCCAAGGAAGAGCTCACCCAAAGCATTGTAGGAAAGCCCGGATATAACAGCAGCAACCGCAAGAAGACAAAATTGACCCCAGCTATGCTGGAAAAGATCGAGCACTACCTGGAAGAAAACCGGCATAAGCGGGAGACCGGCAAAGCTAAGCAGCAGAAGAAAAAGATTGATGTTTACGATGCGTTAGTAAATGAAGGGTTCGATATCAGCTATCCGACCGTCTGTAATACCATCCGGAGCCTGGAACAAGTCAACCGGGAAGCTTTTATCAAGCAGGAGTATGCCCTGGGCGAGGCCTGTGAATTTGATTGGTGCGAAGCAAAGTTAACTATCGCGGGCCAAAAGATGACCTTGCAGATGTCGCTGTTTGTCAACGCTTCAGGGGATTACCGGTATGCGGATTTGTTTTACAACCAAAAAACAGAAAGCTTCCTGGAGGCCCATGCTGATTTTTTCGAGCACCTGCAGGGCGTTTACAGCACGGTGATTTACGATAATACCAGGGTTGCAGTCAAAAAATTTGTGGGCGAAAAAGAGCCGACAGAAGCGATGCTGAATCTTTCGTTGTATTACGGCTTTCACTTCCGGTTTTGTAACGCATATGCCGGCTGGGAGAAAGGCCGCGTGGAGCGCAGCGTGGAGTACGTCAGGCGAAAAGCCTTTAGCCACCGTGACGAATTTGACTCCCTGGAGGAAGCCAGGTTGTACCTGCAGGCGGTTTGTGAGCGGCTAAACCGCCTGGAACAACCCGCCAGAGACCATAAAAGCGCCCGAGCGATCCTGGAGGAAGAAAGACCGTATTTGCTACCTTCCATGCCCAAGTACGATACAGCCCGTGTTACAGAAGCCCGGGTGGACAAATATTCCACCGTCTGTATCGATAGCTGCCGCTATTCGGTGCCCGACCTGCACGTGGGGGAATTTATCTTCGTCAAGGTATATACCTCCAAGATCCTGTGCTATTCCCGGGGACAAAAAGTTGCCGAGCACCCGAAAAAGCACGGGTTTAAACAATGGAGCATCAAGCTGGAGCACTACCTGAAAACCCTGAAAAAAAAGCCTGGCGCCCTTGCCGGCAGTACAGCCCTCAAGCAAGCGGAACCAGCGCTTCAAAAAATCTACCACTCTTATTATACAGGAAACGAAAAGGAATTTATACACCTTCTTGAGCTGGTGGGGGAAAAAGGTTGGAGGCAAGTAGAAAAAGCGATAAAAGCACTCCAAAGGGTCTCACCCCATGATCTGTCAACGGAAAAGATTAAAACCCTTTGTAACCGCCGTGATGACATCACAGAGATGAAATATAACGGGGACACCGTCACCCGGTCTAAAGATGCACTGCAAACCTACAGCAAAATCTTGAACCAAGACTCAGAAGGGTTCGAAAAAGGAGTTGAGGTCCTATGAGCAACAAAGAAGAATTGATGAACCAGATCGAGGGCTACTGCAAAGAACTAAAATTGCCGGCGACCCGGCAAAGCTGCCAGGAACATATTGAAGAAGCCAACCGTAACAACTATTCCTACGAACAGTTTCTTCACCAGCTGCTGCAGCAGGAAAACGATCTACGGCGGGAAAACAGCAAAAAAAACCGGATCCGCTTAGCAGGCTTTCCCACTAAAAGATACCTGGAGGACCTGGAAGTGGATGCACTGCCCGATGATGCACGGAAAAAGTTGAAACTCTTAAGTTCCCTGGAGTTTATCAAAAACGGCCAGAATGTCATTCTTTCAGGCAATGCGGGCACTGGCAAGACATCCATCGCCATCGGCCTGGGTCTCAAAGCCTGCATGGAAGGATACAAGGTCCTGTTTGTGACCGTGTCCCGGCTGGTCAACCAGCTCAAAGAATCCCGTTCAGCAAAAATCCTGAAGTCCTTCGAAAACAAGTTTGAACGATATGATCTCGTTATCGCTGATGAGCTTGGCTATATCTCTTTTGACAAGGAAGGGTCGGAGCTGTTGTTTACCCACCTTTCCTTAAGGGCCGGAAGAAAGTCCACGATCATTACCAGCAACCTTTCCTTCGAGCGCTGGGATGAAATCTTTAAAGACCCGGTGATGACGGCCGCCATGGTGGACCGGCTCACGCATAAGTCCTACGTCATTAACATGGTTGGCTCCTCCTATCGGATGAAAGAAACCCGGCAGTGGCTGGAAGAACAATCCCTGTAACAAAAAGGCGGTGGCTTATGTTTGAATATTCTCAATATCGCAGGGGGAACAAGCAAAGCACTTGGATGTGACCCTGGTGAGCCCCTGAGGTAGTTTTTGGAACAATGGCACAAAGCGCGCCGTAGGGTAGCCTTGACAGGCGGGGGCCCCGTGTGTGGTAGACTAAATATTGCGACGGTTATTTAGTTTGGCAGATATGACC
>PWGX01000019.1 GCA_003554615.1 Syntrophomonadaceae bacterium
AGGGACAATGACCGCGCAACAGATAGGCAACGCAATAGGTGTAATGATGGCGCAGGCGATCAAAGGCTTTTGCTTTGGCCTTGGCGCTATTGCCGCGTTGCGCCTTGCTACGCATTGGGCAGGGCTTTGACATGACAATCGCAAAAATCCGCGCATGGGGCAATGTTTAGGTGATGGAATGACCGCAGGCAGGCCCCGAACATATAAGCCCGACATGGTGGAAAAGGCGCGCCGATACATCGCCAACCATAAGGACTTTGATGACCCCGTGCCAACTGTCGCGGGGCTTGCTGGTCATACTGTCATATATGCCTTGTGCAGAGCAGACTGGACGCCCTTCTACATTGGCAAAAGCAAAAACATGACTAAAAGGCTTCAAGCCTACAAAAGCCAAAGGTCTCATGGGAACCCCGCGCTTGGCGATGAGTTAAAGAAATGGTCTAAGCACCAAAATTATATGATACTAGAGGTCGATCCAGAAAACGTGACCGCGTCAGAATACAAGTGGATTAACAAGACGCCTAATTTATGCAACATAATGGTGAAACCATTTTACGCGCAATCATCAAAGCCGTGGGTCGCGCCCGGGGTCAAATGCCCTACTGCCCAAATCAGAATGCATGTTAAAAGAAATTTAGGCGGTAATGTGGACTGGATTAAATCACATGCGGAAAGCCTTGATGAGAAAAGTAGGCTTGATCTTGAGTGCAGGATGGCTTTGGCCTTTATGCACACTTGCCTTGGCGCTTCGCTTCAAAAGTGGGCTGATAGGGTGGCGGCATGACCAACACGCTACCAACAGGCCGTGACCCGCAAACAGGGCAATTCACAACGGGGAACCGCTTCTGGGAAGCCCGTTCAAGTCATGGCCGAAACCCCAAGTTTGAAACCGCCGAAATGCTGGAAGATGCTATTCGGCAGTATTTCGAGTGGAACGAAAGCAATCCCCTATACGAGGCCAAGCTAGTATCGTTCCAAGGCGTAAGCACGGTAGAAGCAATCCCGAAACTGCGCGCGATGACGATTGCAGGCATGTGCATGTTCATTGGCATATCGCCCGTGACGTGGTTCGAGTGGAAACAATCGCGCCCCGATTTTTCTAATGTCATCACGTGGGCAGAGGAAACTATATACCGCCAGAAGTTCGAGGGCGCATCGGCGGACCTGCTAAACCCGAATATCATTGCCCGCGATCTTGGCCTTGCTGATAAGAAGGACCACACCACAAACGGCAAGGATATGCCCCCTCAACAAATCATCCTACGCGCAGCCGATGACGACAGCAACGGTTGACATTACATGCGGAAAAAAGATAAAGTGGGTGCATGGAAACAGACATCACATCCCCCGCATCATTAAGGCAGATTATTGATTACTGCCCTGAAATTGGCGTAATGTTTTGGTTGCCTAGGTCGCCATGTTTTTTTAAAAGCGGCAAAAGAACACCAGAGCACGCAGCGGCCAACTGGAACAGCAGATACGCTGGCACAAGGGCATTGTCTAGTATTGGCAATCATGGATACATGCGCGGCAATATAGGAAATAAATCATTTCTTGCGCATCGCGTTGTAATGGCAATGTGTCTGGACACATGGGAGTTCGGGTTTGTAGACCACATAAACGGCAACAAATTAGACAACCGGAGAGAAAATTTAAGATTGTGCAGCAACGCTGAAAACTTGAGAAACAGCAAGCCCCGTGGGGGTTCTTCAAAATATAAGGGGGTTTGTTTTCACAATCAAAACAAAAACTGGATATCAAACATAACGATTGACGGAAAAACTATTCACATTGGAAGCTTTGATGATGAGGTAAGCGCGGCGTTGGCTTACGATGAGGCTGCAAAAAGGCTACATGGTGAATATGCGCGCATCAATTTCAGATAAATCAACAGCACAAGTAACGCTGCCCAAAAAAATGGTTGATTTGTTTTCCTTGCCTAGAGGCTCATACCAATATCGGGCAGCATACGGAGGCAGGGGTTCTGGGAAAAGTTATAACTTTGCAAAAATGGCTGCAATTTGGGGCGTAGTAAACCCGCTTAGAATTCTCTGCACAAGAGAATTCCAAGCATCTATTCGTGAGTCATTTCATAGTGAACTAAAGGCCGCGATCGCGTCGGAGCCGTGGCTTGAGGCGCATTACGATGTGGGCGTTGATTATCTGCGCGGCGCAAACGGCACAGAGTTTATATTTCGCGGCCTGCGTCACAATGTGGGCAGCATCAAGTCGCTGGCAAAGATCGACCTAACCATATGCGAAGAGGCAGAGGATATACCGGAGCCTTCATGGCTGGCGCTTGAGGCAACCGTATTCCGCCAGCCCAAGGCTGAACTGTGGGCGATCTGGAACCCGCGTCTTGATGGCAGTCCAGTGGATAAGCGGTTTCGCAAGAATAAGCCTGACAACGCCGCCGTTGTCGAAATGAACTGGCAGGACAATCCGTTCTTTCCCGCTGGTCTTGATGTTCTGCGCAGGCGCGAACAGACCCGCCTTGACCCCGCGACATACGCCCATGTCTGGGAAGGCGCTTATCTGGAAAACAGTGACGCACAGGTATTCGCTGGCAAAATCGCGGTTGAAGCGTTTGACCCGAAACCAAACTGGAATGGCCCTTATTTCGGAGGTGACTTTGGCTTCTCACAAGACCCAACAGCAGCGGTGGAAATATGGATTGCAGGCGATGAATTGTTCATACGCCGCGAGGCTTTCAAAACAGGCCTGGAACTGGATGACACGGCGGCATTTGTTACAGGCAAAATCCCGCGCTTTGAACTCGAAGTGAGCAGATGGGATAACGCGCGACCCGAAAGCATATCCCACCTGAAGCGCCACGGCATACCCCGCGCGCAATCCGTCGATAAGTGGAAGGGCAGCGTTGAGGATGGCATCGCCTACCTGCGCAGTTTTAGGCGAATTGTAATTCATCCCGATTGTGCTAATATGCAACGCGAGGCGCGGCTATACAGCTACAAGGTGGACAAGTTGACGGGCGATGTAACGACAGCGATTGTGGACGCGCACAATCACG
>PWGX01000047.1 GCA_003554615.1 Syntrophomonadaceae bacterium
TGGGTCACAAAAAGAAATTGCACCCCCAATAACCTGTCCCTGAGCTTGGATATTATGATATAATTCTGATATGCATTGTTGATAATTAATATCAATGAGCTCGCCTTTAACCCGGGCATCACCGTTGATAAGAGCGGGATAATGAGATATGTTTTCATTTACTGCCGGGTGAAGGCAGATTAAAGAAAATCTTTGATTAAGGAGAGAAGTTTCTTGCAAAAAAGAATTTTTCTGATATGTGCCTGCCTGTTGATTGTTTTTGTGCTTTCCGGCTGTTCAACTGAAGAGGTTATCCCTGACGGAACAGAACCGGACCTAAAAGTAGTGACTACGATCTATCCCCTGGCCGATTTTGTTAAACAGCTGGGCGGAGACCGGGTGGAGGTGTCCCATCTTTTACCGGCCGGATCAAGCCCTCATACCTATGAGCCTACCGTAGAAAAGGCGCGGCTGGTTGAACGGGCGGACCTGTTTGTCTATGTGGGGGCGGACCTGGATAACTGGGCCGTAAATATGGCCGAAGCGGCCGATACCGAAATTGCAATTTTGGATTTATCAGAGCAAGCCGATTTAATAGAAGCGGTCGAGTATCATGATCTTGAAAATGATGATCTGGAGGAAAATAGCCATGAACATGACCACAACAATCACGACCACCATGATAGTGACCATGACCATGGCCCGGAAGATCCCCACTTCTGGCTTGATCCTTTAGTGGTACGTGATTCGATTTGTCCCGCTATTCATAAAGAACTGGTTGCCCTGGCTCCCGGAAGCGAAGATTATTTTAAAAACAGGCTTGAGCAGTATCAACAGGACCTGAATGTTTTACATGAAGAAATCGTAGCGGCGGTAGACGGCTTCTCCAGGGACAGCTTTATTGCTTTTCATTCAGCCTGGCAGTACTTTGCCGATCGATACGGTTTGGAGGAGCTGGCTGTAATAGCCCAGTTCCCCGGCCAGGAGCCATCGGCCGGATGGATTGCCGAGCTGGTGGAGCTGATCAGGGAAAAAGAAATAGGCGCTATTTTTACCGAGCCCCAGTTTTCACCTGAGCTGGCTGAAAGGATAGCTGAAGAAAGCGGCACTGAAGTAAAGATTATCGATCCCCTGGGAGGAGAAGGTGTCCCCCGCAGGGAAACATACCTGGAGCTAATGAGATTTAACCTCTCTGTTTTCAAAGAGGCCATGGAATAAAACCGCCGGAAGTATGAGGAGTAGAGGATATTGAACGAAGTAATAAAAGCCAACAACCTGACCGTTACCCTGGGCGGTAAAACAGTCTTGGAAGATATTACTTTTACGGCCGGCAGCGGAGAATTGACGGGAGTTATCGGCCCGAACGGTGCAGGTAAAACAACCCTGCTGCGGGCGATCCTTGGTTTGGTCTCCGTTCAGGGGGGCAGCCTGGCCGTGCTTGGAATTTCAGGGCAGCGGTTGAAAGAAGTCAGGCCCCGGATCGGTTATATGCCTCAGCGCCAGTCTTTTGAAAGGCGGTTTCCGCTTTCCTCTGCCGATGTAATCGCTACGGGGCTCCTTTCCCCGCGGACACTTTTTCGCAGGGTGCCGGGTAAAGAAGAGCACGTTAAAAAAGCACTCGGGTTGGTGGGGATGGAAGGTTTTTATGACCGCCCTTTCCAGGACCTCTCTGGAGGGGAACAGCAGCGCGTCCTGCTGGCCCGGGCCCTGGTCAGGCGCCCCAACCTGCTCCTGCTGGACGAACCAAATACCGGTCTTGATTTTCCGGCCCAGCAGAGTTTTGTTGAATTGCTGCGTGAGTTGAAAGAAAAAGAAAATTTAACGATCCTCCTGGTTTCACATGACCTGGTTTCCATCGCCCCTGCGGCAGATATATTGCTTTGCATTAACCGGACCATGCATATTCACGGCCATCCGGCTGAAGTTTTGCGCAGCCCCCAGCTAGATGAGGCGTACCGCTGTCAGTTTGATTTCCTGACCACCGGGGGCGATAATGAGAGGTGCTGGCATTGAGCGAGATGTTTTCCTACGGCTTCATGCAAAGAGCCCTGCTTGCCGCCTTACTGGTAGGAATCCTCTGTCCTACCATATCGTTCTTTGTGGTTTTAAAACGGCTTTCATTCCTGGGAGCGGGCATTTCTCACACTGCCCTGGGGGGGATAGCGATCGGCCTGGCTTCAGGATTGGACCCGGTCCTGACCGGGAGTATTTTTGCCGTTGGAACCGCTATGAGTACCGGTCATATCAGCCGGCTTGGCAAAATAAGCGAAGATACGGTAATCGGTATCTTTTATGCTTCGGGTATGGCCCTGGGAATTGCCCTGATCAGTACTTTTAAAGGGTATTATCCTGAGCTCTTTTCCCTGCTTTTTGGAAACATCCTTGCCGTTTCAACCCGTGACCTGCAGATTATGGCCGGTGTCCTGGCCGTGATCATCGTCTTTATCCTTCTTTTTTTCAAAGAATTGCTGGCGATTTGTTTTGATGAAGAAATGGCCGTTGCGGGAGGATTGCCGGTCGGCCCGCTCTATATGGGCCTTCTGGCTGCAATTGGTTTAACAGTAATGGTGTCCATCCAGCTGGTCGGTGTAGTGATGGTAGCGGCCCTGATAGTTATTCCAGGTGCCACGGCTTATCGCCTGAGCGGCAACTACCGCAGTATGGTTGCCTATTCGCTGGCTACCGGGTTAACCGGAAGTTTTGGAGGGCTTTTTATTTCTTACTATTTTCCGGTGCCTCCGGGTGCAGCAATTGTTCTGATCCTGGCGCTTCTGTTTGGTATTGCTGTTGTGTTAAAATACCATTTTGAAAAGCACACCTGATTTTTGTTTAAAATTTGGCGCCGGCTATGGATTTAATGCTTTTTATGGAGGAGGCAGTATTTGAATAATGAATGATTCTTTCTTGGAGGAAGCCAAAGCGAAACTGCGCCGAAAGGGGTTTAAACTTACCGGTCCGCGGCTGGCGATTCTTAATTATTTGGCCAGAGAAAAAGGGCACCCCGATGTGCAGGGTATTTATGAGGGAATCAGAACCGAATATCCGGGTATCGGCATGGCCACTGTTTATCGCACCGTGGATTTGCTGGTGGATATCGGGCTCCTGCGGGCTTTGGTATTGAAAAATAACCGGGTCCGATATGAACTGAACCGGCCCGGCGATCATCACCATCACCTGGTTTGTACGGCCTGCGGGGAGATTACCGAATTTGGCAGCTGTAATTTCAAGTTGATCTGCGAAGAAATAGAAGATGTAACCCGGTTTAGAATTGAAGAGCATGCGCTAGAGGCTTACGGCCACTGCCCGGGCTGTTTGACTGAAAGCGGGGATTATTCCACGGAAAAAATGTAATAGTAAATTGGTTGGCCGCCGTGCTGAAGCTCAACTTCCAGTTCCGGATTTTTTTCAGCTACCGCATTGGCCAGGAGCGATGCCTCTGAGCGGGAAATATCACGCCCGTAAAAAATGGTCACAATATCGTTATCCTCAGTTATTATTTCCTCTGCCACTTCAAGAGCGGTCTGGTTCAAATCTTCCCCGGCGGAAACAATTTCATCTTCAAAGAGCCCTAGATACTGGCCGGTTTTAATATTTGATCCCCTGATGGTGGTATCCCGGGTTGCATAGGTAACCAGGCCTGTTTTCACCCTGGTTATCCCCTCCACCATGGCTGTGAGGTTGTTTTCAACCGGCTGGTACGGGTTGTAAGCCAGCAGGGCTGCCAGTCCTTCGGGCAAAGACCTGGTTTCAACAACTTCTACGTATTTATCTGCCAGGGTCTTAGCCTGTTCGGCAACCATAATGATATTTTTATTATTGGGAAGAATAACCGTCGCCTTCTGGGGTAGTTTTTGGACAGCGTGCAAGAGGTCTTCCACCTTGGGATTCATGGTCTGCCCACCAAAGACTATCTCATCGGCACCCAGGCTGAGAAAGATCTCCCGGAAACCTTCCCCGAAGGATACTGAGATAATACCAGCTTCACCCTGTTCATGGCGCCCGGCTTTGGGTAAAATAATCGGCGTTTCCACCGGCGCTTTAGATGAAGCAGCTTCTTCGTGTTGATCTTCCATATTTTGAATCTTTATATCATGCAGGGTGCCGTAATCAAGTGCAGCCTGCAGGGCTAAGCCGGGCGATGCCGTATGGAGGTGAATTTTAGCCAGGTTTTTATCGGAGGCTACAATCAGGGAATCTCCGTAAGAAGATAATTCGCTTTCAAGGCCGGAGAAGGCCCCGTTTTCCGATTTGATGATCATTTCGGTACAGTAAGGATGTTGAAGATCTAACGGTTCAGAGGGGATCGGTCTTGTATGTTGTCCGGAGGGAATGGTGCTTGCCGGAAAGCCTCCTCCCGGCAGACTTTTTTGTTTGTGGTTGAGCAGATCATCAAGGGATTGTTTCATGGCATAAAGGCAGCCTTCAAGAAAAACCAGCAGTCCAAGCCCGCCGGCATCGACTACTCCGGCATCCTTGAGGGCGGGAAGCATTTCAGTGGTTTTTTCAAGGGCTGCTTTACCGCTTTTAATGGCTTCTTCCATGCTGTTGTGCACATTTTCGCCCTTTTTAACGGCATTCCTGATACCGCGGGCCATTTCCCTGGCCACGGTTAAAATTGTCCCTTCGACCGGGGTGGAAACAGCCTTATAAGCATAAACTACTGCATACTGAAAGGCTTTGCTAAATTCGCCCGGGGAGATGTAATCTTTTTTTTGCAAACCGTGGGCAATGCCCCGCAGGATTTGGGACAGGATAACCCCCGAATTGCCCCGGGCACCCATCAGGGCATGTGAGGCTACAATTTCGGAGAGTTCTCCTATGGATTCCCCTTCGTAAGACAAAGATCCTTTGACGGCGGCACCTAAAGTCATGCTCATATTTGTCCCGGTGTCGCCGTCGGGAACAGGGAATACATTAAGGGCATCGATTTTTTCTTTTTCACGTTCAAAGAAATAACTGGCCCCTAAAATCATTTTTTTAAAATCTTCCACGGATAATAAATAGTCTTGTGAAATTCTGGCTTCACTTGCCATTACCTTGCTCCTTAATTAATATTGAAAACGACTAATCAGAATAATATCATAAAATAAGTTCTTTTTCTACTGACCAGGAACCTTGTTTTTCCAAACCGGATCCCTATCCTTTACATCCCTGTCCTTGTTTCCCGGATCAATCAGACATGGTTGCGGAGCATTAATTCTGATGGATGCGGTTCCAGGTAAACCTGGTTCTGGAGGTATGATACCCCGTACTTGCGCACGTAATGACTGACCATAGTCAGGGGTACCACCAGGGGAGTAGTGGAGCGGGCATAGGCATCAATAATTTCTAAGAGCTCCGCTTTTTCATCACCGGCAAGGAAAGTTTTGAAATAGCCCATAATATGATAGAGGACGTTTACGTTTTTCTTTATTGTGGCTTTTAAAGCCATCGCTTCCATTAGGTAAGCCTGGTATTGATCCAGCAGCTCTTCACGGGGCATTGTTTTGCCGCCAGCAACCAGTTTGCCCATCTTCGACAGGTGTTTGGGGCTGTGGGCCATTAACTGCAGTTTGTGCCTGGTGTGAAATTGGACCAGCTTTTTATAATCCGGTGTGCTTTCCAGGAAAGACTGCCAGCGATGGTAACAATAAACCCGCTCGATAAAATTTTCCCGGAGTTTTGCGTCGTGCAGGCGCCCTTCCTCTTCCAGGGGAAGAAGGGGAAAATGGTTTGCCACGGCAGAAGCAAAAAGACCCCGCCCTTTTTTTTGGGCCTGGCCGGAGTGTCCGTAAATCTTAACGCGATGCAGGCCTGAACTGGGGGAACCTTTTTTGAAAATAAAGGCGCTTAACTTTTCGTTTTGCAGTTCCCTGATCATTTCTGCACAGAACTTTTTCATTTTGGCCGTATGATCGATGTTGCTCCTGGTGGTGACAAGCCGGGGCTGTTCAGGATCGCCTTCCAGGTGCATTGTTTCACGGGGCACAGGCAGGCCGCATTCCACTTCAGGGCAGACAGGTATAAAGTGGAAATATTCCGCCAGCACATCGGTAATATAGCGGTCCCGCTTGTGGCTGCCGTCATACCTGACCTGGTTGCCGAGCAGGCAGGAACTGACCCCCACTTTAATCCTGTCTTCCATCTGACCTGTTGCCTCCTCTTAACATAAACAGGTGTGGTAAAAAAACAAATTATGCTTTATATTAATTTTAAACTATTATAGTATAGATATGCAAAAAACAGTATGGTGGGAACCTGATCCTGCAGCAGGTGGTCATTTAGGTAGAACATATGAAAGGGTGAGGGCTGTGTACAAAAAAGCCGGTTTTATCCTGACAGTGATTATTTTGGTGGCCGGTATTGCAGGGGCTGGATGTCAGCCCGGCAATGAAGAAATTGATGTCGAAACAGAAACAGAGGAGGAGCGAGACGAGCAGGTTGAATATATTCAAAGCGAGGGCATCTTTGTCGGTCAAATTGACAGCCAGTCTGTAGAAATTGAGGTAGCAGGCCAGCCCAGGGCTTTTGCCCTTTCTGAAGGAATAGATGTCTCAGGAATAGGCAGCGGCTCCAGAGTTTCTTTTACCTATGACGATCGGGGAGAGCGGCCTCTACTGCAATCGATTGAGGTTACAGATAAACCTTCAGATGAGGTTATCCAATCCGAGGGGACTTATGTCGGTCGAATTGACAGCCGTTCGGTGGAAATAGAAATTAATGGAGAGTACAGGGCTTTCACGATAGACCGGGAAGCGACAGTGGAAGACTTAATCGATGGTTCAATAATAGCATTTACGTACAGGGAAACCGACTCCAGGCCGGTTTTGATGTCGGTTGAAATTATCGAGGAGCCTGACCCTGGACAAGATGGTGAAACCATTGAAGTCAAGGGTGAAGGAATCTATATCGGCCAAATTGACAGCCGATCGGTTGAGATTTTTAGAAGCAGGGCTTTTACTCTTGGCCGGGGAGTAAGCGTTAATAATATTGCAGACGGCTCAAAGGTGGCTTTTACTTATACTGAAACCAGGGAGCGTGCAACCCTGAAGCAAATCGAAGCTGTTGACAGCCCTCCGGAGGGTGAGGTTATACCGGGGACATATAATGGACGGATCGATAGCCATTCAGTTGAAATTGAATATGATCAGGCTTTTACCCTCGGGGAAGAGGTAGATGTGGAGAGCATTGCTGAAGGGTCAGAAATTGTTTTCACTTACCGGACAGGGCCGGCGAGACCGGTCCTAGTTTCAATTTCTGAACGGTAAAACCTGCTGGAGCCGGATCATTTTACCTGTTTATTCATGCTTTTTAATGTTGATATAAACCATAACAATAAGTACAATAGTTTAAAAACTGTATTCATAATTTATTTTCGCTGTTTTCTAGCGGAGTCTCTGATCGGCGGGAAGGGAAAGGTCATGAAGCACTTATTATTGGTTGTGATTGTAACTGCAGCTGCTTTAGCCTTCGGGTGTGCGGCTGAAGAAACAGGAGAATCTAAAAAAGAAGCCCCTGATGAACTAAAAGCCGCCGAGATCGATATTCAGTTGACTGATTATGTTTCAGAAGACGGCAAAGTTACAATAGCATTGGACCGTTACCTGGTTGATGATGACATCCCAAAAGAGATCAGCACTTTTTTTACGGCTGAAAAAGATGAGCATACCGGCAAGGACGAAAAAGAGGATTCTGAAGGAAAATTATACTTTGAAAGCTCCCAGATCAGGCTGTTGGAAAAAGAAGTACATTACCTGGCCATATTTGTAAATGTAAAAAATATTGAAGATGGATATTTTAAAATCCCTCCCGATTTTGATGACGAACAGCCGGTACTGGTAAGCGAGGATGGGGCCAGGTATGAACGGGTAATTACTCAATTCAAGTATACAGGCGGTGCTGAAAACTACTCCGGGTATAATGATCTACCGGAAGGATCCGAAGGAGTAATAGTTTTTGCCTATCCGGTTGAGGATGTGCCTGCTGAAGTTCATTATGTCTACTTTCTGGAAGAAAAACATAGGTCAGGAGTGGAGAAAGGGACAATCATTGTTCCTTTAAACTTTTTAACAAATAATTAATTTATTGTAATCGGGTGCAGGCAGGAATAATGTCGTCGATGTAGAAATTCCTTTGATGCTGAATATATGGAGTTTAAAATTCTTGCCTCTGTCAGGAAGGCAAGGTTTTTAACATTAAGAGAAAGCTGTTTCACGCGCTGCCCTGTCAGTGAAACAGCTTATCTATGGCCTGATTTAATCAAATGAGTTTAATCAGTTCCAGGTATCAGGCCGGCTTAATTGTCATTGAGAGGGGTATTATATGATAGATTGCCAAAGTTGTGGTATGAATTACGATGAGAATGAATACGGATTTTGCCCTTACTGTGGGGAACAGCCTCCGAAAAGCCAGGCCCAGGATGAAGAATACTTGCTTAAGAAAGAAAAAGAACCTGAAAAATCAGCACCGGGCCAACAGAAAAAAACAGGGCCTGCCAACAAAACATTCAAGTTCGTTGTAATTGGTTTAGCAGCGGTTGCTGTTATCGGTGTGGCGATATCGGCAATATTTGCCCTGGGCAGCAGTGATGTTACTGTTCCGGATAAATATCCAACCATCCAGGAAGCAATAGATGCTGCTGAAGATGGCGATGAAATTATAGTTGATATTGGTGTTTACAGGGAGAACATAGATTTTAGAGGAAAGAGTATTACCCTGCGCAGCACCGATCCCGATGATCCTGAAGTGGTTGATTCAACCATAATTGACGGGGGGAACAGTGGCGCTGTTGTTTCATTCAGAAGCGGGGAAAGCGAAGAAGCTGTTTTAAGCGGTTTTACGATTACCCGTGGTGGCGGTTTGCTGATATCAGGAGGCAGCTCTCCGGTAATCAAAAAAAATAACATTGAAGATAATTCGGCCGAGGTCGGTGCAGGTATAGCCATTTTTGATTCTTCTCCCACGATCCTGGAAAATACAATTACCGGCAACTCAGGTTTCTGGGGTGGCGGCCTCCACATCGAGGAATCTTCACCTTTGATCGAAGGCAACATTATTCAAAGAAACAATGCCGAGTACGGAAGCGGGATAGTTATTTATTCCAATGCTTCCCCAACTCTGCTTAATAACACTATCTCTGGCAACTCTTCCGATCAACTTGGAGGGGGAGTGGCAATAGCCGGCAGATCTACTCCCACCCTGGAGGGGAACACAATTACCGATAATTCTGCCGAGCGAGGCGGCGGACTTTACATCGAAGATTCTGAGCCAGTTGTTGAAAGCAATATAATAACCGGCAACCGTGCAGCCAGGGGAGGCGGTCTTTTCCTGGTCAATTCATTAAGCACCGCCCTTATGGTCATCGGCAATGAAATTGCCGACAACCTGGCCTCCTTTGCCGGCGCCGGACTCTACATGGAAGGCTCCTCCCCCACAATAGAAGACAATGTTTTTATCGATAATATTTCAGAGCGAGTGGGCGGCGGACTTGCTGTCAACAATTCAGCGCCTTTGCTGCTCAGGAATGTTTTTGAAAGCAATGAAGCGCGGGGTGATGAGGGTGGAGGAGCAGTATGGGTTTCCGGTGATTCGGAACTGGAACTGGAAGATCCTGATGATAATGTTTATACAAACAACACACCTGATGATATATTCGAAGAGCAGTAATTTTTATGTATAACTGAAAGGAGTATGGAATATAATGGATCAAGATAAAAATATACAAAAAGATATACAAAATGAAAATAATAAACAGCACTCCAAAAATATTTCTTCCTGGGGGAAAATAGTTGGCCTGGCCTTGGGTGTTGTGGCCGTGGTGGCTGTTGTAATCCTGGTGGCTGTGTTTTTACATAGCCCCTATATTTCTGTTCCCGGTGATTACCGGAGTATACAGGAAGCCATTGAAGCAGCCGGTGATGGAGATGAGATCGTTGTAGAACCGGGTCTTTATTACGAGCAGATTGATTTTCTAGGTAAAGATATTACGATACGGAGCACTGACCCGGAAGATCCGGGAGTCATTGCTGAAACGGTTATTGACGGACGCAGGAGAGGATCTGTAGTAACTTTCCAGAACGGTGAAAGTGAAAACGCCATCTTAAAAGGCATGACCATCGCCGGGGGGACAGGCACAAGGGACACCCTGGTTCACGAATATGAGGGTGAGGAGTACGTAGAAGATTCTTATTACGGCGGAGGGATTTACATAAGCGGTAATAGCTCTCCGATAATAACCCTTAATGTTATCGAAGGCAATGAAATTGAACATGACAAATCCGCCGGGGGGGGTATTGCCGTCCTTGATAATTCAAACCCGACCATTTCCGGAAATACCATCGAATATAACAAATCATTTAACGGAGCCGGAATTTATACCTGGAAATCCGATCCGCTTATCGAAGAGAATATTTTGCGCGAAAATGATGCCAGAAATTACGGTGGAGGCATATTTATAGACTTTGAAGCAAATCCCAGCATTAGCGTTAACGACCTTCATAATAACAGATCTACCAGCGGAGGCGGAATTGCTGTTTTTTATGCGAACCCTTTGATCAGCGGCAACACTGTAAACAACAACCGATCCATATGGTATGGAGGAGGAATTGCCGTTTTTGATGCTTCTCCGACTATCGAAAACAATGATGTTTCCAACAATTCGGCCAGGAACAATGGCGGCGGCCTGGCGTTGGCTGAAGGCTCTTCGCCGGATATAATCAACAATACGATCATGGAGAATTATACAGAAGAAAACGGCGGTGGATTGGCGATCCTGGAAGGATCTGAACCCAACGTAATTGATAACATCATATCAGAAAATGTTGTGCTGCTTGGCGGTGGCGGAATTTATATCAAAGAATCTTCACCGCTAATAGAGGGCAATAACATTGTTGAGAACCTGGTGCAGCAGGATGGCGGCGGAATAGCAATTTTAACCGATTCTTCACCGCTTGTGACAAATAATGTGATTGACGAAAATACCGCAGGCCGTATGGGCGGCGGAGCGGTAGTTCACGGCAATTCTTCCCCGGTATTTGAAGACAATACTATATCCAACAATACGGCTGTGGCTTCAGGTGGAGGATTATTTGTACAGCGATCCACGATTACCATGGAGCGAAATGTCATCTCGGACAACATGGCTCAGGGAGAACTTGCCGACCTGCCAGGGTCAGGCGGCGGTATTATTCTTGTAGCCAACTCCACTGCTACAATTCTTAATAACGAATTCACCGGTAATATCGCAGTGGAATTAGGTGGCGGCGTGGTCGCTTTTGATGATTCTGTAATTGAGCTTAAAGAAAATGATTTTATTGCCAATGAAGCTGACGAAGGCGGCGCTTTTATCGGGTTTGGCGAGGCCAGTATTGAAAGAAGCGATCCTGACGACAATACTTACCGAGACAATGTTCCTGAAGACCTGGAAGAAGATGAAGATAATAACGATCAATAAATAACTCTGTTTTATTAAAGATAAGCCGCTAAGGCTTTTCACTAAAAAAGTTGGCCAACAACCTGTCATTATGGCAGGTTGTTGATTTCAGGAGTGTTTTCTGCGCGTCACCTGGGTCGATAAACTTTTTATTTATTATCTGAGCTACGCATTTTATAATTAAAAGAAGATCCTGACTGAATATAACCGGGAAATACCCAGCTCAGGGTTGGTTTATTATTTCAGGTACGTTATTATAATTATATAAGTGTTTGAATGTGCGGAGGCCTTTTAATTATGTCGCCAAAACAAAAGGAACCGGATCGCTGCGAGATATTTTGCAGTGATCCGGTAAAAGTAGATCATGTCAAAAGCCGGCTTGATGGCCTGGAAGTGGCGGTGGATATTTTCAAGGCGCTGGGAGATCAGACCAGGTTCAAGATTGTTTATGCCCTCTGGCATGAAGAACTTTGTGTCTGCGATCTGGCCCTGGTCCTTGGCCTACCGGTTGCAGCTGTGTCATATCACCTCCGTTATTTAAGGAGCCTGCGCCTGGTAAAATCGGAAAAAAGGGGCAAAATGGTTTTTTACAGCCTTGCCGATGAACACATTGCCAGCCTGGTTAATTTGAGTATAAAGCACATTCGCGAGAACGGCTAGATTAGGGAGGTATGAAGCAATAATTATGCCCGCGGGTTATGAACTGATAAAAAATAACCTGGTTATTGAAACTGCAGCAGGTGCCGGACTGCTGGCCCTGCGGATAATTCCCATGCTGGTTGCAGCGATATTTATTGCCGAATCAGCCAGGTTGTGGCTTGGTAATGAAAAACTGAGATCTTTACTGGCTGGCAGGAGCGCCTGGACGGGGCGCTTAAGGGCGGTTGGCCTGGGAGCCGTCCTTCCTTTTTGTGAGTGCGGTGCTTTTCCGGTTATGCTGGGCCTGGTCAGGGCCGGGGTACCAACGGGGGCCGTCCTGACATTTTTCCTGGTCAGCCCGGTGGTCAGCTTGCCTGCTTTCATGATTTTGATCGGTGTCTTCGGGTTGCCGTTGGCCCTGGTTTACCTGCTCATTACTTCTTCGGCCGCCCTGGCAGCCGGATTGCTGCTGGAACCTGCAGGCAGGCGCTGGGGAATTTTTAAAAGCGGTATTGCAGTAGGAGAAGAAAAAAACGAAAAAGCTTCCCTGGCCATGGCTTCTGATTCTTCTGCATGCGGTTCCGGCGGTGAAAGCAACTGCTGCTCTCCTACGGGATCGCCTGATGTTGGAAACAAGAAAGGTCTTTCCTCCATAGCCGGCCCGGCCTGGGTTCAAACTGTTGACCTCATAAAGAGGATCTTTCCCTATGTTGCGGCTGTAATTGTCATTTCCGCCCTTCTGCAGAACCTTGTTCCCCAGGAATTAATCAAGCAGGCCCTGGCTGAAAGAGCTCCTTTTGATGTCCTGATTGGGGCTTTAATCGGGATTCCTTTTTACAGCGGTGATTGCGCTATGATAGCCCTGGCTGCACCGCTGATTGGAGCTACGGGGGCGGTAGCGGCAGGCATAGCATTCATTATAGCCGGCTCGGGGACCAGTATAAATGGGATTATTTTTATGAGCTCGGTATTTAAACGCCGCTTTCTTGCCCTTTATGTTTTAACGGTGTTTTGTATAGCCCTGGTAGTGGGTTACCTGATCTCAATGTTGTTGGCCCTGGGCCTTGTATAGTAAGATGATTGTGCAGGGCGGATTGCGGCAGGGCTCTGATTTATGGATCAGGGCGAAAAAATGATCAAGAAGGAGTTAAAACCAATTCGTAACGGTAAAGGAGAATATCCATGTATATAGAGGATATCAGCCCGATCATCTTTGAAGCAGGTCCGATTGCCATCAGGTGGTACGGCCTGATGTTTGCGGTTTCGGTACTGACCGGTTTTTATTACCTGCGCAAGAATGGTTTAAAGCACGGTTTTAATGAGGATATACTTTTTAGCCTGTTTATCCTGGTTGTGGTCTTTCTGATCATAGGCGCCCGGGCTGTTTTTGTTGCCGTCAACTGGCCGTATTTTATGGAAAATTCCCATCTAATTATTCGGATTGATCAGGGAGGGCTTGCTTTTCACGGAGGCCTCCTGGGCGGTATTTTAAGCAGTTGGATTTACTGCCGGGTTAAAAATTTAAACTGGTGGATTCTGGCCGACCTGGCTGTCCCCGGAGTTGCACTTGGAATTGCTTTGATCCGGATCGCCAACATTTTTAACCAGGAGATACTGGGCCGTGAAGCGGCAGTGTTCTTTTTTGAAAGGCACCCGGCCCAGATTTATGGGACTTTAATTGGTATAGCCCTGCTTTTGTTCCATAACTACCTGGTCAGGCACCGGGAACTCAAACCGGGTTACTTGTTTTGGAGCTTTGTTCTTGGTTATACTTTACTGCGCGGGCTGATTGAAGAAACATTCCGGGATAATCCTCTTGTAGCCTGGAATTATGTCAGTGAAGCCTGGGGAGCAGGTTTTTTTACGACTGTCCATCTTTTTACGCCCCCGATCATAGTCCTCTGTCTGCTGATGCTGCGGCAGATTAACAGGAACCCGGAACCAGAGCAAAAGATTTAATCTATTTTAATCAAAATAGTAGCGATTATTAATAAATGATATAATAATTTAGCGGGAGCATGAAGATCGATATGAGTTTGGAGCAAGCAGTAGAATAAGTTTAGGACTGCGGTTGTGATTATGGAGAATCCGTGAATTAAGAAGCTGTTTTGTTAGGGAGGGGTAAATATGTTAAAAGCAGTTTGGAAAATTACAATCCTGGCTGAAAGTGAAAATACAATTAGTATTGAAGGAAATCATTATTTTCCACCCGGGGATGTCAAACAGGAATACCTGGTTGAAAGCGACTACAGGACCAGGTGTCCCTGGAAAGGGCTGGCTCATTATTACGACCTTGTAGTTGATGGAGAAAAGAAGGAAAACGCTGTTTGGTCCTACCCGGATCCAAAAGAAAAAGCCCGCCATATAACCGGCTATTTTGCCTTTGGAAAGGGTGTTACAGTTGAATAAAACCTGCGGTTTATTGCTGCTGTCCGCGCTGTTTATTACTGTTTCCGGATGCGAGGCGGTCCGGGGAGAAGGCGATCCGGATAGTTCGTCCTGTCCTGGACAGGCCGTAGAAATGGAGGAAGATGAAGAGATGGGTGATTTAAGAGAAAGGTTAACGGAACTGCAGTACCGGGTAACCCAGGAGGGCGGAACTGAACCTCCTTTTGACAATAAGTACTGGGAAAACAAGGAAGAAGGTATCTACGTGGATATTGTTTCCGGGGAACCGTTGTTCAGTTCAACGGATAAGTATGATTCCGGAACAGGTTGGCCCAGCTTTACCAGGCCGATTGAAGAAGAAAGAATCGTTGAAAAAGATGATTACAGCTATGGGATGCACCGCACCGAGGTCCGCAGTAAAAAAGCAGATTCCCACCTGGGGCATCTTTTTGGAGATGGGCCTGAACCAACCGGCATGCGCTACTGTATCAACTCAGCGTCCCTGGAGTTTATTCCTAAAGAAAAAATGAATGAAAGAGGGTACGGTGATTACCTGTGGCTTTTCGAATCGGAATGATTCAGCTTTTGTCACAGCACCCATTAACCGGAGCAGGAATTTTTGCCTGCTGCCAAACTGATCAGGGCGGCAGCCGCAGAGGTGTAAAAAGGGAATATGGCCGGCAGGCTCTGCCAGATCAGTCCGCTTATGGGAGGCATAATAGCTACTCCCAGGGAATAGGCGGCAAAAAATACACCGATGGCCCGGCCCCGCCAGGCTGGATCAGAGTTTTCCATGACTAGGCCCAGCATGCCCTGGAAGGAGAATCCAAACCCGGTTCCGTATAGAACCATGGCGGCATATAGAAGCCCTGCTGCCGGGGCTATAGCGGCCAGGACCAGCGAGGCGCACAAGAAAGTTAGGCCGGCAGTGCAACCGGGAAGATTTTGTTTAAACAGAGGTTTAATTAGCCCCGGCCATAACAACTGGATTATGATTGCCGTAACGGCAAAAGTTGCAAACAGCATTCCGGTCCGGGCGTGATCCAGCCCCAGCGCTGCTGCCCGTTCAGGCAAAAAAGAAGCCAGGGTCCCTGTTGAGCCCATTGTCCCGAGGGCGAAAATAAAAGCGCCTTGCAGTCCGGGCCTGGCCAAGATCCATCTTATGGATACTGAAGGTGCAGCAGTCCCTGTACCTGGGTTCATCTTTTTTTTCAAAAGGACTAAAGCGGCGGCCAAAGCCAAAGCCATGAACAGGGCCAAACCGTAATAAACGGCATGAAACCCCAGGCGGTTTGCGGTTATTCCCGCAAAAAGAGGCCCGGTTACTGCCGCCAGGCCGATTATAGCTCCAAACAGGGCCAGGCGTTTACTGTAAAGAGGGGTTATGGTTTTTCCGGCAGTCAGGGAGGCGAGGGCGGCGGGAACAAGCAATCCACCCATGAAACCGTGACCGGCCCGGACAATAACCAGATGGTAAGCACTTCCAGCCTGGGTATAGAAAAATAAACCCAGTGATGCTCCGGCCAGCCCTAAAAATAAAGGGAGATGCCATCCCTTCTTGTCAATCATGATTCCCCCTGCAAAATTACCGATTATATTGAACAGGGAATAGAACCCGATTACCAGCCCCAGCAGAAAAGGAGTTGCTCCCATTGACATGGTATAAGGGGCCAGAACCGGCATTTGCGCATGTGTGTCAAAAAACGCGCAGAATACCACCAGATAGACTGGAATTAATAATAAAAGGTTGCCGTTTTTATTATCCTTATTGCCCTGCTGCAAGTTCTCACCTCTAAAGCGACTTGTTTTTAACCTTGTCCACTAATATACACTAACTTTTTATCTTTTTGTATAATCGCTTTTAATTTGACACCAGGAAAATGAGATGCTATATTGTAACTGTTAGATTAACCTAACAGATTATCCTAATACCAATTATTTTAAGGTGGTGGTCCTGTTGACGGAATCATTTCCGGTTACCTCTTCACTGCAGGATTATCTGGAAGTTATTTTAAACCTGCTTCAGGAGAAAAAAACAGCCAGGGTGACTGATATTGCCGATCGGCTGGATATTGCCAAGCCCAGCGTTATCCAGGCCCTGGCCATATTAAAAGAAAAGGGTTTGATCAGGCAGGATCGTTACGGCCCGGTGGAATTGACCGAGAAAGGTCGACGTTATGCTCTCAAAGTGAGGCACAGGCACAAGATAATCTACGGGTTTTTAACCCAGGTATTAGGAGTGTCTCCTAAAGCGGCGGAAGAAGATGCCTGCCTGCTGGAACACGATTTAAGCAATGAAACTTTTGACAAATTGCTCCAGTTTCTTTTGGAGCAGGATATTAATGCCGGCTTAAAAAAAGAATTGGCCTGGCATGACGAGAATGAGTGATCCTTGGACGGGAGTGACATCTGATGGAAGTATCACTGGTTGAAATGAAACCCGGACAAACCGGGGTGATTTACAAGATGCGAGGTGGTTCAAACTTAACCCTGAAATTAAACCAGCTTGGATTAAGAGAAGGAAAACGCATTAAAAAGATCAGCTCTATTTTTAACCGCGGACCGGTAACAATAAATGTTGACAATTACCAGGTTGCAGTTGGATATGGAAAAGCAACCCGTATTATGGTGGAGGTAGATGAACTTGAGAAAGATAGTCCTGGCCGGCAATCCTAACGTCGGAAAAAGTGTGGTTTTTTCCCAGCTCACCGGTTCCAGGGTTATGATCTCCAATTACGCTGGAACTACCGTGGAATTTACAAAGGGCCTGCTTAATACCGGCGAAGAACCCTTTGAGGTTTTAGATGCCCCCGGCACGTACAGCCTGGAGCCAACTTCAAAAGTAGAAGAAGTAGCTTCAAGCCTTGTTGCTCAGGCAGACATAGTAATTAACGTTGTTGATGCCACCAACCTGGAACGCAACCTTTTTCTAACTACTGAATTACTGGAAAGGAATGTGCCCCTGATTGTGGCCCTCAATATGATCGATGAGGCAGGGCACAAAGGGGTAAAAATTGACGTCGAAAAGTTGGAAGACCTGCTTGGGGTGCCGGTTGTGCCAACCGTTGCTGTAAGCGGGGAAGGCCTTAAAGAACTTGTTGGTTCTCTGTCAAAGTCGGTTAATAGGAAAAAGGCGCCTTTAAATATTTCCGATCGCTGGTCTTATATCGGGAATCTGGTAGGACAGGTCCAGGAAATAACTCACCGCCATCATAGTTGGCTGGAAAAGCTGCAGGATGCAAGTTTAAGGCCACTGACCGGCTTCCCGATAGCTGCAGCAGTTCTTTTCCTGGCTTTTCAGCTGGTTATCGGGCTGGGAGAGTTTATCCATGAGGCCATGGAAGATTATATTTTCGAAGGGTTTTATGAAACATTGCTGCTATACTTGAGTGAAGTTCTTGGTAGCGGCGGTTTTTTGCATAACATTTTAATTGGCAAGCTGGTGGACGGAAACATAGATTTTGAAGAGTCGCTCGGAGTTCTGACAACCGGAGTTTTTGTCGAGCTGGGCGTAGTCCTGCCTTTCCTGGCAGTTTTTTACCTGGTTCTAGGTTTCCTGGAAGATTCAGGTTACCTGCCCCGCCTGGCGGTTATGGTTGACCGCAGTATGCACCGGCTCGGCCTTCATGGTTATTCAATAATCCCCATGGTTCTTGGTTTTGGGTGCAATGTGCCGGCGGCCCTGGCTGCCCGTAACCTGGAAAGCCGGCGGGAAAGGTTTATTGCCTGTACCCTGATGTCGGTGGCTATCCCGTGTATGGCCCAGCTGGCCCTGATTGTAGGGCTGGTGGGGCGCCATGGGTTTGATTATTTGGCCGTGGTATTTGCCGCCCTCTTTTTTATCTGGGTGGTGCTGGGCCTGATCATTGACCGGGTCATGCCCGGTTACACCCCTTCCATGGTGGTGGAGATTCCTCCCTACCGGATCCCCAGCTTTAAAGCCCAGGCTAAGAAACTGGCTATGCGAATCTGGGGATTCCTGGTTCACGCCACCCCCTATATCCTGGGTGGAATTTTGGTTGTGAACATCCTTTATACCCTGGGTATAATCCATTTCCTGGGGGTCCTCTTTGCCCCGGCCGTGCAGGGGCTGCTCGGTTTGCCCGGCGATGCTGTTTCAACCCTGTTAATTGGGTTCCTGCGCAAGGATGTTGCAGTAGCGATGATGATACCGCTGGGGCTGAGCGCCCGCCAGCTTGTAATCGGAGCTGTGGTTCTGGCTGCTTATTTTCCCTGTGCTGCTACTTTTACAGTTTTGGTCAAAGAGATGGGTGTTGCCGATATGGCTAAGTCGGCGGCAATTATGATCGTGACGGCTTTTTCGGCCGGTTTTATCCTCAACCTGCTGCTGGACACCGTTGTTCCCGCCGCTTACCTGGCCGCCGGGCTGGTCGTATTGAGCATAATTCTGCCCATGGTACTGGGGAGTACCTCGGACCGGCGGGAGCTGTCCGATTTGGACGAAACTGCCTGACATAACTAATCTCCTGCGAACGGATACCTATAACAACAAGGCAGTAGCAAAGTAGCAATAACAAAACAGGTCTTGACAAATGATTCAACAACGGCTATTATTTATACCATTATATATTAGTAATATGATAGTAATAATATCATATCAGGAGTGTTTGAATATGCTGTCAGGCAAAGTCAAAAAACTTGCCGAAACAAAAAAAGTGATTTCCATTTTATTTCCCTCTCCTTTTTGTTATTCTTCCACCGCGCCCCACCGGTTCACCTGCCGGGGCGGGATTTCTTCCATGCGCCTCTAAATTATTGTGCCGTCAACAGCTGAAAAAGCACAAATATCTAAGGAGGCAAATAAATCATGACCTATAATTTTGATACTTTATCTATTCACGCCGGACAAAAGGCGGATCCGGCCACCGGTGCGCGTGCCGTGCCGATTTATCAGACCACGTCTTATGTTTTTGATTCGGCGGAGCATGCGGCGGCCTTATTCGGGCTTAAAGAACAGGGCAATATTTATTCCCGGATTATGAACCCCACTGTCGGAGTGTTAGAGGAACGATTGGCCAGCCTGGAAGGCGGCAGCAGTGCCCTGGCCCTGTCATCCGGCCAGGCGGCTATAACCTTAACCATATTTAACCTGGCCCGGGCCGGGCAGAACATAGCCAGCAGCAGCCACCTGTATGGGGGTACTTATAACCTGTTTTCATATACCCTGCCGCGATTTGGTATTGAAACCAGGTTTTTTGATCAAAACGATCCGGAGAACCTGGAAAAGGCAATTGATCAAAATACCCGGGCGGTATTCCTGGAATCTATTGGCAATCCGAGAAACAGGATTGCCAGGTTGGAGCAGATCGGCGAAATTACCCGCGAGCATGGAATACCGCTTATAGTTGACAATACCGTTACCACCCCGTACCTGTGCCGCCCCTTTGAGCATGGAGCCGACCTGGTGGTCCACTCCCTGACCAAGTTTATCGGGGGCCACGGCAGCTCGATCGGTGGAGCGGTGGTGGAAAAAGGAGATTTTCCCTGGGATAACGGTAAATACCCTGATTTTTGCAGTCCAGATCCTTCCTACCACGGTGTTAATTACTGGGGAAGTTTTGGGGCGAAAAACGAAGGCGATCAGGGAGTAGCCTTCTCGGTAAAGGCGAGGGTGCAGTTGTTGCGGGACATGGGCAGCTGCCTTTCACCGTTCAATGCATTTTTGTTCCTTCAGGGGCTGGAGACCCTTTCACTGCGCATGGCCAGGCACAGTAAAAACGCCCTTACTGTGGCCAGATGGCTTGAGGGACATCCTGCAGTGAAATGGGTTAATTACCCCGGCCTGGAAAGCCACCCCGACTACCATTATGCCCGGGAAGTTATGCCCCGGGGCCAGGGGGCCGTGGTTGGTTTTGGCATTCGGGGCGGGCTTGAAGCGGGAACCCGGCTAATCGATTCCTTGAACCTGGTCTCGCACCTGGCCAATATCGGTGATGCCAAAACCCTGATCATCCATCCGGCTTCCACAACTCATCAGCAGCTTTCACAGGAAGAACAGCTAGAATCAGGGGTAACAGAAGACTATATCAGGCTTTCGGTAGGGCTTGAAGATCCTCCCGACATCATAGCCGATTTGGAACAGGCCATAGCCGTCAGCCAGAATCAAGTTGCTGGAAGGAGGGGCCAGTAGAATGACAGATCCCTTAAATGCTGTAACAGAAAAGGAAAAAGGGCACGATCTCCCTGATTCGCCCCGTTCGGTGGGCTGGACCCGGCCTGAAAGGGCTCTTCTTGCCGATGAAGACACCCCCCTTCCCCTTGACTGCGGGGAAAACCTGTACCCGGTTACTGTTGAATTCGAAACCTACGGTAAACTCTCTGCCGCCAAAGACAATGCCGTTTTTATACTGCATGCCCTGTCGGGAGATGCCCATGCCGCCGGCTGGGATGCTGAATGGGAAAAGCACAAACGGCCCTGGAGAAAGGACCGGCCGGGCTGGTGGGATGAGATGATCGGCCCGGGAAAGGCCTTCGATGCTTCCCGCTACTTTGTGGTCTGTGCCAATCTGCTGGGCAGCTGCTACGGCACTACCGGACCCTGGGAAACCAATCCGAGAACCGGGAAGCCTTACGGCCTTGATTTTCCGGTGGTAACAGTGGAAGACTGGGTCCGGCTGCATGTAAGGCTCCAGGATTATCTGGGTATAGAAAAGTTTTTGGCTGTAGCAGGAGGTTCTCTCGGAGGACAGCAGGCCCTGGCCTGGGCCATCAATTACCCTGATCGGATCCGGTCGGCGGTTATTATGGCCGCCTCGGCCCGAATCGGGGCCCAGGGCCTGGCGTTTAACGCTGTGGGAAGAGAGGCAATTTTAAGCGATCCCTGCTTTCACGAGGGCCAGTATTACCAGCACGAACCCCCGCGCTGCGGGCTGGAACTGGCCCGGATGCTGGGCCATATAACTTACCTTTCACAGCGGTCCATGGAAGGCAAATTCGGCCGCCGTTTCCAAAACGGAACGGAACCGGGCTACCGGCTGAACAAAGAATTTTGCGTGGAAAGTTACCTTGAGCATCAGGGGCGTTCATTCGTTCAGCGTTTTGATGCCAACAGTTACCTGTACCTGACCCGGGCTATGGATTATTATGATGCCGCCGGCACCGGCAGTGGGCTTGAGGCGGCTTGTTCCGCCATAAAAGCCCGGCTGCTCCTGATGTCATTTTCTTCCGACTGGCTTTATCCGCCCGAGGATACCAGGGAAGTGGCAAAGGCGATGCTGGCCAACAAAAAGCCCGTATCCTATATTGAAATACCCTCTGATTACGGTCATGATGCTTTTCTCCTGGAAGCGGATCAAACATCTCCCCTGGTGGCATCGTTTTTAGGGAGGTGTGATTAAATATGGCCAATCACGAACGTTGGGATCACTGCTTGATCTATAAATTAATCGAAACCGGTGCTTCTGTCCTGGATCTGGGCTGCGGCAGTGGTGAATTGCTGGGCCGCCTGGTTAAACAGAAACAGGTATGCGGCCAGGCAGTTGAAGCCGATCCCCGCCGGGTTGCGGAGGCAATATGCTGCGGGGTAGATGTTTATCAAAAAGATATGGACCGGGGCCTGCCGGAGTTTAAGACCGGGGCTTTTGATTATGTTATTTTGGAGAAAACCCTGCAGGTCCTATATCAACCCATGGTGGTGATGGAGGAAATGCTGAGAATAGGGAAATCCTGCATTGTTACATTTCCCAATTTTAATTACCGGGAGGTTGTGGGCACATTAACGAGCACAGGAAGGATGCCTGTCACCTCATCGCTGCCCTACCAGTGGTATGAAACTCCCAACATCCACCTGTTTACCATCCTTGATTTCCTGGACTGGGTTGATGAACACGGGATTGAAATAGTTGACGGTTATGCCTGGAGCAATAACCGTTCCTGGCCTGTGGATCTGCCTGCAGACAGCAGGGAAGCTGAAGAGCTGCTTTTTGTGTTGCAGAAATAAGGCGGCATTACGTTGAGGTTTATGGTTGTGACAATGGACGGTCATGTTAGCTTAAGCGCCAAGGCGCCTGTTTAACCGGTTTAACCTGTGCCGGAGGGCTTGCAGGCTGAATTCGCTGCATCCGCGCAGGGATGGGGTACCGCTTAACCTGGCCAGGGCAAACGCTTTTTCAGTTAATTCCAGGGCGGTGCGATATTTTCCTGCCCGGTGTTCGTAGTACTTGGCCAGTTCAACAAGAGCCGGGATGTTGCGGGGGTTGTTTGCCGCTGTTTTCTCCCATATTTTAACAGCTTCTTCCCAACGGCCCTGCTGTTTAAAATGGAAGGATAGTTTCAGGGCCGCTTCTTCGGCCAGAGGATCAGGGGCCCAACTGGCGGCCTCGCGGAGGTGGCTTATCCCTTCATAGCAGCGCCCGGCTTCCAGGCAGAGGCAGCCCAGGGCCAGGGATTCGGCGGGATGTTTGACCAGCTCTCCGGACGTGGTGCGGTAAACCCTTTCCAGCAAGGTGGCCATCGACAGGATATCAAGTACATTATGGTGAAATACCTTTTTAAGCAGTTCGGTTTCCCCCCGCCTGAGATAATTAAAATATACCTCCGGAATTTCTGCGCCCGGGATGTCGTCGATTCGCCTTAGGCCTAAAAGCGATTCTTCCAGCGAACGCAGGGAACGAGAAGCAAGCCTCTTTTTCCAGAGGGACCGGGCGCACTGAAGCAAATCAAGGTGCTGTTCCGGTTCAAACGGTCTGAATCCGGCCAGCACCTGCCGGTTCCTGATCAGGGGCAGATCAAACTGCTTGCCGTTGAAGGTAACCAGGACCGGGTTATCCGAGACTGATGCTTTTAAGTGGCTTAAAATAGCCCTTTCTTCGGAAGGGCGGCGCATGAAATACTGGCGCAGTGTAAAGTGGCCTCCATCGGCCCAGCCCAGGCCAATCAAAAAGGCCCAGGTTCCGGTTCCCCCGGAAAGACCCGTGGTTTCAATATCCAGGAAAATTGTATTTTCAGGTTTAAAACTGAGCAGGCTTTCGTCCCGTGCGGGCAGGGCCAGCACGGGCCCTGAGCAGGAAAGGAAGCCTGACAAAGTGTATTCACCGTGTTTGTAATCCAGGGGAAATTTTAGTTCACGCAAATAACAGCGCCCGTAAGAGGTTTCTTCTTCCCTTCCTTCGCCGGGAAAGAGATCAATCCTGGTTTCGGTTTCCAGTTCTTTAGCCACCTGGCGGCCTGTCTTTATTTCGCCGGTCCCCCGCAGGGCGGAAAGGCGCGAACCAAAGTTTCGCTTCACTTCAAGATCACCTCGATTAATTGAAGTGCCTGCAATTTGCCGGGTTCTACGCCCTGGGAGGCGGGCCCGGTGCAGGAAGGGCACCCCTCACTACAGTGGCAGTCGGTGATTACTTTTCTGGCGGCCTGGAAGATATCCCGGCAGCTGCGGTATATTTCTGCGGAATAACCGACTCCGCCCGGGAAATTATCATAGAGGTAGAGGGTAGGCAGTTCGGTGAACGGTGCCTTGACCTGGCTTACCGCCCGCAGGTCGCGCGGATCGCCCATCAGGAAAAAGGCCGCCACCTGGGGCAGCAGGTGGGCCAGCCCCATCAGGCCGGATTGGACGGCGGATAAGGGCATACCGCCCAGCGCTGCCCTGGTAAATGAAACCCAGAAGGCGGTGGTATGCATCTCGGTTTCCGGGAGGTCGACCGGCCCGGCGCCCAGGTTTTCGTGGGTATTGAAACGGATTTTTTTGAACATCGAAACCAGGGCATTAATCCTGACATCGCCCCAGGCCCTGTTGACGGTGCCGGCTTCTTCTTCAAAAACTTCCAGTGTTTTTAAATCGACTGAGAGGTTGGCATCGGTGAAGTAATTTACGTCGACCTGGCGCACGTAAGCCTTTTTTTCTTCGAAATCAAGTTTTTCCACCTGGTACTGGGTGCCCCCGTGTATGTAGATGGCTTCTTCATGCACCAGCATCGGGGCGCTGAAGCGGTCAACTTCGCCGATTACCCGGGGGCTGGGACCGGTAATATCGATTATGATCACATTTTCCCGGGTGGCGCTGCGCAGGCTAATCTCTTCAGCCGGATAGGTGTTTTCCATCCAGTGATAGCGGTTGTCGCTAAAGTACAGGACATTCTCGTCTTCCAGGAAGCGGAGTATTTCGCCGATGTCGGCGCGGCCAAACCGTTCATTCTGCTCAAAAGGCAGTTCAAAGGCGGCACAGCGGATGTGGTTGGTCAAAATGATCAGGTTGTCGGGATCGGCAAGGGCCCGTTCAGGAGTGCGGCCGAAAAAATACTCGGGGTTGGCCACAATGTACTGATTAAGAGGTTCGCTGTTGGCAATCAGGATTGCCAGGGAAGTGCCGCTGCGCCTTCCTGAACGGCCGGCTTGCTGCCAGGTGCTGGCAATGCTGCCCGGGTAACCGGTCATCAGGCAGGCATCGAGGGCCCCGATGTCGATCCCCAGTTCCAGGGCATTGGTGCTGATCACGCCCTTGATGGTCCCCTGCCGGAGCCCTTTTTCTATGGCCCGCCTTTCCCGGGGCAGGTAACCGCCCCGGTAGCCCTTGATGGCGCTGTCTTCGCCGGGATTTAATTTCAACCCCTGGCGCAGGTAGGTCAAGAGCACCTCTACGCCCAGGCGGCTGCGGGTAAAAATTATGGTTTGCACGTCCCGTTTGATCAATGCACCGGCCAGGTTTTGAGCTTCCAGGAGTGTGCTCCGCCTCAGGCCCAGTTCGGGGTTAACCATTGGTGGGTTGTAGAAAATAAAATGTTTTTCCGCACTCGGCGCCCCGTTTTCAGTGATTACTTCCACCGGTTCTTCGACCAGCAAATCGGCCAGTTCACCGGGATTGGCGATGGTGGCGGAGCAAAGTATAAATTTGGGGTCGGATCCGTAAAAGGAGCAAATGCGCTTCAGGCGGCGCATGACATTGGCGACGTGGCTACCAAAAACTCCCCGGTACTGGTGCATTTCGTCGATCACTATGTACTTGAGATTTTGAAATAATTGAACCCACTTGGTGTGATGGGGCAGGATTGCCGAATGGAGCATGTCCGGATTGGTGACTACAATGTGCCCGCTGCGTCGGATCCCCTGGCGTAGGCCCGGCTCCGTATCCCCGTCGTAGGTGTGGCAGTTTAGATCGGCCTCGAGGTTGGCCGTTAGATCGCGCAATTCGGCCACCTGGTCCTGTGAAAGGGCCTTGGTCGGAAAAAGGTAGAGGGCCCGGCTGGAAGGATCATCAATCAGTGAGCTGACTACGGGCAAATTGTAGCAGAGAGTTTTTCCGGAAGCGGTGGGGGTTACGACCACGACATTATTGTTTTCCAGGGCGGCATTGACGGCCCTGGCCTGGTGGCTGTACAGTCTGCTGATGCCACGGTTTTGTAAAGTTTCCTGCAGCTGTCCGTCCAGCCGTTCCGGAAAGTCGGAAAAACTGCCCTCTGAAGGGGGGACCACTCCCCAGCGGGTAACATTGCTCATGAAAACAGGGTCATCTTTCCATTGCTGCAGCAGTTCATTTAAACCGGCCATCGGGTAAGTATCCGCCTTAAACGTAAGTTTGCCTTGCTTATAATATATTCGACGTTTAACAAATAAACTCCTACCTCTTCCGGGCAGCTTTTTAAACTTTAAACCAGGTGCGTGCCTGTTGGAGGAAGCGCCGTTTTTGCAGCGAATTAAATAGTGGCAGCAATATATAATCTTAATATATCTGCTCAGCCGTTACCAGGCTGTTAATTAAATTGCTTGAAATGAAATCTTTGCTAACAGATCGTTCAGGCAGAAGAGGAGGAATGGCATTGGGTCATTTTGCAGGCGGCAAAGAAGAAGCATACCAGGCCCTGGCGGACAGGTTGAGCCGGTTTCCGGTAGGAGTTGTCATTAACGATACCTTGATGGAGATTTTGAAATTGCTCTATACGGAAAAGGAAGCTAAAACGGGGAGCAAATTCCCTCTGAAGCCGCGCCCTTTTGAAAAAATCAAGGAGCTGACCGGTATGGAAGAAGGCAAGCTGTCTTCTTTACTGGAAGGAATGGCTAAAAAAGGCCTGGTTGTGGATATCCCGCGCAAAGGGACGACTTATTATATGCTATCGCCGGTGGTGGTCGGTTTTTTTGAATACAGCCTGATGCGCACGGACGGAGCCAATGTTAAAGAACTGGCAGCCCTGTACGAACAGTATTTCCAGAACCGGGAGGTGGCCGAAGAAATATTCGGCACTGAGCCGAAAATGTTCCGGGCTCTGGTATATGAAGACTATATTCCCGAACTAATCCAGACCGAGGTTTTAAATTATGAAAAAGCGGAAGCGGTAATTCGCGAATCGGGAGGCGGGGGGCTTTCCGTTTGCGCCTGCCGGCATAAAGCCAGCCATTCGGGTTATACGTGCCGATTTCCGATGGAAGATATCTGCACATCGCTGGGGAGGCCTGCCGATTGGTTGCTCAGGCGCGGTTTTGCCCGAAAAGCTTCCGTGGATGACCTCCTCAAGAACCTCGAACGCAGCTATAACCTGGGCCTGGTCCTGACCTGTGACAACGTGATCAACGAACCGGCCTATATCTGCCATTGCTGCGGCTGCTGCTGCGCCCCCCTGCGAGCGATTAACGAGCACGGCGTAATAGGGATCCAGCCCAGCAATTTTATACCTTCCATTGATCCACAAGAATGCACCGGGTGTGAAACCTGCGTTGATATCTGCCATATCGGGGCCTTAAAAGCGTCGTCCCCGCAAGAACCCTCTCTTGATCGGGATACTTGTATCGGGTGCGGGGTTTGCGCCACTGCCTGCCCGGCCGATGCCCTGAGCATGGCGCGTAGGGAAAATATTTACACGCCGCCGGAAAATAAGCTGGCCCAGCTGATGACCATAGCCATGGAGAGGAAAAGGTTTTAATTATTGTTCGTTTTTTTACGGCTGCTGTTTCCCGGATCTCCCTTGCGCATTTTGGCCAGGAGTTCCGGCCGTTCCAGGTAAAGTAGGAGGATGGAAAGGTCGGCCGGGGTAACGCCTTCCATGCGGCTGGCCTGGCCGATTGTAGCGGGGCGAACCTGCTCCAGCTTTTGCCGGGCTTCGCTGGATAAGTTCTTTGCCTTTTGATAATCGAAATCTTCGGGGATCTTTTTATCGTGCATGCGGGCGGTCTTTTCCACCATCAGGCCCTGCTTGGCGATATAACCGGCATATTTAATCTGGTTTTCCAGCTCCCTGATCGCCCCCGGCGGGAGGTCGGGCAGGGGTTTATTTTCCCATTTCAGGTAAGACGGGTAGCTGATTTCCGGTCTCCTGATCAATTCCAGGGCGGTAACCGGCTGCCTGGGCGGGGATGAATTATATTCGGCCAGGAAGGTTTCGATCTCACTCCCGGGATTGTACCTGGTTTTTTCCAGTCTCTCCAGTTCGCTTTCAATAAAAACTTTTTTCTCCAGGTGCAATTTATAGCGCTTTTCGTCGATCAAACCGATGGACCGGCTTTTTTCTGTCAACCGCAGGTCGGCATTGTCCTGGCGCAGCAGCAGGCGGTACTCGCCGCGGGAGGTAAAAATCCGGTACGGTTCACGCACTCCCCGGGTAACCAGGTCGTCGATCAAGACCCCGATATAAGCTTCGCTCCTCTTTAATACCATCGGGTCCATATCTTTTAAATATATGGTAGCGTTAATCCCGGCCATCAGGCCCTGGGCGGCCGCTTCTTCGTAGCCGGTGGTCCCGTTTATCTGTCCGGCTAAAAACAGTCCTTCTACAGCCCTGGTTTCCAGGGAATTTTTCAGCTGGGTGGGCGGAGCGTAGTCGTATTCTATGGCAAATGCCGGACGCATAATTTCCACGTTTTCCAGGCCCTTGATGGTGCGCAGGAACATTTGCTGGACTTCCGAGGGAAGGCCGGTGGTGACACCTTGCAGGTACACTTCTTCGGTATCCGGACCTTCGGGTTCGATAAACACGGGGTGGCGATCCCGGTCGGTAAATCGAGCCACTTTATCTTCAATAGAAGGGCAGTAACGGGGCCCGGCCCCCTTGATCAGGCCGCTGTGAAACGGGGCCTGGGCAAAATTTTCGTGGATTATTTCATGGGTGGCCGGGTTGGTGTACGTCATCCAGCAGGGAATTTGCTCAGCCGGGGCCCCCTGTCTGACAATAGAAAAGCCGGGCGCGTCAGGATCACCGTAAACCGGTTCCAGCCCGGTGAAGTTAATGCTGCGCCGGTATATTCGGGGCGAGGTGTCGGTTTTAAAGCGCTCCAGGGTAAGGCCAAGTTCCTGCAGGCTGTTGGCCAAATTGTAAGAAGGGGTCAGGCTTCCCGGCCCGGCAGGGTAATGGAGATCGCCTAGGAAGAGTTCGGCCCCGAGGTAAACCCCGCTGCAGACAATTACCGCCCGGGCCGGATAAAAAGCACCGCTGCGCCCTTTAACCCCGGAAATACGGCCGCTTTCAGTTTTTATTTCCTCGGCCATATCTTCCCGTAGGATCAGTCCTGGTTCTTGCTCCAGGGCGATGCGCATGGTGCGCTGGTAGCCCCACTTGTTTATTTGGGCTCGCAGGGCCTGCACGGCTGGCCCTTTGCCGGTATTGAGCATCCGGACCTGCAAAGTATTTTTATCGGCAGCGCGGGGCATTTCTCCGCCTAATGCATCAATTTCCCGGACCAGGTGGCCTTTGCCCGGCCCCCCAAGTGAGGGGTTGCAGGCCATAAAGGCGATCATGTCCAGGTTCAGGGACAAAAGCAGGGTGCGGCAACCCATCCGCGAGGCTGAGAGGGCGGCTTCACATCCGGCGTGGCCGGCGCCAATGACCACCAGGTCGTAATATGAACCCGGTTTATATTTTTTAGGGCTCGGATGGTTGTTTTCGATGGATGCCAATTAAGCGATCACCTGTTCCTGTTTTGGATAGGTTCAGTTAAGCATCGGGGTTAATTATAACAATTTTTCAGGCCGACAAAAAAGCGTACATTTTATAACAGCGCAATTAATAATAGTCATAGCCCCGGGCAATGGGCATCCGCCTGCCCGCCCCGAAAGCATAAGGTGAAATGCGCAGGCATGTGGCAGCCTGCCGGCGTTTATACTCGGAGGTGTCGACCATTTTAACTACCTTTTTAACTGTTTCTTCCTCGTAGCCGGCGGTAATAATTTCTGAAGGGGACCAGTTTTTTTCCAGGTAGAGTTCCAGGATAGGATCCAGAACTCTGTAGGGCGGCAGGGAATCCTCATCTTTTTGGTCGGGCCTGAGTTCAGCCGAAGGAGCTTTGGCAATAATTCTTTCTGGTATGACCTTTTTGACGTGAATATAATTAATATGGTGGGCCAGTTCATAGACCATTATTTTGCGGACATCGGCAAGTATGGCCAGGCCGCCGGCCATATCTCCGTACAGGGTGCTGTAGCCGACAGCCAGTTCCGATTTATTGCCGGTAACCAGGGCCAGGTACCCCTCCCGGTTTGAAATTTGCATCAGTATTAAACCCCTCAGGCGGGCCTGGAGGTTTTCCTCCGCCAGGTCCAGTTCGGGTTCCTTACTCTCGTTAAGGAGGTTGATAAAGGTGTCAAAAGGCTGATCGATCCTGATCGTCCTGTAGTTTATGCCCAGGTTTTCAGCCAGTTTTTTAGCATCTTCCAGGCTGTGTTCGGTAGAATATGGCGAAGGCATGAGAATGGCGAGGATATTTTCCGGACCCAGGGCTTCTGAAGCCAGGGCGGCAACCACAGCTGAATCAATCCCTCCGCTTAACCCCAGGACGGCTTTTTTGAAGCCGGTTTTGACAAAATAGTCCCTGGTTCCAATTTCCAGGATTTGTTTTATGGTCCCTATATCATCGCGGTCGGGGGGCGCTGTTTGAGCGGCAGGTTTAAACAGATCGTCTGTTTCGATGAAAAACAATTCTTCTTGATCGGCCGGGGCGCGGTAGAGCAATTCGCCGCGGTTGTTGTAAACCAGGCTGGAGCCGTCAAAAACCAGTTCGTCGTTTGCGCCCACCTGGTTCAGGTAAATAACGGCAGTATTATATTTTTTTGCCAGGTAGGGCAGCATGTCTTCTCTTAAGGCATGCTTGCCGTAATGATAAGGTGAAGCAGAGAGGTTAATCAGCAGGCGTGCACCCTGGGTAAAAAGCCATTTTAAAGGATCGAGATCATAAAGGGGTTCATTAAAATAGTCCATGTCATTCCAGATATCTTCACAGACGGTGATAGCTGTCGGCAGGTCGCCCAGCACCTCAATTTTTCGTTCCGTACAGCGGGTATAATACCTGGTTTCATCAAAAACATCGAAATATGGCAGGAGGGTTTTTAAATGGGTCGATTTAATTTCGCCATTTTCAAGTAGCAGGGCCGCATTGTAAAGCCTGATTCCCTGGCGCTGGTTGGCGCCGATCAGGATTGGGACCCCTGTTTTTGCGGTCAGGGGCATTAGTTCGTTTGTGATTAACTTTCTTTCTTGATCCAGAAAGCCCTTGTAGTTAAGCAAATCGCGGGGCGGGTAACCGGGCAAGGCCAGTTCGGTAAATACAACCAGGTCTGCGCCCCTCTCCACCCCCCTCTGGTAATGGTTTTTTACTTTTTCCAGGTTGTGGTTTAAAGCTCCGATGGTGGGGTTAAGCTGGGCCAGGGCAATCCGCATCTGATAAATCCTCCCCTATAATAATTGCTCACGGGAATGCGAGTTTCCCCGTGAGCAATTTTCCCGTTTAGAGTACAAGTTTATTCTGGGAGAATTATAATCAAGCGCGGCCTTAAAGTCAAGGCAGGGCCACCATCCTTGCCATCTCCGGGCCGGGCAAATATAATTAAAGGGAACAGTGGTTGTTATATTTTATCAACGGAGGTGCCGGTATGCTCGAAGTGTATATCAAAGATGGCTGCCCTTATTGCGAGAAACAGCTTGAAGCGCTAAAGAAGAAAGAAGTAGACTATAAGCTGTATAATGTCAGTTCCGATCGGGAAGCTCTTAAAAGAGCCCGTCAGCAGTACAAGGCCGACAAAGTCCCTGTGGTTGTTGAAGACGGTGTTGTCCAGAGTGTAGGCTTTGGCGGTGGGGGCTGAGGAATTTAAAAAAAGCCGCCGTGAGCGGCTTATTGTTCTGAAGGAGTGAAGTCTTCGGCAGGGTCAAGGTGGACGATTGTGTCACAATGATACTTATTGCACACATGATCTTCCACCTTCTGGGCAATCTCATGAGCTTCTTCCAGGCTCAACCGGCCGTCAACCTCGATATGGATGGTAAGCACTTTCCAGGAGCCGTAATCATGGACTTCCAACCGGTGGGCATCGATAACACCGTTTATTTCTTTGGCGCGGTCGACGGCACCTTCTTCCAGATCGTTTGCCGGAGCGGTGCCAAGAAGCCGGCTGCATGAGTTGCGGACAATCCTAATTCCTGTAAAGATTATAAAAAGAGCGATGGCTATGGCGAAAAAGGCATCAAGGAGATATAGACCAAAATACCCCCCGATTAGCGCTATTAAAACCAGGGCTGAAGAAAGGGAATCTGAACGGTGATGCCAGGCATCACCTTCCAGAGTTTCAGAATCGATCAGGCTGCCAAGCCGGGAAGAGAAAAAATACATAAATTCTTTTATAATAATGGCGGCAATAACTGCAACAATGGAGGCGAGGGAAGGTGTGGCAAAAATTTCGCCGGCCAGCCTGTTGTATGCAGCGTATACAAAGGCTCCGCCGGCCCCGATCAGCATTAGCCCGATGACCAGTCCGGCCAGGTACTCGGTCCGGCCGTGACCGTGGGGATGTTCACTGTCAGCTTTTTTGCCTGCCAGCAGGAAGCCGATCAAAACAACCAGCGAAGAGAAAATATCGGATGCGCTGTGGACTGCGTCGGCAATCAGGGCAATACTGTTGGTAAGCAGGCCGAAAACTAATTTTAAAAGAGCTAAGAAGACATTGCCGCCCACACCCACCCAGCTTTCAATGATCCCGACCCGGCTTCTTTCGGAGGGTTTTCTTAAATCCCGGTTTTCTGTTATTTTTTCGGCTATTCGGTCGGCAAGATTTCTCATGAATTAATACCCGTTCTTTCCAAATTACCAATTATTATAACACAACTGCGATACTGATCCACGTGCTGCAACTCAAATATGTCTACAAGCTCATATGACCCCTTCCTTGTGAGTTATTTGCTTAATATTTCCATGATTAATCAGTAAATACTCTATATAAGAGTGTAATTCTTGGCTATACTACCTCGTTTCCCTTTTGCGAAAAGGTAAATATTATGACATAATAATATAGTATTGAATGTACCATGATCTGGCAGTAATAGGAAGGCGCCTCCGGTAAACGGGCCGGATTATATTGAATGCTTTTTATAAAATACCCGTATAACAATCAGAATCAGGCGCGCCCTGAACGATGTAATACGGTTTTTTTTATTTTTAGCATTTACCCGCTTTCCTAAAATATGCCGGTGTTATTAAAGCAACCAAAGGAGGTGAACAGCCCGGGCAAATAACCGGGCTGGACGATTGAGTGAAAGAGGAGTAGTAGTAGCTAAGCCGTATGAACGTTTAAGTCAAGAACAGGTTGAACTGGTTCATCAAACATCTTTAGATCTTTTAGAGACGCCGGGTATTCTCTGTTACAACGAAGAAGCTGTTGCATTGTTGGAAAAAGCAGGTGCCACTGCCAAGAAAACACGCGAGGGAGAGCATGATGCCTGGTGGGTAAGTATTCCGGAAAAAGTGGTTCAGAAGGCGTTGGATAGTGCTCCAACAAAGGTAACTCTTGGAGCAAGAAAACCGGAAAATCAGGTTGTTATGGATGCTGAAGGTTCCAGGGTTTATTTTGGCACCGGTTCGGAAACCAACTATTGGTTGGAAGTTGAGCCGGAGACTTTTGTCTCCAAGCAGGATGGACGAGAACAGGTCTTTCCGGTAACGAAAAAAAACCGGGGCAGTCTGGAATATCTTTGTCGCTCAGCACATCTTGCAGAACAACTTGATAACTTAGATTTTTTCCTTCGCAACGTTAATGTGCAGGATTCCGATATCAGTGGCGAAAATAAAGATGTCAACGTTTTTTTTGCCGCCTTAAATTATACTACCAAGCCGATAGTTAGCGGAGTAGCCGATCCTGAACAACTTGAAAACGTAGTTGCCATGGCTGAAATAATAACAGGCGGGCGCGAACAACTGATCAAAAACCCGATAGTTACATTTATTACCAGTGTGATCAAGAGTCCTTTACAAATAGTGGATGAAACTGCAGACAAACTGATGGCCATTTCCAAACTTGGTTTACCAGTTATTATTTCCACTTCACCTCAGGGTGGATCAACGGCCCCCATAGAAGAATTTGGTATGGCGGCACAGGTAAATGCGGAAACTTTAGCTGGAATAGCAATCAACCAGCTGGCCAATCCGGGGGCACCGGTTATTTATGGTGCGGTGCCGGTACGAGCGCGCATGGACGATCTGCACGACATGTACGGTGTGCCTGAATTTTGTCATTACAACATGATCTGTGCCCAGATGGCCCGGTATTACAAGGTGCCGTGTTATTCAACCGCCGGTGTTGCCGATGCAAAGGTGCCGGGTGTCCAGGCGGCCGTGGAAAAAATGTTTACATACACAGCAGTCCCTTCTTCAGCACCCGATTTAATTCACTATGCCTTCGGTTTATTGGACAAAACACAAACTTTTTGTCCGGAGCAGGCTGTTCTTGAAAACCATCAGATTGCTATGGTTAAGTCACTTTACCGGGAAAGTGGTGTGGAAGCAGGAGAGGCCGGACGGATAAAGAGTATGATCGAAGAAGTAATGAACAGTCCTTACAGGCTCTATGCACGTTTTGCCCGTAAGATGCTGCGTCGCGGTGAAATCTTCCCCGGTTTCCCCTTTGAAGGTGATTTGGAGGAAGAGGATCAGACTTTGCTGGCAGCCCATGACAAGTTAAAAGAACTTGAAAAACAGGAGCCGGAGCACCTTTCAGAAGATATTTGCAAGCGTATTTTTGAGCAGATACCCGGATTGCTGCCCCGTTTAAATCCATATAAAAAATAACAGTGGCAGGTATCCTTTGTTATACAACCCCGGGGTTGTATAACAAAGGTTTTTTGCAAAAAATATTTTATCGGATCGTGTGAACACGCATGGTAGGTTATATTGCTTTAATAATAAAAGACTGCGAAGTTAAGGAGGAAGAATGTTGAAGGAAGAACTGATTAAACGCATAGTGGAAAATGTCCTGCAGGGGCGCCGCAATAAGGATGATGAAGGTATTGAAGAAGATTATGTCGGTGAGCCGGGAGTGGCGGAGCTGGTCCAGGAAGCACTGGATAACGGGATCGATACCAACACGATTCTGCTTGAAGCCCTCAGCAAAGGCATGAAGCAGGTCGGGGAAAAATATGAAACAGGAGAATATTTTATTCCGGATATGCTAACTGCTGCAGAAGCTGTTGAAGCGGGCATGAAAGTCATGGAACCGCACCTGGCCAGCGCAGGTGAAAGTGAACGCAAAGGAAAAGTGATCATGGCGACAGTAGAAAAAGACCTGCATGATATTGGTAAAAACCTGGTTTCGATTATGCTTAAAGGAGCCGGTTTTAATGTAGTAGATTTGGGCATTGATGTACCTGCTGCCCGGATTGCAGAAGCGGCTGAACAAGAAAAAGCGGATCTGGTTGGGCTTTCGGCCCTGCTCAACACTACCATGGTTAACATGGAGGATGTTGTTAAAGAACTTGAGAATAAAGGGCTTCGAGACAAGGTTAAGGTTATAATTGGCGGAGCACCCACTTCTGATGATTTTGCGGCCGAGATAGGCGCCGACGGATACGGAAAAGATGCTTTTGCCGCAATCCGGGTGGCAGAGAATTTATTACAATCAGGAGGGAAAAATTAGCATGGATGCCGATAAGGCTTATCAAGAAGCGATACGACATGGGAGGTACAGCGAACACGTAAAGAGTTTGCGCGGCAAGTACGACCATGTCAGGACCCAGTTTGAAGATTTTATTACTAAATACTATCTCAGGCCCTATGTAGAAGAAATTTTAAAAACGAAAGCCAATAAAATTGGCGAAGGGTTGCGTTTTTATGACCTGGGTTGTGGAACAGGCGACGGATATGAACTGCTCAGCAACATGGCCAGGGGAGCCAGGTTGTCCCAGTTTGATACCCGTTTAATCAAAGACGAAATGATGGACCAGTATAAGGGCATTGATTTAAGCATTGAACTGCTTAAAGAAGCTGAAAACCTGTTTGGCGATTACGACCATGTTAATTTCTGCAAGGGAGACTTTTCCAACGGCCTGCCCCTGGACGAGGGTGAAGAGCCATACGATCTTTATTTCACTTCCTACGGGACCCTTTCTCACTGTACCAATGAAGAATTGGAAAAGCTGTTTGTAGATATGGGCAAGCACGGTAACAATGGAAGCCTGATCCTGGCTGATTTTATCGGCCGCTACTCGTATGAATGGCAAAACCTGTGGACCCATGATCCGGAAGAAGTATCCTATATCGACTATGTGATTAATTACCTCTATGCTGAGGGAGACAGGGATAATGTAGAGCTGTCTTCATTTTCGCTGCGTCTTATGACACCGGCTGAGGTTTTCAGGATCCTGGAAAGTGCAGCCCAAAAGGCCGGAGTGGAGCTGAAGGTATTGCGCTTTTTTGACCGCTCCCTGTTTGTGGGCCGGCACATCGAGACCGGCACCTATAACGGCAATCCTCAGCCTCTGCGCCTGATGGTTTCCTCCCTCTTTGAGCGCGGTTTGAGGACCTATTTTCCGGATCTCAAAGTGGACTACAGGCCCAAGGAAGGGTTCGACTGGCAGAATGGAGCCCTCCAGAGGCTGGCCGACAGCTGGAATGCCCTGGTCGATTACACTATGGTCCTGATGGAGCATTATGACAGTGATGAAGAGCTGCTTCCCTATCCCCCGCAAACCGATATAAAACCGCTGGAGAAAGCTTACCGGGTTATGCGGCAAAGCCTGGAAGGCAGCAAAGGGCTTTACGGCGATATCAGGGGGGATTTGATCGAAGCCCAGCTCGGATATGCCATTCGCAGTTTGGAAATGAACCTTCAACAGGGCCACGGCCTGGGCCACGGCCTGGTCGGGATTATCCAGGTCGTTAAGTAAGGTTGAATTCCGGCTGTATAGAGTAAATATTCATTGTTTATAAGGTTTTCGCCACAAGGATCCGCTTTACAGGTATTCATGTGGCGAAAACTATAAATAGGTCCGGATAATAACGTTTTACAGCTAATTACTACTAAATGTATTAGTTGTAACCGTGGTTTATATGTGAAATAATTTTATCAAATACCAGGAAATTAGAATACCCACATAGAATTATACAGTTTATAAAACTTCGCAATTTTAATTAACTGGGGTTCTTCCCAGAAGATTATCCCGGGTCTATTTAAATCAACCTAGTAAGTACTTAAACAACAGGGGTTACCCGGTTACTTAAATGAATTGAAATATAAAATACAGAGAGGGGGATTGCTGATTCATGGACCAATTATTAGGGATGGCGTTTGATGTATTCAGGGCGGCGGGAAATGGCATTGAGTCGATAGCCCAGGCAGGAGACCGGGGTATTATTGCCCACACGATTGACTACATTTCTCGTCGAAGTGACTTGATTTTGGAATTGATGCTTGAACACCTCTGGCTGGTTGTATTGACCTTGATAATTGCAGTAACCATATCTGTAACGGTCGGTATAATTATCAGCTACTATGAAAGCTTTGCTCAAACTGTTCTGGGGATATGCCAGGTTTTGATGGTTATTCCCAGTATGGCCATGCTTGCCTTTATGGTTCCATTGTTTGGGATCGGTTTTACTACCGGGGTGGTAGCCCTGGTTCTTTACAGCTTACTGCCGGTTGTTAGAAATACATATACCGGGATCAGGGAGCTAGATCCGGCGATTGTTGAAGCGGCCAAGGGAATGGGAATGACGGAGCGGCGTATTCTCTTCAAAATTAAAATCCCTCTGGCCAGGCCTGTAATCATGGCCGGGGTTCGGACTGCAGCGGTTATGATGATCGGTATTGCCGCTATTGCCGCTTATGTAGGAGCAGGCGGACTGGGTGAACTGATCTTTTCCGGTATTTCCAGGGGACACCAGCCGATGATTATTGCCGGTGCAATTGGGGTATCCATAATCGCAATTGCCTTCGATTACCTCTTTTATTATGGAGAGAAGCGGTTTTCCGTAGAAGGCAGCACAAGGGAGGGGAATTGAACATGATAAAATTGGAAGGATTGACTAAAGTTTTCAAGGGGCATAATATTCCCGCGGTCAAGGACCTGAACCTGGAAGTAAATGAGGGGGATGTTTGTGTCCTGGTTGGCCCTTCGGGTTGCGGAAAAACTACAACCATGAAAATGATCAACCGCCTTTATGAGCCAACCGGGGGGAAGATATATATCCGGGATGAAGACGTCCTTCAAATGGACCCGATAAAACTGCGCCTGGATATTGGCTATGTGATCCAGGAAATCGGATTGTTTCCTCACATGACAATTTATGAAAATATCGCTACCGTCCCCAATGAAAAACAGTGGCCCAAAGACCAGGTAAAAGAAAAAGTAGATAACGTGATGAGTCTGGTAGGGCTCGACCCGGATGTTTTCAAAAATCGCTATCCTTCGGCCTTGAGCGGTGGCCAGAGGCAAAGGGTCGGCGTGGCCCGGGCGATGGTATCCGATCCGTCTATTATGCTCATGGACGAGCCTTTCGGCGCGGTCGACCCGATCACAAGGGCTCGCCTGCAGAACGAGTTTTTAAGGATCCAGGAAAGGATGGATAAAACCATCGTTTTCGTTACCCACGATATTGATGAAGCGATTAAAATGAGCGATACCATCGCTGTGATGAAAGAAGGCCAACTGGTCCAGCACGCCACTCCGAGCGATCTTCTCAGCGCGCCGGCCGATGAATTTGTTTCCAATCTGGTCGGCCGAAACCGTTCCATCAAGCGTTTGCACCTGATCCGAATCAGCGAAATTTTGGAAGATGTCGACAGGGCACCGGCAATCAAGGATGACACAAAGGAAGAAGAGGTTAAAAAACGGCTTGATGAAAGTGATCTCAGGACAGTTATAGTTGTCGATCGCGATAACAAACTGAAAGGGGTTGTCGGGGTAAATGATCTAAAACGAAAAACAGGTGAAGTGGCAGGCGATTACTACCAGGAAGTATCTGACACTGTAACCGACGATGCCACTTTGAATGATGCCCTTTCGGTTATGCTTGAGATTGGTGAAGGTTATGTTGCCGTAGTTAACGAAGATGAGAAGTATCAAGGAACAATCACCCTGGGCGACCTGCTCAACGTGGTCAGGGAGGAGAGCTAACCATGCTACGAACTTTGTGGGTTTGGATCGGAATTCCACTGATCATGATCGGGATTGCATCAGCAATTGTTATCTATTCTGTCAATAACCCTCCTGATACTATAGTTGCCCGGATGCTCACCTATGAGCGGATTTTTAGAGTTATCAGGGAGCATATGGGTCTGCTTCTGGTATCGATGATCGGGGCTACGATCGTCGGTGTAGCCGGGGGGATTATGCTATCCCGCCCCAGCCTGTACCGGATCGGCCGGGTAATGGAAACTCTAGTCAACATCGGCCAGACTGTGCCCAGCCTGGCCGTGCTGGCTCTTTTCTATACCATATTAGGCCTGGGGTTCAGGGTAGCGGTATTTGCCCTGTTTCTCTACTCGATTTTGCCCATTCTGAGGAACACTTTTGCCGGTATAGACGGAGTTGAACACAGTATTATTGAAGCGGCCAGGGGAATGGGTATGCGTCCCCTACGTGTTTTAACCAAGATTGAACTACCGATCGCTTTTCCGATTATTGTGGCCGGCCTCAGGACTGCTATCGTGATTAATGTCGGTGCGGCTACCCTGGCTACCTTTATTGGCGGCGGTGGCCTCGGCGACCTGATCGTGACCGGGCTTTCAGTTCACCGGGATATGATTATCGTGAATGGAGCGGTTATTGCTGCTATTACGGCCATTTTATTGGATTATTTGATTGGCAAAGCCGAAGAACGGGTTGTCCGCTGGTCTTAATCGTATAAGCTTCGAGAGACTTTGATATATATTAGCAAAAATTTGTGATTGGATGTTATAATAAAGGTTAAGAGTTAAAGTGAAATAGAGTTAGAGTTTGGCTGTTTTCCCAAACCAAATGAGTAGAAGGGGGTAGATTATATTTATGAGTATTAAAAGATTGTTGACACTGTCTTTAGTCTTGATGTTGCTGGTAGGTTCGTTGTTTGTAATGGGCTGTGAGCCTGATGAGCCTACAGTAACAGTCGGCTCGAAAGAGTTTACCGAACAGCTGATCCTGGGCCAGATTGCCCTGGTTGCCCTGGAAGATGCCGGTATCCCGACGGAAGATGAAACCAACCTGGGAGGGACCGTTATTGCCCGTGAAGCCCTGGAAAGAGGGGACATAAATATGTACTGGGAATACACCGGCACAGCATTGGTTGAGTTTATGGCGCACGAAGTGATCACCGACCCGGAAGAAGCATATGCTACTATCTCTGAGTGGGACCAGGCGGAAAATGATCTGGTCTGGCTGGAAAAAACACCGTTTAACAATACTTACACCGTCATGATGCGCCAGGAAGATGCCGATGAGATGGGCATCGAAACAATCAGTGACCTGGCTGAAGCCATTAACGAAGGCGTAGAAGCTCCCGAACCGGGCGAATGGACTTTTGCTACCGACCACGAATACGAAGCTCGCGATGACGGTCTGGAACAGCTGCAGGTGCATTACGGTTTTGAATTTGAAAGTTACGAAGTTATGGACCTCGGGATTACCTACGGCGCATTGAATGATGGGATGCATGCCACTGCAATGGGCTTTGCTACCGATGCCAGGATTGCTGAGTTCAACCTGGTCAACCTGGCAGACGACCAGGAATTCCATCCGGTTTATAACTGCTCACCGGTTGTGCGCCAGGAAATACTGGATGAATATCCTGAAATCCCGGACATTCTTAATCCAATCGCGGCTGCGTTGACCCCGGAAGTAATGTCTTCACTGAACATGAAAGTAGACCTGGAAGAAGAACTTCCGAGAGAAGCTGCAGAAGAGTGGCTGCGTGAAGAAGGGTTTATCGAGTAAGCAGAAAAATAGGCTGTAAAATGATGAAGCAGTTAATATAGTAAGGGAAAAACAGCCAGTTTTAGATGGGGCAAGCAGGAACATTCTTGCTTGCCCTTTTGTCATTGTGCAACGGTTTATTTGAGCCGGGAAAATGTCTATTGACAAGCATTTATGGAGGGATTAGTATGGCGATATTGGCAAAAGAAATTATGACCTCTCCGGTGATCAGCGTCAAACTGGACACTTCACTGAAGAGGGCGGCTGAGATTTTGGATGAGAATAGTTTTAGCGGGATGCCGGTTACTGATGATGAGGATAACTTAATCGGGGTTGTATCTGAGACCGATATCCTTCGTTACACCCAGCAAATAATCGGTCAGCCCCTGCGCGATCCTCACCAGGTATTTACCAAGGGCAAAGAAGTACTTCATGTCGACATTACTCACCGGGGTGTGGAAGTGATAGAACTGGTTGCTTCCACAACCGTCGAGACCCTTATGACGACAGAAGTGATTTCAGTTAAAGAAGATACTCCTGTATATGAAGTAAGCCGTTTAATGTATGAAAACGGCATTAATCGTATCCCCGTTACCGACGAGAACAATAAACTAACAGGGATTATTACCAGGGCGGACTTAATCAGGGCCATGGTACAAAAGTGGGAGACAATTAACCAGACTTAAAAGGGTAGCAAAGCAAAGAGTTATTAAATATAGTACGTCGGGGGGCAGGAACTATGGAAAAACCGACTTATGAAGGCGGGGGCTATAATGTCCTTTCTGAAAAGGAGATAAGCCAGATCCATGAAACATCGATCAAGGTGTTGGAAAAAGTAGGATTTGAAATTAATTACCAGCCGGCCCTCGAGCTGTTTGAAAAAAACGGGGCAAGAGTTGATTATGACCGCCACCGGATCTATGTGACCAGGGATCTTGTATCCCGCTGTATCAAACAAGCTCCGGCCGAATTTGTCTTTTACGGCCGCCAGGAAGGAAAAGATATTACCATTGGCGGCAAGAAAGTTAATTTTGGCACCGGAGGACTGGCCCTTTATGTTTTGGATCTTGAACGCAACAAGCGACCCGGGGCCATCCACGATGTCGCTGAGCTGGCCCGGCTTGCCGACAGGCTGGAATACCTGAACTTTTTTATCAATCCCCTTTACCCGCATGATATCAATATCGAGACTGTGGGTATCAATACCAAGTACCAGGCTTTTCTGAATACCGGTAAACCGGTAATGGGCGGTATTTTCAGCAAGCAGGGGCTTGAAGACTCAATTAGAATCGCCTCAATTATCGCCGGAGGTCTGGAAAATCTACAGCGCAGGCCCTTTGTCGGTTTTATTTCATCGATAACCAGCCCGTTAAAAATCAGCCCCGAGCATGCGGAGTATATCATGGAAGTAGCCCGCTATGGTCTCCCCCTGGCTACATCAACTGCCCCTGCAGCCGGCGCAACGGCGCCGATCACCCTGGCCGGCACCCTGGTTCAGCAAAATGCCGAAGCGCTGATGGGAGTTATGCTTACCCAGCTTGTTAACCCGGGCACGCCTGTCCTGTACAGCGCTGTTCCGGTAACCATGGATATGCGGACCATGTCCTTCTTGATGGGCAGTATTGAATCGGGCCTGATGAACGCAGCCATTACCCAGATGGCCCATTATTACCGCCTCCCCTGTTACCTGACTGTGGGAACCACTGATTCCAAGCTGCCTGATGCCCAGGCTGCTCATGAAGGAGCGACCACAGCCATGCTGGCTGCCCTGGCCGGAGGGAACTTTATTCATGAAGCGTTTGGCATGCTTGACGGCGCCCTTACCGTTTCATATGCTCAGTATATTATTGACAATGATATTGTTGGAAGCTGCCTGCGTACTTTACGGGGCATCGAAGTCAATCAAGATTCCCTGGCCTATGATGTCATAGCCAAGGTTGGCCCCGGTGGCAATTATCTTGGTGAAGAACATACAGTCAGGTACATGCGCACTGAAAGCTTTGCTCCGCGGGCCAGCGATCGACAGCCTTACCAGCGCTGGATCGATGCCGGGAGCAAGGACAGCTGGAAGCGGGCGGAAGAACTTGCTGTGCAGATCCTCCAGGAGCCTTCCGAGCCGATTGTTCCCCCGGAAATCGATGCCAGGGTCAGAGAGGAATTTCCAGCCCTGGTTACCGTAGAAAAAGGAGACGGGATCCATTGGGAGACTGAGTCGTCAGGATAGGAAAGGACTGCTTGCCTGCAAACAATCAGGGGAAAGAGACCACCAGCCTGACTATATTTTCCTCTTTTTCCCTAAGCATTTCCAGGCCCCGGTTAACTTCTTCCAGAGGCAGTTCCCTGGCGACCGAATACGACATATCCAGCCTGTTTTGGGCAGCCAGTTCGATAATCACCGGAAAATCAATCCTGCTTTGATCGGCACTACCAAGCAGGGTCATTTCTTTCAGGAGTAGATCGTGATAGGGGCTGATCCCTACCTCTTCAGGACAGATGCCCACAATTACGGTCCTTCCTCCGACGGCCGTGCAGTCGATAGCCTGCCTGACTGTTTCGGGCAGTCCGATTAGTTCAGCTGCCACATCGGCTCCGCCCCCGGTTAAAGTTCTAATTTTTTCTAAAGCATTGTCTTGACGGGGATTAACCGTGGCGGTTGCTCCTACTTTTTGGGCCAGATCCAGCTTGTCCCGGTCCAAATCCATGGCGATGACCTGTCCGGCTCCCATTATTTTCGCGATTTGAACGGCATGAAGGCCGAGGCCGCCAATGCCAATAATCAAAACGCTGTCTCCTGTTTTTACTCCGGCCCTGGTCAGGGCATGAAAAGGTGTGGCCACGGCATCGGTTAAGAGGGCAGCCTGGGAATAGGGGATCGATTCCGGAAAAGGAAAAGCATTGCGGGCGGGGATCACCAGGTATTCGGCAAACCCACCGTCAATATTTTTGCCCAGCATTTCGGCTTCACTGCAATAATTGTCATTTCCAGTGCAGCAGGCCATGCATTCGCCGCAGGTAACCAGATAGAAGAGGCATACCCGGTCACCGGCCTTGAGTCCTTTTACTTCTTCGCCGCATTCAACAACTTCGCCCGCTATTTCGTGGCCCAGGGTAATCGGCAGCTTTGTTACCTGGCTTCTTCCGTCCTGGTAGTGCAGATCGGAGCTGCAGATACCTGCCGCTTTCACTTTTAGTAAAATTTCGCCCCGCCCCGGCCTGGGAATGGGCACTTCAATCAGCTCCAGCGGCCTTCCCGGCTTTGTTAACTGTGCCGCCCGCATTGTTTTCATTTCAAGCACCTCCCGGTGATGATTAGAGTTAGTTTTATTTAACATTCGGTACTTTGCTTTTAATGCGATACTTCGCCCGGGTTACCTTCAAATCCTTCAAAAAACTGCGGATTAGAGGCTTGCCTGTTACCTGCCGATAAAAACCGGTTGGGGGAAGGGAAACAGGTGCGGTACGTAGAAATCTATTTTCACATTTTCTCTATTCTAAACTAAAAACTAAGCCAGGTGGTGAACCGTTGGATGAAAATAAGAAAGGCTGTAATACCGGCTGCGGGCCTGGGAACCCGTTTTTTGCCGGCATCAAAAGCGCAGCCCAAGGAAATGCTGCCCATAGTAGACAAACCGACTATACAGTACGTTGTTGAGGAGGCGGTTGATGCAGGTATCGAAGATATCCTGATCATTACCGGCCGCAATAAGCAATCGATTGAAGATCACTTTGACCGAAGTATAGAACTGGAACAGGCCCTGGGGCAAAAGAACAAAGAACAAGAGCTGCAAGAAATGAAAAAGATCAGTGCCCTGGCCAATATATTTTATGTGCGGCAGAAGGAACCGCTTGGATTGGGCCATGCGGTGTTATGTGCCCGCCGTTTTGTTGGCAGCGAACCTTTTGCCGTCCTGCTTGGCGATGATGTGATCCATGCCCGGGTTCCTTGCATCGGACAGATGGCCGATGTTTATGCGCAAATGGAAAATACCGTTTTGGGTGTACGCAGGGTGGGTTTTGATCACATCCATAAGTACGGGGCAGTTGAGTCCGATGATCCGGAAGGCAGTGTGGTCAGTGTCAGCCGCTTAACTGAAAAGCCTTCCCGGGAAGAGGCTAAAACTGACCTGGCCGTGCTGGGACGCTATATTATAGTTCCGGAAATTTTTGATATTCTTGAAAAAACGCCGCCCGGTTCGGGAAGAGAGATTCAGCTTACCGATGCTTTAAATACTCTTGCCGAACAACAACCGGTCTGGGCTTATACATTTGAAGGGCGGCGATACGATGTGGGAGACCGCCTCGGTTTCCTGGAAGCCACGATTGAATATGCTCTCAGGAGAAAAGATTTAGCTCCCGGGTTGAA
>PWGX01000011.1 GCA_003554615.1 Syntrophomonadaceae bacterium
GTCGTAAAAATATAATGACAAACAGGAGGTTATGCATTATAATATATTTAACAACAGGAATAATTCAACTGTTTAAGCATTTATTGATTGGAGTATTCTTTTCTTTTTTCTAATACAGTACAGGGAAGGGGTGATAAAACCAGCAAATCTGGTATGAGCTGAACTTCACTGTAACATGACTATATTTTAAGGAGGTATTTATTCATATGGCCGAATATAAGGAAATTTTAGATAACCTGAATAAAAAAATTGAAGAAGCTGATCCGTCAAAATTGAAAGGGGTTAGCGCAGTATACCAGTTTGATCTTTCCGGAGACAACGGCGGAGTTTTCCATGTAGTGGTAGAAGACGGAAAACCAACCGTTGTTGAATCGGCGCACGATAATCCCAACATTACTATTACCATGGCCGCTGATGATTTCAACGATCTTCTGGAAGGCAAATTAAACGCCACCTCGGCATTTATGGCCGGAAAATTGAAAGTGAAGGGCGACATGTCCCTGGCTATGAAACTGCAGAGCCTGGTCAGTTAAAAATAGGTATTGTTTGTTTAACTAAACAGGCATCACCGGCTCAACTGCAACAAAAAAGACAGTGCTGATAAAAAGTTTCAGCACTGTCTTTTTTAATATAAGCCAACTAGAATTACCAAAAACAACATTTGCCGGAAGGCCGGTTTCGGATATCACCAGGTTATTTATAACCTGTCAACCAGGGTGTCTGAAAAAAGGCGGATTGCATTAACATAGACCTGTTCGGCAAGCTGTTCAAGATCCCGGCCAAAGGTCAGGGCAGCCCGTTCGTAAACCAGCTTTATATAAGAAGGTTCATTGCGTTTGCTGCGGTAAGCCTGGGGCGCAAGGTACGGCGAATCAGTTTCCAAAAGCAGTCTGTCTTCCGGAATATAATTGAGCAGATCCCGCAGGGCGTGGGAACGGGGATAAGTCAAAGGCCCGGCCAGTGAAATATAAAACCCGAGTTCCAGAAATGCTTCAGCCTGGGCTCGATCGCCGGAAAAACAGTGCATCACCCCTGCACATGAGGGTAACTTTTCCTCCTTCAAAATCTGCAGGGTCTCCGCATGGGCCTTGCGGCTATGAACGATCACCGGTTTTTCAACCCGGCAAGCCAGTCGGATCTGCTCCCGAAAAACCTGCTCCTGGTCTTCCCGGGGCGACAAATCACGATAAAAATCAAGTCCGGTTTCGCCAACAGCCAAAACTGTTTTTCCTTTGGCCAGATGCTCCATTTTCTTCAACCAGCCGGCTGAAACCCGGGCGGCCCCGTGGGGATGGACCCCCACTGATGCCCCGATCTGGGGATATTTCTTACTTAGCTCCACCGAGCGCTCAGAACCCTGCTCGTCAGTTCCGGCATTGAGGACAGCTATCACACCGGACTCCCAGACCCGCTGCAAAACCTGGTCCAGATCTTTATTGAAGTGGGGAAAATCAAGATGGGCATGGGTGTCAATAAGCGCGTTCAAATCAGCTGATCCTGCTTCCCGGGGCCATTGTTTTATCTACAGTAGTCAGGGCCAGGATGCCGTCATCACCCGTCGCAGCCAGCAGCATTCCCTGCGAAAGGACGCCCCGTAATTTAACCGGCTTCAGGTTAGCCACAAATAGAACCTGCCTGCCAATCAATTCTTCCGGCTGGTAATATTCGGCAAGGCCGGCCACTACCTGGCGTTTCGTTTCTTCCCCAATATCAACTTCCAGCTTTAACAGCTTATCCGACTTGGGCATCTTTTCGGCGGAGTTGATTTCAGCCACCCTCAGATCAACCTGCTGGAATTGTTCAAGGTTGATTAAACCGGCCTGCTCTTCAGCCTCCTCCGGTTCGCCCGCTGCCTTTTCTTCCAAAGGCTTATCAGCCCGCATGGCCCTGATTTCAGCCTGAAGGTTAAGGCGGGGGAACAAATCTTCGCCCCTCCTGACAGCAGTACCTGGTTTCATACGGCCCCACTGATCCAGGCTTTCCCACTGCTGCAGCTCTTCATTACCACTAATCCCAATCTGCTCCCAGATCGATTCCGGGGTGCGGGGCATATATGGCTTAAGTATAACTGCAATAAAACGGATACTCTCAATCAGGTTGTAAATTACTGTTCCCAACCGCTCCCGGCTGGCCGGATCCTTGGCCAGGTTCCAGGGCATGTTGTCATCGATATACTTGTTACTCTGCCGCACCAGCAGCCACAGTTCAGCCAGGGCATCACTGATCTTCATTTGATCCATTGCCGATTCAACCGCGACAGGAGTATTCTGGGCAGTTCCACGCAGTTCTTGATCGGTATTTTCTTCCCCGGCTGAAGGCTTCGGCAGGACACCGTCAAAGTAACGTTCCGCCATGGTCAATGTCCTGCTGACCAGGTTGCCCAGATCATTGGCCAGATCATTATTTATCCGGGTAATAAAAGATTCAAGGCTGAAAATGCCGTCCTGCCCAAAGGGTATTTCCCGGAGTAAAAAGTAACGCAGGGCATCGGAGCTGTACCTGCCCGCCAGGACCATGGGATCAATGGCATTGCCTTTTGATTTAGACATTTTCCCTTCCTGCAGCATTAACCAGCCGTGCCCAAAAACAGTCTTCGGCAAAGGCTCTCCCAACGCCATCAGAAAGATTGGCCAGTAAATAGTATGGAACCGAAGGATATCCTTGCCGATAAGCTGGACATCAGCCGGCCAGAATTCTTCGTATATGCTGCCCTCTTCGCCATACCCCAGGGCGGTTATATAATTGCTCAACGCATCCAGCCAAACATAAATAACGTGATCCTGGTCAAAAGGCACCGGGATACCCCAGTCAAAAGAGGTTCGGGATACGCATAGATCTTCCAGCCCCGGTTTGAGGAAATTATTGATCATTTCGTTTTTCCGGGAAGGAGGCTGGATAAATTCCGGATGCGCTTCTATGTGTTTCAATAGGCGGTCTGCATACTTGGACATTCTAAAGAAGTAGGCTTCCTCATCGATTAATTCCACTTTGCGCCCACAGTCGGGACAGTTTCCATCCTCAAGCTGCCTTTCGGTCCAATAAGCTTCACAGGGAGTGCAGTAAAGCCCTTCATATTTTCCTTTGTAGATATCGCCCTGCTCATAATAACGTTCAAAAATCCTGGCTACTTTTTCCTTATGCCTGGATTCGGTGGTGCGAATAAAATCATCATACTCAATATCAAGTTCCTGCCACAGTTCCTTAATCCATTCCACTATTTCATCAACAAAATCTGCCGGAGGCTTTCCGGTCGCCTCAGCCTGCCGCTGAATTTTCTGTCCGTGCTCGTCGGTTCCGGTCAAAAACCAGACCTTGTAACCGGTCAACCTTTTAAAACGGGCCATAGCATCAGCAGCCACGGTAGTGTAAGAATTTCCCACATGCAATTTATTACTGGGATAATAAATAGGGGTGGTTATGTAAAAAGTCTTTTTTTCCGCCAATGTTAGGGCCTCCTCTTGATTAGACAGGATGACGTTATTATATCAGAGCACTTTATACTGTCAAGACAGGGCGAAATCGATTACCATTGAAAACACATACATGTAATTTTCTTGTAAACCTGATTAATATGGGAAAATAACTATTGACTTACCATGTAAATTACTGGTATAATTATTGAACCAAAGTTGCTCCATTATGAAGAAAAGGAGGAAATGCTCTTGAAATCAACGGGAATTGTTAGAAAAGTAGATGAATTGGGCAGAGTAGTCATCCCTATAGAATTAAGAAGAACCCTGGGAATTGAAGTTAAAGATGCCCTCGAAATTTATGTTGATTCTGACAGAATCATCCTCAAGAAATACGAGCCAGCCTGTTTATTCTGTGGCAACGCAGATGATGTAAAACATTTTGGAAACCGTATTGTGTGTCAGGAATGTGTGGATAAACTGGCAACAGAGTAAACGGTTCCGACATCAACACCACTTTTTAAAAGGGGGCGCTGTAAAAGCTGCCCCTTTTTTCATGCCTTCTAGATTAACCTTGAACCATATCGATCTCTTCCCAGGGAAATGATCTTGTATAGCCCGATTCCTGCAATTTAACAACAACAGATTTTTTGTTTTTATCAACATCCTGGACGACACCCTCTCCATCCGGGGTAATGACCGTCTGGCCCTGTTTCGGCATCTGATCACGGGCATCTTCATAACTGCTTGCTTCGTAGCGGAGACAGCACATCAGGCGTCCACAGACACCGGAAATCTTAGTCGGATTCAAGGAGAGGTTCTGCCCTTTGGCCATGCGAATGGACACCGGTTCAAATGCTTCCAGGAAAGTGCTGCAGCAGAAAGGCCTGCCGCAGGGGCCAATTCCCCCTTTAATCTTGGCTTCATCACGAACTCCAATCTGGCGCAGTTCAATCCGGGTTTTAAAGATCGAAGCCAGATCTTTGACCAGTTCCCTGAAATCAACCCTTTCTTCAGAAGTAAAGTAAAAGATAATTTTGTTGCGATCAAAAGTATACTCCGCACCAACCAGCTTCATATCCAGTCCATGTTCCTTAATTTTTTGCTGGCACCTGGTAAAGGCGGTAGATTCCTTATTTTCATTTTCTTCCGCCTGGGCAAAATCGGCTTCCAAAGCTTTGCGAATTACTTTTTTAAGGGGACAAACCAGGTCCTCTTCCTGAACATCTTTTTCCGGAATAACGATTTCACCAATTTCTTTTCCCCGGGCAGTTTCCACTATTGTATAGTCGCCTTTATCTAATTTATGTGAACCAGGATCAAAGTAGTAAGTCTTCCCGGCGTTTTTAAACCTGACTCCAACTATTCTTGGCATTGTATAAGCCTCCTTTGGATCATAATTAGCGTTTTTTCCATCAACAAGCGACGGTTGGCGTTTGTTGCCGTCAGTTCATAAATAGTATTATTAATCAGGCGAATAATATCTTCCAGCCTCGCAAGGGCAAAATTACTTTCTTTTAAAAAAGGACGCTCAGGATCAATTAACAAGTGATCATTTCCGCAAAATTTCATAATCAAACCGTCTCTAAAGGAAAAGCAAAGCAGGTCCAGGAAAGAGAGCAAATCATCTCTTTCAGCAAGCGATGCGGCTTTTGCCAGCAGGTGATAGGCCGAATTATTTTCTGACAAGAGGCTAAGGGCAAGGTTATCTGCCTCTTCCCGGCGACGATCAAACTCCCCATCTTCAGCCAGTTCATAAGCGCGGCCAGGAATCCCTCTGCTGAGACGAGCCAGCATTGAAGCTTTATCGGCATTTAACAACTTTTCTTTCACCAACAGGTCTTTTATTTTATCCCGGCTTAAAGGCTGCAGGTGATAACGCTGACACCTGGAAAGGATGGTTTCAAAAAGCTGACCCGATTGTTCCGCCAGCAAAATAAAGTAAAAGTCCTGCGGTGGGTCTTCAAGGATTTTCAACAGGGAGGATGAAGCTTCCGCAGTCATGGTTTCAGCCTGCTTAATCAAGCATACCTTTACTCCTCCAAGGAGATGGAAACCGGCTCGCATTGAACGAACCTGTTCAATTTTTATACTTTGCCCATCCGGCTGCAGGACAAAATATTCCGGATGGTTGCCGCTTTCAAACTGACGGCAGGATATACACTGCCCGCAAGCTTCTCCTCCAACCGGGTTATCACACAGCAGGGATCGGGCCAAAGCTTTGCCCCAGCTCTGCTTGCCAATGCCGGCAGGCCCCGTCAGCAAAACAGCGTGACTTAACCGATCATGAATCAATAGCCGGGTCAGCGAACGACGGAGTGTATCCTGGCCGATCAGATTACTAAAACTCATGGCCTGTCCTCTTTGTCGCCTTTCTTAAATGCGGAAATAGCTTTTGCCATATATATCCACACAGTTTTTCCTTACTAACCTTAGCATCCACCACCACTACCCTTTCCGGCTCCTGCCGGGCAATTTCCAGGTAGCCTCGCTGCACCCTCCCATGATAGTGGAAATTTTTCTTTTCCATGCGATCGAGATTATCACCACGCCTGGCTGCCGCTTCTTGTACAGAAAGGTCCAGCAGAAAAGTCAGATCGGGCAGCCGCCCCCCGGTTGCTTTATGATTAAGCTGCCTTATCCACTGCAAATCTAGTCCCGCACCGTAGCCCTGGTAAGCAAAAGTCGAGTCAGTAAAGCGATCACAAAGGACAACTTTGCCTTCCATCAGGGATGGTATGATGATCTGCCTGCTTAACTCCGCCCGGGCAGCCATATAGAGCAGTAGTTCTGCTTCAGAAGTTAATGAATAACTGGATTGCAGCAAGACCTGCCTGATTCCTTCCCCAACCGCGGTGCCTCCCGGTTCACGAATCGAAACAAAGGAAATCCCGCTTTGATTAAGCTTGTTTTGCAACAGCTCAATCTGCGTCGATTTTCCGCAGCCATCAATTCCTTCCAGCGATACGAGTAAGCCGCGCGTTTTAAACACCCCGTTATTAATGCCCTTTCATTTTTTTCCTGTGATCCCTAACTTTATTATAACGCTGCTTTAAAACAGGATAAAGGGGAACCGGGCAGCAGTTTTTTAAGCTAAAAAACCGCAGGCAATGCCGGCCTGCGGTCTCCGGGCACAATGTAAGTTGTAAAGCAATCTAAAAGCTGTAATTAGGTGCTTCCTTGGTTATCTGGACCCCGTGGGGATGGCTTTCTTTAAGCGAGGCGCCGGAAATACGGATAAAGCGGGTATTTTTCTGGAGTTCCTCAATAGTAGTCACCCCACAGTAACCCATGCCGGCCCGCAGGCCTCCGGCCATCTGAAAAGCCATATCGCCAATTGTACCCCGGAAAGGAACTCGACCTTCGATTCCTTCAGGCACCAGTTTTTGTTCATATTCCTGAAAATACCGATCACGGGATCCTTCTTTCATGGCTCCCAGCGAACCCATTCCCCGGTACACCTTGTAACTGCGGCCCTGGAATATTTCAAATTCCCCCGGGCTTTCTTCAGTCCCAGCCAGGAGGCTTCCAATCATAACCGCTGAAGCCCCGGCTGCAATAGCTTTGGTTATGTCTCCTGAAAACTTGATTCCACCATCGGCAATGATGGGAATGTTATATTCCTGCCCTGCCTGCGCAGCTTCATAAATAGCCGTTATTTGCGGTACTCCGATGCCTGCAATCACCCTGGTAGTGCATATGGATCCGGGTCCGACACCCACTTTAACTGCATCGGAACCGGCTTTGATCAAATCACGGGCCCCTTCAGCCGTGGCCACATTCCCGCCCATCACCTGGATATTAGGGAAGCGGCTCTTGATATCTTTTACAGTATCAATAACGGCCTGGGAATGGCCGTGTGCTGAATCAACAACTATCAGGTCGACACCGGCTTCAACGAGCGCCTCGGCCCGGATCAGGGCATCCCTTCCAACGCCTACTGCCGCCGCCGCAAGCAACCGGCCGTTCGCGTCTTTTGTTGCCCGTGGGTACTGGATCGTTTTTTCAATATCTTTAATTGTAATTAAGCCTTTTAAATTAAATTGGTCATCAACAATAGGGAGCTTTTCAATTTTATGGTGGCGTAATATTTCCTGGGCTTCCTGAAGGGTTGTGCCTTCCGGAGCGGTAACCAATTCTTCGCTGGTCATCGCTTCGCCAATAGAGCGGGTGTAGTCTTCTTCAAACCGGAGATCCCGGTTGGTAATGATGCCTACCAATTTTTCGCCCACTGTAATGGGAACCCCGGAAATCCGGTACCTTTCCATTAAGGAAGCGGCGTCATTGAGGGTGTTGTCCGGGGAAAGCCTGAATGGATTGGTGATCACACCGTGCTCTGAACGCTTTACTTTGTCTACTTCTTCGGCCTGTTTTTCGTAGGTCATATTACGGTGTATTACGCCAACCCCGCCTTCTCGGGCAATTCCTATCGCCATGCGAGCCTCGGTAACTGTATCCATGCTCGCAGAGAGCAGCGGGAGGTTAAGTTTTATTGTCCTGGTCAGTCGGGTTGAAATATCAATATCGCGGGGTTGCACTTTAGCTTTAGCCGGAACCAGCAAAACATCATCAAAAGTAAGTCCTTCCCATCCAAATCTATCAGCCTGCAATTTATTCTCCTCCCGCTTATATACTAAAGAATTTTATAGAGCCGGTAATTTAAATGATCATAACAAACCCCCCCGAGAGTGTCAACGGGCAGAGCAAATCTCCTTTTAAGTTTTTCAAAGGGTAACCCTGGATTTGATTATCACCCGCCGGCAGGATATGATTGCGGCAACCACGAATCAATTTATATCGAATCAATTCATACATAACAAACTAAGCTATCATTTAGATCAACCGGCCGGAAAGGATGGCAAACGGTAATGCCCTACCTGGAAATCGACAACAAAAAAGCCTATTACTCCGGGAATAAAAACAGAAAGGGGATTCCCTTATTATTTTGTCACGGCTCAGGCGGAGGGCATCATCACTGGCACTACCAGTTTAAAGCACTGCCGCCGCCGGCCAATCCCCTTGCTGTTGATCTGCCCGGGCACGGGCGCTCAGAAGGAGCGGCGCTTGATGATATAAGTTTGTACCGGGATTGGATCCACCGCTTTTCCAAGGCCCTGGAAATACAGAACTTCATACTGGCCGGACATTCCATGGGCGGTGCTATAGCCCTGGCCTATATCCTGCAATACCCCGAAGAAGTAAGGGGGCTGATTCTGGTCGGCACCGGCGCGCGCCTGCGGGTCCTGCCGGCATTCCTGGAAGAGTTGAGGCAGCACAACGTACCGGAAACCATGCTTGAATATCTTTATGCCCCGGATGCGCCGGAAGAGCTGGTAAACCTGGGGCACAGGGAAATGGAAAATACCGATCCGGCTGTGTACCTTGCCGATTTAACAGCCTGCGACAATTTTGACATAAGAGAGAACCTGCACCAGATAGAAGTTCCCGGCTTGATCATCTGCGGCAGCGAAGACCGCCTGACCCCTGTTAAATACAGCCGGTTTTTGAAAGAGAAATTGCCGCAAAGGCGCCTGGAAATTATCGATGGCGCCGGACACATGGTCATGCTTGAAAAACCGGAAGCAGTTAACCGGGCTATTACCCAATTTGTTGAGGAGGTTCTAATATGACCAAAAAGCGCAGTTTTATGAACATAGACGTGACCCAGGAAGAAGCGATAAAAAGTTTCTCCGCCCTTGACCCGGGCTTGACGGCAGAGCGATCCGGGGCCGTTTTTGACCAGGATAACAGCACCCTCAACCTCTTCTTCATTAACCAGGAATACCGGGTGGAGCACCCTTCGGGGAAAATAACCGCTGAAGACGGAACGCCCGCATCACAGTACCTGGCAATAATTATTCTTCATTACCTGGCAACCGCAGACGGCACACCCCTTACCGAGCGCTGGGTTGCCTACCGCCACCTGCCCGGAGGTGATATCTATATCGATCCATTTAAAAAAAGGGCTGTTAACCCTTTTTTAAAAACTTTCGGCGACAAGCCTGAACAGTTTCGCGAAGCTGCAACCGCTATTGGGGGTTATGAAGCCTCCACAAGCGGCATCGGTATGGTCATCCCCGTTTTGCCCAGGGTTCCAATTTGCTTTGTGTTGTGGCCGGGTGATGAGGAGATGCCTTCATCAGCCAACATCTTATTTGACGAAGTCGCGCCGTCATACCTGCCAACCGAAGATTATGCCCACCTGCCGGCTATCGTGAACGGGTTAATGAAAAAACAGCTCGGGTAAAACCTGCCTTACATCTCCCGGCGGCCATCGAGCGCCCGGCTCAGGGTAAGCTCGTCGGCATATTCAATATCTCCGCCAACGGGAAGGCCAAAGGCAATCCTGGTAACCCTAACAGACAGCGGATTAAACAGCCTGGACAGGTAACCTGCGGTGGCATCACCTTCTACGTTTGGATTGGTGGCAATAATTACTTCTTCCACATCTATCTTTTCAATGCGCTTTACAAGTTGATCCAGTTTTAACTCTTCAGGGCCGATACCATCCAGGGGAGATAAAGCTCCATGGAGAACATGGTAAAGCCCCCGGTACTTCCCGGTTTGTTCGAGGACCAGAACATCACGGGGTTCCTGGACAACGCAGAGCAGTTTCTGATCCCTTTTGGGATCACCGCAGTAAGCGCAAGAATCAACTTCGGCCAGGCTGCCGCATTCCTCGCAAAAAGTCAGTTTATCCTTGGCTTCCACCATGGCCCTGGCTATGGCAACAACTTCTTCGCGGGAGCGACCAAGCAAAAAAAAAGCCAGTCTCTGGGCAGTTTTGGGTCCTATTCCCGGAAAACGGCACAGAACTTCAACCAGTTTTTTTAAAGCGCCAGGATAAACCATCAGTCTTTGTAGACAGCCTCCTTATTATCTAAAACATGCCCGGGGGCAGGTTCATCCCGCCGGTTATTTTTTGCATTTCGGAAGAGATCATCTCATCAACCCGTTGAAAAGCTTCATTGACGGCAGCAATAATCATGTCTTCGAGCATTTCCTTGTTATCCTCGCTCAACGCCTCGGGATCAATCTCCAGGGAGACTAAATTTTTCTGGCCGTCGGCTACTACACGGACCGCCCCGCCACCGCTTGAACTTTCCACTGTTTTTGAAGCAAGCTCTTCCTGCATCCGGCTCATTTCAGCCTGGGCTTTTTGCAACTGCTTCATCATTTTAGACATTCCACCGTTAGGCATCACTAAAACCTCCTCTCCATTCAATCAGGATTTATCAGCTCGCCACCAAACATCTGCATTGCTTCTTCCGCGCTTGGTGGGGTTTTCTGTTTGTTGTTCTTTCCACCCGCAGAGCCTGTTCCTTCCTCTTTCTGTGACTGTTTAGCTGAAGAGGAATGATCTTGTTGATCAGGCTCAGGCGGGCTGTCCGGATAATTTTCGGTATGAACGGTTTCTTTTCCTTCGTCATTTTCGCCTGTTTCAGTTTCTGCATCACTTTCATCGAAATCAGCTTTAATATTAATCGGTATCCGGCAAAAAGCCGACAAAACTTCTTCCACCAGTTTGCGATGAGTGTTTTCCATTATCCTTAGCTGGTGAATCGTGTACTCGGGAGGGTAGCGGAGGCAGACCAATCGCCCCCGCAGATCTTCCAGCCTGGCCGGCTCCAGCCAAGCGGCAGTACTTTTTTGTTTCTTTTTAATTTCCTGTATTATCCTCGGCCAATCCTCTTTCAGCCTGGCAAAGAGATCACTCTCGGGAGAAAGTTCCTCGTCTTCGTCCCTCCCCGCAATAGTGGAAGCTTCCGATATGGAACTTCCGGCCTCATCATTGGCTCCTTTAACACCGGCAGGCTCAGGATCAACCAGCTTATCAGCTTCTGCCCTTTCATCCGTTGAAGCAGCAGACACCGCTTTTTCAGGCTCTTGCTTATCGAGCTGATCCCGGGCCTCTAAGTCAGCCGTCTTCGGACGGTTGTGAAGAACCCTGAGCAGGCGAATAAATGAAACTTCGAGAATAAACTGGGGGAAGCGGGCATGGCGCAGTTCATGGGCAACTTCATGCAGGAGTTCAACAGCCTCCATAAGCAGATCCCTGGACATTTTGCCGCGATATTTGCTTAACAAATTTTCGAACCCGTGGCCATGAACCAGCTTTAAACCGTTATCTCTATCCTTTTGCAGCAGAAGCCTGCTGAAAACAAAAGTCAAATCGCGGACCAGCAGCTGCAGGTCGCGGCCGCTGTAAACCACCTGCTCAATTATTTCCAGGCCGGAATCAGGATCATTTTCCACGGCGGCTTTGACCAAAGCTTCTATGGTTTCGGTCATAGTCGCCCCGGTAACAATGCGCACGTGCTCCGCTGAAATATGTTCCTCGCTGTAAGAAGAGCACTGTTCCAGGATCCCCAGGGCATCCCGCAGGGAGCCGTCGGCCAGCCTGGCCATTAGCTTCACCGCTTCCTGGTCGGACCGCCGGCTTTCCTGCTCCAGGATCTGTTCGATCCGCTGCTGAATCTGATCAACTGTAAGGAGGTGAAAATCAAAACGCTGACACCGGGACACAATTGTGGCCGGAAGACGGGAAGGATCGGTAGTAGCCAGGATAAATATAACATTCTGGGGCGGTTCTTCCAAAGTTTTCAGGAAGGCGTTGCAAGCTTCTGTGGTCAGCATATGGGCTTCATCTATAATATAAACCTTGAACCTGCTTTCCGCACTTGCATACCGGGTTCTTTCCCTTAATTCCCGGATTTCATCAATGCCCCGGTTTGAAGCGGCATCCATTTCTATAACATCCATTGAGGCACCAGCCGCAATGTTCTCGCAGGGCGGGCACATTCCACAGGGTTCGGGGGCCGGATATTTTTCACAATTTACGGCCCTGGCCAGGATTTTGGCCACCGTTGTTTTCCCGGTGCCGCGGGGCCCGCAAAAAAGATAAGCATGAGCCAGGCGGCCGCTGCCCAGGGCGTTGCTCAAAGTCCGGGTAATATGCTCCTGTCCTGTCATCTCGGTAAAAGCAAGGGGGCGATGGCGCCTGTAAAGACTCAAATAAGCCACGGTTTGAATACTCCTTAAACATCAATTAATCGTACATACATTTTTCAGGAGGTCGGCGGCCCGGTTAATTTGATCTTCTTTAATAAGTATATAATCGGTATCATACGTAGATATAACGAATATACTGATCGCCGCTTCAGCCAGCGGATTTATAAGTGAAGATAAAATGCCTGTTAAGTGAAAGTCAAGCGGCCCTTCGACTTTGAAAGCACGAAACCCTCTTTCCGCCTGACAGTCGTCAGGAATCAACTCTTCCCGGCAAACAATTGAAGTTTCATCTGCGGTAACAGTGATTGAAAAAAAATGATTATTTAAAGCCCACTTAGGAAATGGCCGATCACTTTCCAACCTGCACACTCCCAGTTTGCCGGGCATTAAAGATATCTTCAATATATTTTTGCTCCACAATAATTAATGACCGTGCACCTGCCGTTGACCGTCAACCCCAGACGCTTTTCGGGCAGTTAGCTCCGGCCCGGCGCTCCCGTGGCACCCGCAAATTCTCACTTACCGCTGCTTCCTTCCGGATCTGACGGGGTTCATGAGTTTGCGCCGCACGGGACCAGACCTTCGACACCACTTACCCGGAGCCGGCCCCAAAGTTAAACGGCCTCGGGCAGGAATTAAACCCCGCTGTAGCGGATTGCGGGTACAGGGCACCGCTACCTCCCCGTCTAGCACAGCAAATCTGAAACCAAAAAATCTAATCAAAATCAAAA